>NZ_JBEYWO010000023.1:0-168031 GCF_040644455.1 Streptomyces sp. NPDC046977
CCGGGTGCCCGCGCGGCGCGCCCCGGCGGGGCGGGCCGCGCCCCCGCCGGGCGGGGGGGGGGGGGGCCCCGCCCCCGCCCCCCCGCCCCCCCCCTCTGCTGTCACCGGCCCTCCACGGCGGGTGAACGGCCCGGCGGCTTGCTGTGGCGCAGGCCCGGACCGGCCCCGGGGACGCCCATGGGGGCGGGTCCCGGTCGGGATCCCGCCCCCATGGGCGACGTCAGTGGAAGGCGCTGGGTCGGTCGGGGCCGTGGCTCACTGGCCCTGTTCGTCGCGGCGGCGCTGCCACCGCTCTTCGATGCGGTCCATCATTCCGCGCCGCGACTGACGCCGCGCGCGGGCCGGGTTGCCCGGATGGGAGTGTCCCGCGGCGGCCGCGGTGGAGCCCGGCCGTGCGGCGCGACGCCAACCGGTGACGGCGAGGACGGCGCAGCCGAGCATGACCAGGAAACCCACGACACTGATCCAGGGCTGCTGGGCGATCATGCCGGCCATCAGCAGTCCGATGCCCACCAGGAAGCCCGCCACAGCCAGGTAGACCCGCCGCCTGGTGTAGGTGCGCAGCCCGCTTCCCTCAAGCGCCGACGCGAACTTGGGATCTTCGGCGTACAGCGCTCGCTCCATTTGCTCGAGCATGCGCTGCTCGTGCTCCGAGAGCGGCACGGAGTCCTCCTACTCGTCGGTCGCGGGGGAGCGACCGTTACGACCCTTCCAGGATAGGCAGGGAATCGCCCCCGTGAAACCCGCCCCACTGCGCCAATCCGACGGGGGAGGTTTTCCCCGTCGAACGCCACGTCATGCCAGCATACGGCCCGGAACCGCTTCTCGGGGGGCGTGTGACGGACTCCTCCCGCTGGGTGACCGGAAGGTGTAAGGGGCCCCGGCCCGGGGGACGGTGTCAGCCGCGCTCGGCCAGCACGTGCAACTGGGTGGCCACCGCGTGAAAGGCGGGTTGCTCGGCGGCGGCGAGTTCCAGTCGCAGGAGTGCTTCCTGGGCGCCCGGTTCGGTGTCCACCAGGACGCCGGGGACCAGATCGGCGAAGACCCGCACGCCGTGCACCGCGCCGACCCGCAGGCCCGCGTCGGCGACCAGCTCGGTCAGTTCGCCGGCGGTGAAGCGGCGCGGCACCGGATCGCCGTCGCCCCAGCGGCCGTCGGCGTCGTCCAGGGTGTGCCGGGCCTCGGCGAAGTGACCGGCGATGGCGCGCGCGAGCACGGCCCCGTGGCGGCCGGCGGCGAGCAGGCTCAACGTGCCGGAGGGGCGCAGGGTGCCGACGGCGTTGCGGATGCCCTCGGCGGGATCGTCCACGTACTCCAGTACGCCGTGGCAGAGCACCACGTCCTGGCTGCCGGCGGGCACGACGTCCAGGAGCCCGTGCGCGTCGCCCTGGACGCCGTGGACGCGTTCGGTGACGCCGGCCTCGGCGGCACGCCGCTCCAGGGCGAAGAGCGCGTCGGGGCTGGGGTCGACGACGGTGACACGGTGGCCCAGACTGGCCACCGGCACGGCGAAGTTGCCGGTGCCCCCGCCCGTGTCGAGCACGTCGAGGACGTCCCGGCCCGCGGCCTTGGCCTGCCGGTCCAGCGCCTCGCGCAGCACCTCCCAGACCACGGCAGTACGCAGGGCTGCGCGGGGACGCAGCGGTTCGGTCCCTCCTGGACGGGACATGCGGACGGCTCCTCGCGGGCGGTCGGGGCTCGGGACCGGTCGGCCCTGCCTGGCACCCACTCTAGTGGGCCGCGCGAAGCCCCCCGATCAAGCCGGGCGGTCCACCTGCTGCCGCGGCAGGGCGGGCTGCAGCGCGAGCAGGCGCTCCACCAGCCGCAGGAACATCCCGGCGGCGCGGACCAGGTCGTCGGCGTCCCGCCGGGTCACGGCCCCCTGTATGCCCGCCTCGGCCAGGGCCCTGCGCCCCGCGCCCGCCTCGAACAGGGCGCTCCACTCGGCCAGTTCGGGCGCGACCTCGGGCAGCACCTCCCACGCGCTGCGGATCCGCTGCCGGCGCCGCTTCGTCGGCTCCGGGCGGCCGCGCACGGCGAGCACGGCGGCCGCGGTGCGCAGTGCGGCCAAATGGGCGGTGGCGTAGCGGTCGTTGGCGGTCTCCAGCGCGGCAGCCTCCTGGAGCCCCCGCGCGGCCTGGGCGAGCAGATCGAGCGCGGCGACGGGGGCACCCGCCCTGCGCAGAACGGGATGGACGTCGGTGGCACCGCCGCCGGCGGCGGTCCTGCGAGCTGGCGCGGTCATCACGTACCTCCTGTCTTCGTACGACGTGTCCGACAGTTCCTGGCCCTTCGCAACTCATCGTGAAGCACCCCTCTGACAATCGCCCTGACCTGCGCATTCGATGAGGGCCGACGAAGTGCGCTAGAGTTTTTACACTGACTGGTCAGTTCAAAACGAGGGACGGGAACGGGGGCGGGCGAGTGATCACCGCGGAGGGGTTCGGGCTCGAGGGGCCCCGGGGCTGGACGTTCCGGGACGTCACCTTCACGGCGCCGGCGGGCAGTCTGATCGCCGTCGAGGGAGCCTCGGGGACCGGCCGCACCTGTCTGCTGCTCGCGCTGACCGGGCGCATGCGGGCCGGCGAGGGACACGCCGAGGTGGCCGGGCACCGGCTGCCGCGGCAGCTCGCCGCCGTACGGCGCGTCGCCGCGCTCGGCCCCGTCGACGGGGTCTGCGAGCTCGACCCCGCGCTCACCGTGGGCGAGCATCTGCGCGAACGGCTTCTGTTGCAACGGCGCTTCGGCGACTCGCTGCGCGGCTGGGCGCGGCCCCGAGCGGAGCGGGAGGCCGCGGGACGGCGGCGGATCGACGAGGCACTGGAGGCGGCCGGACTCGATCCGGCCGCCCTGCCCAAGGCCGAACGCACCGCCGCCCGCGACCTGGAGCGCCTGGAGGCCCTGCGCCTGGGCACCGCGCTCGCGCTCCTCGGCCGCCCGGAGGTCCTGGCCGTCGACGACGTCGACCACAAGCTGGGCCCGGCCGAACGCGACGAGGCATGGGCGATGCTGCGCGGCGTCGCCGCGGGCGGCACCACCGTGCTGGCGGTCTGCACGCAGGCGCCCGAGGACGCCGTGCCGGTCCGCACGCGCACACCCGCGGCCGCGGCCCGCACCGGGAGCGCGGCCAAGGACGACACCGAGAACGGCAGCGGCGGGAACGCCGGCGCCACGAGCGGGAAGGGGGCGGCCGATGCGCACGCCGAGGCCGGCAGTGCTTGAGCTGAGGAGGTTCTGCAGGGGACGGCTGCCCCGCGCGGCCATGGTGGCGCTGCTGCTCCTGCCGCTGCTCTACGGCGCCTTGTACCTGTGGTCGTTCTGGGACCCGTACGGGCGGCTGGACAAGGTCCCCGTCGCCCTGGTGAACGCCGACAAGGGCGCCACCGTGGACGGGCAGCGGCTCGCCGCGGGCGACTCCATCGCCGAGGGGCTGCGCGGCAGCGACACGTTCGACTGGCACGAGACCAGCGCCGCCGAGGCCGCCCGGGGTGTCGAGGACGGCACCTACTACCTCTCGCTGACCGTCCCGCCGGACTTCAGCGCCCGCGTCGGCTCCAGTGCCGGCCGGCGTCCCGAGACCGGCGCGCTCCAGGTGCGCACGAACGACGCGAACAACTACATCGTCGGCCAGATCTCCCGGACGGTCTTCTCCGAGGTGCGCTCCGCCGCCTCCACCAAGGCGTCGCGCGGCTTCTACGACAAGATCTTCGTCTCGTTCTCCGACCTCCACGACCAAACGGTGCGGGCCGCGGGCGGCGCGGACGACGTCACCAAGGGGGCCGGTTCGGCCCGGACGGGCTCAAAGGAACTCGGCGACGGCATCAGCAGCGCCGAGGACGGCGCCCGGCGGCTGGCGAACGGCCTGCGCGACGCGAAGAAGGGCAGCCACGCCCTCGCCGGCGGACTGGACGCGCTGGACATCGGCGCCGGCCGCGTCGCGGCGGGCACCCAGAGGCTCGCCGACGGGGTCAACGGCGCGTCCGACGAACTCGCCTTCGTCAAGAAGCACGTCAAGGAGATCAACGCGGTGGCGCGGCTGGTCGCCCGCGGCTCCCAGGACGCGAAGGACGGTCTCGGCGACCTGCCGGGGCAGGCGGAGCGCGCCGTGACCGATGCGAAGGCCGCCGCCGCCCAGGTGCACGGCGCGTATACGCAGCAGTGCCCGCTCGGCGCCGTCACCCCCGAGTGCCGGGCGCTGGACAAGGCCGGGGACGCCGCGGACGAGGTGGTGCGGGTCGCCGGCCGGCTCGACACCTATGTGCGCACCCACGACGCCCAACTGGACGGCCTGCGCGACGACCTGGGCACGATGCACTCGGTCGCCGCGGACCTGTCCGACCCGCACCTGGCCGACCGCCTGCAAAGTGCCGTCGACAGCGTCAACGAGCTCAACGCCGGCGCCTGGAAGGTCTCCAAGGGCCTGCACACCGCCACGGCGGGCGCGGGGAACCTCGACAGCGGACTGACCGACCTGTCCTCCGGCGCGAACGGCCTGGCCAGCGGCATGTACCGGCTGTCGGACGGCAGCAACCGGCTCACCAGCGGCCTGACCCGGCTCACCGACGGCAGCGGCCGGCTCGCCGACGGCCTCCACGACGGCGCCGCGCGGATCCCCGACTACGGCACCGAGGAGCGCGACGACCGCACCAAGGTGATGGCCGACCCGGTGCGGCTGGTCTCCGGCGCACTGCACAAGGCGCCCAACTACGGCACCGGTTTCGCCCCGTACTTCATCCCGCTGTCCCTCTGGGTGGGCGCCATGGTCGCGTACATGCTGCTGCCGCCGCTGAACAAGCGCGCCATGGCGGCGGGCGCCCCCGCGTGGCGCATCGCGGTGGCGGGCTGGCTTCCGGTCGTCGCCGTCGGCGTCCTGCAGACGCTCGCGCTGATGGCCGTGCTGCACTGGGCCGTCGGCCTGCGGATGGCCCGCGCAGGGGGCACGATCGGCTTCCTGGTGCTGGTGACCGCGTGCTTCGGCGCGATCGTGCAGTGGCTCAACGCCCGCTTCGGCCCGGCGGGCCGCGTCCTGGTGCTGGCCCTGCTCATGCTCCAGCTGACCTCGGCCGGCGGCACCTATCCCGTGCAGACCAGCCCGGGCTTCTTCAACGCCGTCCACCCGTTCCTGCCGATGAGCTACGTGGTCGAGGGGCTGCGGCACCTCATCACGGGCGGCGGCCTGTGGCCGGTGTGGCGGGCCTGCCTGGTGCTGGCCCTGTTCACCGCGGGCGCGCTGGCGCTCACCGCGTGGTCGGCGCGCCGCAAGCAGGTCTGGACGCCGGCCCGGCTGCACCCGGAGCTGTCCCTGTGACGCCGGGGCGGCGCGGCCGTAGACAATCGACGTCATGAACAGTGCACGACGGCAGGCCACCCGGCAGAAGCTCTTCCAGGCCGCGGTCACCCTCATCGCCGAGCAGGGCTTCTCCGCCACCACGGTGGACGAGATCGCCGATCGCGCCGGCGTGGCCAAGGGCACGGTCTACTACAACTTCGCCAGCAAGAACGAGCTCTTCGAGGAGCTGCTGCGGCACGGCGTCGGTCTGCTGACCGCCTCCCTGAAGGAGGCGGGCGAGGCCGTCACCGCCCGCGGCGGCACCCAGGTGGACGCGATCGACGCGATGATCCGCGCGGGCCTGGCCTTCATCGCGGAGTACCCGTCCTTCACGCAGCTGTACGTCGCCGAGTTGTGGCGCACCAACCGGGCGTGGCAGGACACGCTCATGGTGCTGCGCAAGGAGGCCGTGGCCGTCGTGGAGCGGACACTCCAGGCGGCCTTGGAGGCGGGCGAGTTGAGCGACGAGATCGACGTGCCGCTGACGGCGGCCGCCCTGTTCGGGATGGTGCTGGTGGCGGCGCTGGACTGGCTGTCGTTCCAGCCGGAGCGGTCGATCGACGACGTGCACGCCGCCCTGTCCCGGCTGCTGCAGGGCCGGGTCGCGGGCCGGGCCCGCGCCTGAGCCGGAACAGGGGCGCGCCACCCCGGTGCGACCCGGTCCCCCGCCGGGTCGTGCCGGGGTGGCGCTCCCCCGTGGTGCCCCCGTTCCCGTCCGTGCGCCGCGCCGTTCCGCCGCCCCGTGCCGGCGGTCCCGGCGCCTTGCCCGTCCGTTGACACCACCTTGGCGTCCCGGCGGGGTCCCGCTCATCCGCGCACGTACTCAAGTGCGCGTCTAGGTACGGATACTCACTCCTGGGCAGTACCGCTCAGAGCCCGGCGCGCGGCTTCGCTAGCATCAGCGCCCATGTCGGTTCTTCCGCTCGTATTCACCAGCGGCTGGGCGAGCGGGATCAACGCCTACGCCGTGGTCTTCCTGCTCGGCCTGATGGGCGCCACCGGGATCAGCGACGAGGTGCCCCCGGCACTGGAGCGCACGGATGTGCTGGTCGTGGCGGGCGTGCTCTTCCTGTGCGAGGCGGTGGCGGACAAGATCCCCTACGTCGACACCGCGTGGGACGCCGTCCACACGGCGATCCGGCCGGTCGCGGGTGCCGTCGTGGCCGCCCTGCTGGCGGGCCAGGACGGCTCGCTGCCCGAGCTGGCGGCCGGGGCGGTCGGCGGCACGACGGCCCTGGTCAGCCATCTGGTCAAGGCCGGCCTGCGGCTGGGGGTCAACACCTCGCCCGAGCCCGCGAGCAACATCGTGGTCAGTCTCGCCGAGGACGTCGGCGTCTCCGGGATCATCGTGCTCGCGCTGTTCCACCCGGTCGCGGCGGCGGTCGTCGCGGCCACGCTGCTCGCGGTCGGCGTCACGACGGTGTTCTTCGTGATGTCCCGGATCCGCCGCTCCTGGCGGCGCTGGAGGGAGCGGCGCCGTCAGCGCCGGTCCGGCCAAGGGACTGTCAGCGGCTGGGGATAGGGTCCTGCCCATGGCACGGATTGCGGTGATCGGCGCGGGTATGGGCGCCATGGCGGCGGCCGCCCGGCTCGCCACGGGCGGGCACCGGGTGGCGGTGTACGAGCGCGCGGAGTCGCACGGCGGCGCCGTCCGCCGGTACGAACGGGACGGCTTCGGGTTCGACACCGGGCCCGGTCTGCTGCACCTCCCCGCGGTCTACCGCGACCTGTTCCTGAAGACCGGCAGGAAGAGCCTGGAGGAGAGCGTCGCGCTGTCCCAGGTGGAGCCCGCCGGCCGTCATCTCTTCGCGGACGGCAGCGAGGCCGTCCTGCCGAACGCCTCGCGCGGCGGTGTGGTGGCAGCGCTGGACGCCGCCCTCGGCGAGGGCGCGGGCGAGCGCTGGAGCGACCTGCTGGTGCGCGCCCGCGGCGTCTGGGACGCCACGCGCAGGCCGCTGCTGGAGGACGCTCTCGCCGCCGGCCCGGCCGTCCTCGGCCGTGACCCGTACCCGGCGGCGCCGGTCCGCCGCGGCCTGTTCCGGCGGGGCGCGCCGACGCTGGCCGAGACCGCCGCCCGCGAACTGCGCGACCCGCGCCTCGCCGCCCTGCTCGGTTACTACGCCCTGGCCCACGGCTTCGACCCGCGCACGGCCCCGGCGAGCGCCGCCGTGCTGCCGTACATCGAGCAGACCTTCGGCTCCTGGTACGTACGCGGCGGCATGCGCGCGCTGGCGGACGCCGTGTACGAGCGGTGCCGGGAACGGCGGGTGGAGTTCCGTTTCGGCACGGGCGTCGCGGCGGTCGTGGAGAAGGACGGCCGCGCCGCGGGGCTCGAACTCGCCGACGGCACAAGGGTGGAGGCCGACCAGGTCGTCGCGGGCGTCGCGCCCCGGGTGCTGTCGGCGCTGCTGCCCGGCTCCGGGGAAGCCGTCCCGCCCGGCCTGGACGGCGAGGGCCCCGGCCGGCTGACGGTGTGCCTGGCGCTGCGCGGTGCGCGGCCCGGCGGCACCCCGCACCGCACGGTCGTCCACGCCCCCGACCTGGCGGCGGAGGCGGCGGCCCTGGCCCGCGGCGAGCTGTACGAGCGGATGACCGTCACGGTGCTGCGGCCCGACGACGACACCCTGCGCCCGGACGACGCGTCGGAGGCGGTCACCGTCAGCGCGACCGTGCCCCCGCAGGGCGGCGCCGGCGGGCAGGACTGGAACGCCCCCGGCCTTGCCGACCGGTACGCCGACGCGGTCCTGGCGGCGGCCGCGGCCGCCCTGCCGGACCTCGCGGACCGCCTGCTGTGGCGCCGGGTGCACACCCCGGCCGACACCGCGCGCGAAACGGGGCTCCCGGGCGGCCGGATCCCCCGACCCGCCCTGGCCGGCGCCGACGGGGCGCACCTGCACCCGGACAACCGCACCCCGGTCCCCGGCCTGCACCTCGTCGGCGGCTGGTCCCACCCCGGGGGCGGGCTCGCCCACACGGGCATGTCCGGGGCCATCACCGCCGACCTGATCGCGGGCGGCCCCGGCGGCAGCCGCTGAGGCCCCGCTAGTTGTAGCGGTAGGGGTCGTACGGGTCGTACTGCCCCTGACCCGGCTGCCCCTGCTGGCCCTGCTGCTCGTGCGGCTGCTGCTGTTGTTGCTGCTGCTGGTCGTAGGAGTTCTGCTGCTGCGGGATGTACGGCTGCTGCTCGCCGCCCTGCTGCGGCACCCAGACGCCGCCCGCGGGCGTGTCGTAGCCGTACCCCTGCTGCTGCCCGCCGGCGCCCTGACCCTGCTGGTACGGGTCCTGGTAGCCGCCGTAGGTCCCGTACGCCTGCTGGGTCTCCCAGCTGCCGGTCTGCTGCGGCTGTCCGTAGGCGTCGTACGAGGCCGCGGCGGGCTGCTGCTGCGCCCCGTTGTTCCAGTCGCCGTAGCCGGTGGTGCCGTAGCCCTCGTAGCCGCCGCCGTTGTACGGATCGGCGGCGGTGTACCCGGGCTGCGGCTGCGCGTTGTACGCCGGGTACTCGCCGCTGTCCTCGTGCAGCGGCATCGGCTGGTAGACCTGCGTGGAGTCCATGCCCTGCGCACCCGGGACGCCCTGTGCACCCTGCTGCGGGCCCGCGTAGACGTCGTACGACTGCCCGGCGGGCACGCCGTCCGGGACACCGGCCCCGGGCTCCCCGGCCGGATCCTGCGTCACCGGCTCCGCGGTGTAGCCGTCGTGGCCCTCCGCGGCCTCGCCGCGCGCGCCCCGGCCGCGGCGTCCGCGGCGCGAGACCGGCGCGGGCTCGTCCTCGTCGTCGTCATCGTCGTCGCTGCCGTCGCCGTTGCGGTCGCCCTTGGGGACGTTGAGGGCCCAGCCCTCGACGAAGCCCCGCCGGTAGGAGAGCGTGACGAAGGTCTGGCCGGCGCCGAAGGCGAGCGCGCCCAGGACGATCACGACGACGGACGGAAGGTAGACGCCGAGGACGACGCCCATGAATCCCGCGAAGGCGAGCAGTCGCCACCTGAGCCGGGCCTTGTACTGGAGCAGCACTTCGCCGAGCAGCCACAGCGCGACCACGCCGAAGGCGATGTAGAGCACTGTGTAGGCCATGAGAGCACTTCCTCACCGTTCACCGTCGTCGGCCCACCGGGGCGGCGGCTCCGCCCTCACGACCTCTGGTGCAGTCCCAGATTCTCGTAGATTTCCAACGACGCCGTGGAGTGATTAAGGGTAATGAAGTGCAGTCCGGGAATGTCCTCGGCCATCAGCCGCCGGCACATCTCCGTCGCGTACTCGACCCCGATCGCCCGCACCGCGGCCGGATCGTCCTTGACCGCGAGGATACGGTCCGCGAGCTCCGGCGGGAAAGGCGCGTTGCCCAGCTGCGCGAAGCGCTCGATCTGGCGCACGTTCGTGACCGGCATGATCTCCGGAATGATGGGCGTCTCGCAACCGCCCTTCCCGACCCGGTCACGCAGCCGCAGGTAGTCCTCCGCGTCGAAGAACATCTGGGTGATGGCGTAGTCGGCACCGGCACGGCACTTGGCGATGAAGTGACGCGTATCACTCTCCCAGTCGGTCGAGCGCGGGTGCATCTCCGTGAAGGCCGCGACGCCCACGCAGAAGTCGCCCGACTCCTTGATGAGCCGGACGAGTTCGTAGGCGTAGTCCACACCCTCGGGGTGCCGCTGCCACTCCCCCATCGGGTCGCCGGGCGGGTCGCCGCGCAGCGCGAGCATGTTGCGGATCCCGGCGTCGGCGTACTGGCCGATGATGTTGCGCAGCTCGGCGACGGAGTGGTCGACCGCGGTCAGGTGCGCCACGGGCGTGAGGGTGGTGTCGGAGGCGATCCGCTCGGTCGCCCGGACGGTGCCGGACCGCGAGGTGCCGCCCGCGCCGTAGGTGACGGAGACAAAGGTGGGGCCGACCGCCTCGATGCGGCGGATGGCGTCCCAGAGCGTCCGCTCGCCCTTCTCGGTCCTCGGTGCCATGAACTCGAAGGAGTACGAGCGCTGTCCCGAGGCCAGCAGCTCGCGAATGGTGACCGCGTGATCGGTCCTGGTGGAGGCGGTTCCGAGGGCCATGCGCCTCAGGCTAGCCGCGGGGGGCCGGGCGCCCCAACAGGACGCGGGGAAATGTTCACTCCCTGGACAGTCCGGGCGCGGCCGGCCCGCTCAGCCGGTGTACGAGCGCACGCGCTTGGCCAGCTCCGCGGCGGCCGCGCCGGGGTCCTCGGCCTCGGTGACCGCCCGGACGACGACAATCCGCCGGGCGCCCGCGTCCAGCACCTGCTCGACGTTGTCCCGGTCGATGCCGCCGATCGCGAACCACGGCCGGTCCGTGCCGAGCCCCGCCGCGTACCGGACGAGGCCGAGCCCCGGCGCGGGGCGGCCCGGCTTGGTCGGGGTGGGCCACACCGGCCCGGTGCAGAAGTAGTCCGCACCGGGCTCCACGGCGGCAGCGGCAGCCTCGGACTCGGAGTGGCACGACCGTCCGACGACCGGGGACCCGGCTCCGGAACCGAGGATCGCCCGCGCGGCCCGGACCGGCAGGTCGCCCTGCCCCAGGTGCAGGACGTCGGCACCGGCCGCGTGCGCCACGTCCGCGCGGTCGTTCACCGCCAGGAGCGCGCCGTGCCGCCGGCACGCGTCACCGAGGACCGCGAGGTACTCCAGCTCCTCGCGGGCCTCGATGCCCTTGTCGCGCAGCTGCACGATGTCGACCCCGGAGGCCAGCACGGCGTCCGCGAATGCCGCGAACTCCTCGATGCCGCCCTGGCGCCGGCGGGCGTCGGTGCACAGGTAGAGCCGGGCGTCGGCGAGGCGCGCGTGGACGGTCATGCGGTGGGTCCCCCTCGGGTGCGGTGCGTGCGGTCGGTACGAACGCGGTGGTGTCCGAGCAGATCAGACGGCCAGCGCCTGGGCCCGGCGCTTCACCTCGGTCCCACGGTTCTCGCGCAGCGCCTGCACCGGGGTGCCGGGCAGGCTCTCGTCCGGGGTGAACAGCCACTCCAGGGCTTCCTCGTCGCTGAACCCGTCGTCCTTGAGCAGGTTGAGCGTGCCGGTGAGGCCCTTCACGATCTTCCCGTCGCCGATGAAGTCGGCGGGGACCATGAGCACCCTGTTCTCCCCGCGGCGCACCGCGATGAGCAGCCCTTCCTTGATCATCTGGCGGACCCGGGTCACCTCCACGTCGAACTGCTCGGCGATGTCGGGGACGGTCAGCCAGGAGGGTACGAGGGCATCAATCTTTGCGTCGATCTCGGTCACAGGACAAGCGTGCCATCCCGGACCCGTACCGCGGTACTCGTGGCGTCCACCAGGGGCACGCGGGGCTCCCCGGCGGCGTCCGGACGGGCCGTCGGAGCCGGTCAGAGAACGGCCGCCCGCAGCTGGACGGCGGGGTCGGCGAGCAGGGTCCGGTCGACCCGGGCCTCCTGGGCGATGAGCTTGCGGGCCTGGGCCAGGTCGCGCGGGCGGCCCACCGCGAACAGCGCGACGAGCACGTCGCCGCGCAGCCACAGCACGGACCAGGCGGGGCCGTCCGGGTCGCCCCGCAGCAGCATCTCGTCGGATGCGCCGTGGTAGCCCGCGTACTGCACGAAGCGCCCGAACTGCTCGGACCAGAAGTACGGGACGGGGTCGTAGGCCTCGTCGCCGCCCAGGATGTTGGCGGCCGCGGTGCGGGGCCCCTGGACCGCGTTGTCCCAGTGGTGGATGAGCAGCCGGCGCCCGTAGCGGGCGGAGGGAAAGGAGGCGCAGTCCCCGACGGCGTACACGCCCGGCACGGAGGTGCGCAGCCGGTCGTCGACGAGGACCGCCCGGTCCGGGCCGAGGTCGACCCCGGAGCCGGCCAGCCAGCCCGTCGCCGGCCGGGCGCCGATGCCGACGACGACGGCCTCGGCGGCGATCTCGTCGCCGTCGGCGAGCCGGACGAGGCCGCGTTCGACGGCGGCGACGGCGGCGCCCGTGCGCAGTTCGACGCCCGCCTCCGCGTACCAGCCGCGCATCCGGTCGGCGATCCGCTCGGGCAGCACGCCCGCCAGCGGCCGGTCGGCGGCCTCGACGACGGTCACGGCGCAGCCGGCGTTCCGGGCGGCCGTGGCGAACTCGGCGCCGATCCAGCCCGCGCCGACCACGACGATCGTCTTCCGCGCCTCCAGGACCGGGCGCAGCCGGGCGGCGTCGTCCAGGGTGCGCAGCATGTGCACGCCGGGCACGCCCGCGCTGCCGGGCAGCACGATCGGCTCGGCGCCGCTGGCCACGACGAGCGTGTCGTACTCCACCGGGCCCGCGTCGGTGAGCAGTTGGCGCTCGTCCGGACGCAGCGCGCTCGCGTGCCGGCCGAGCAGCAGCTCGACGCCGATGCCGCCGAAGTCCACCTCCAGCAGCGCGCCCGGGCCCTCGTCGGCGCCGAAGAGGACCCCCTTGGACAGCGGCGGCCGGTCGTACGGGGGATGCCGCTCCGCGCCGAGCAGCGTGATCGTGCCGCCCCACCCCTGCTCGCGCAGGGACACGGCGGTCTGCACCCCGGCCATCCCGGCCCCGACGACGACGGCTCGCTGCTCGCTGCTGCTGGTCACGCTGATCACCGTAACCCCGGGTGGCGCGCGCCCCGGTAGCGGCGCCCTACTCGCCCTCAGGAGTGCGTACTAAAGTGGCGGTCGAAGCACTCGCGGGAGCCCGGCGCACCGGGCTGAGAGGGCGGCTGGCCGGCCGCCGACCGTACGAACCTGATCCGGGTCATGCCGGCGAAGGGAGGAGCGGAACACCGTGCAACGTCATGACGCGTCCCATCCGGCCGACGCGGTCGTCGTCGGCGGCGGGATCATCGGGTTGGTCACCGCCTGGAGGGCGGCCCTGCGCGGGCTGCGCACGGTGGTCGCCGATCCCGAGCCGGGCGGCGGCGCCGCCCAGGTGGCCGCCGGGATGCTGGCCCCCGTCACCGAGCTGCAGTACGGCGAGCAGGCCCTGCTCGACCTCAACCTCGCCGCGGTCCGCCGCTATCCGGCGTTCGCGGCGGAGCTGGAGGAGACCACGGGCCTGGACCTCGGCTACCGGGCGTGCGGCACGCTCGCCGTCGCCCTGGACGCCGACGACCGGGCGGAGCTGCGCGAACTGCACGACTTCCAGACCTCCTTGGGGCTGAGCGCGCAGTGGCTGAGCGGGCGGGAGTGCCGTCGCCTGGAGCCGATGCTCGCGCCCGGTGTGCGCGGCGGGCTGCGTGTCGACGGCGACCACCAGGTCGATCCGCGGCGGCTGGTGGCGGCGCTGCTGCGGGCCTGCGAACTGTCCGGGGTGGTGTTCCGCCGCGCGGCGGTGGCCGGGGTGGACGTCGCGGGCGACCGGGCGCGCGGGGTGGTGCTCGACGACGGAACGGTGCTGGCCGCCGGGCAGACCGTGCTGGCCGCCGGGAGCCGCAGCGGCCTGCTCGGCGGGCTGCCGGAACACCTGCTGCCGCCCGTGCGCCCGGTGAAGGGCCAGGTCCTGCGGCTGCGGGTGCCGGCGGCGTACGCGCCCTTCCTGTCCCGCACGGTGCGGGCCGTGGTGCGCGGCGCGCATGTCTACCTCGTGCCCCGGGAGAACGGCGAGCTGGTCGTCGGCGCCACCAGCGAGGAGATGGGCTGGGACACCACCGTGACGGCCGGCGGCGTGTACGAGCTGCTGCGCGACGCCCACGAGCTGGTGCCGGGCCTCACCGAACTGCCCCTGGTGGAGACCGTCGCGGGACTGCGCCCCGGCTCCCCCGACAACGCCCCGATGCTGGGCCGCACCGCACTGGACGGCCTGCTCGTCGCCACCGGCCACCACCGCAACGGCGTGCTCCTCACCCCGCTCACCGGCGATGTGATGGCCGAGGTGCTGACGGGCGGCGAACCGCCCGAGGTGGCCCGTCCCTTCTCCCCCGGCCGATTCACCCCTCAGGAGCAGTACGTATGACCGCGATGACCGTCTCCGTCAACGGCGAGCCGCACGAGGTGACGCCAGGACTCACGCTCGACCGGCTGGTCGCCGGTCTGACCACCGCCCCCTCCGGTGTCGCCGCCGCGCTCAACGAGACCGTGGTGCCGCGCGGGCAGTGGCCCGCCACGGCGCTGTCCGACGGCGACCGCGTCGAGGTCCTCACCGCTGTGCAGGGAGGCTGACCGCCGTGGCCGACGACCCGCTGACCATCGCCGGAACGACCTTCGGCTCCCGCCTGATCATGGGGACCGGGGGCGCGCCGAGCCTGGAGGTGCTGGAGCAGGCACTGCTGGCCTCCGGCACCGAGCTCACCACGGTCGCCATGCGGCGGCTCGACCCCACGGTCAAGGGCTCCGTGCTGTCGGTGCTGACCCGCCACGGCGTGCGCGTCCTGCCCAACACCGCCGGCTGCCGGACGGCGGGCGAGGCCGTCCTCACCGCCCGGCTGGCCCGGGAGGCCCTGGGCACGGACTGGGTGAAGCTGGAGGTGATCGCCGACGAGCGCACGCTGCTGCCCGATCCGGTGGAACTGCTGGACGCGGCCGAGACGCTGGTCGACGACGGCTTCACGGTGCTGCCGTACACCAATGACGACCCTGTGCTGGCCCGCCGCCTGGAGGACCTCGGCTGCGCGGCGGTCATGCCGCTGGGGTCGCCCATCGGCTCCGGCCTCGGCATCCGCAACCCGCACAACTTCGAGCTGATCGTGGAGCGGGCCTCCGTGCCGGTGATCCTCGACGCGGGGGCCGGCACGGCCTCCGACGCGGCGTTCGCGATGGAACTGGGGTGCGCCGCCGTCATGCTCGCCTCCGCGGTCACCCGGGCCCAGGAACCGGTGCTCATGGCCGAGGCGATGCGTCACGCCGTGGAGGCCGGCCGGCTCGCCCACCGCGCGGGCCGCATCCCGCGGCGACGGCACGCCCTGGCCTCCTCGCCGGCCGAGGGTGTCGCGGCCTTCGACCCGGAGCGGCCGGCCTTCGGCGCCTGAGGGACCGCGCCGCCGCGCCCCGCGCGCAGTGCGCCGCGTCACTACGTTGCCGCGTTAGCCCAAAGCGGCTATGGCGAACACCGTAAACTGCACCTTTGTGGATATGACCCTTCAAGACCCGCTGGTCGGGCGCACGCTCGACGGCCGCTACCGGGTGGAGTCCCGGATCGCGGTCGGCGGGATGGCGACGGTCTACCGAGCACTGGACACCCGTCTGGACCGTGTGCTCGCGCTGAAGGTGATGCACCCGGCGCTGGCGGCCGAGCACGGCTTCGTGGAGCGCTTCATCCGCGAGGCGAAGTCCGTGGCGCGGCTGGACCACGCCAATGTGGTGCAGATCTACGACCAGGGCGCCGACGGCAGCTATGTGTACCTGGCGATGGAGTACATCGCGGGCTGCACGCTCAGGGACCTGCTGCGCGACCGGGGCGCGCTGCCGCCGCGCGCGGCGCTGGACGTCCTGGAGCCCGTCCTCGCGGCCCTGGGCGCGGCGCACCGGGCGGGACTGGTGCACCGCGACATGAAGCCGGAGAACGTCCTCATCGGCGACGACGGCCGGGTGAAGGTGGCGGACTTCGGCCTGGTCAGGGCCGTGGGCGCGCACACCTCGACGACCTCGACCACCGGCGTCGTGCTGGGCACCGTGTCCTACATGGCCCCGGAGCAGATCGAGAGCGGCACGACCGATCCGCGCAGCGACGTGTACGCCTGCGGTGTGCTGCTCTACGAGATGCTCACCGGCGGCAAGCCCCGGGTGGGCGGCACACCGATGCAGGTGATCTACCAGCATCTGAACGAGGACATCCCGGCGCCCTCGGCGACCGTGCCGGGGCTGGCGCCGGCGCTGGACGCCCTGGTGGCGAACGCGGCGGCCCGCGAGCCGGCGCTGCGCCCGGCGGACGCGGTGGAGCTGCTGGCCCGGCTGCACACGACGCGCGCCGGCCTGACCCCCGCGCAGCTGGACGCCGTTCCGCCCACGGCGCACGCCCCCGCGGCTCCGGTGCCGGGCGCGGAAGAGGCGACGGCCGTGGTGCACCGCACGACGCGGCTGGAGATGCCGGCGGAGCCGACGCGGCGGCAGCCCGTCCCCGTCCCCGGCCCCGGGCACGCCGCCTCTGCCGGCGCTCCGAGGCTGCGGGCCCGGCCGGGCATGATCGCCGTGGTGGTCGTCCTGCTGCTCGTCGCGGGCATCGGCGCGGGCGTCTGGTACATCAACGACGGCCAGTTCACCAGAACGCCCGCGGTGCTGAACCTGGCGCGGGCCGACGCCGAGGCGCGGCTGCGGGCCGCCGGGCTCAAGGTGGAGGTCGTCGAGGCGTTCGACGCGGCCACCCCGAAGGGCAAGGTCAGCGGCACCGATCCGGGCCCGGGCACGCGCATCCGCGACGACGGCACGGTCACCGTCACCGTCTCCAAGGGCCCGCCGCAGGTGAAGGTTCCTGACGTGACCGGCGGGTCGCTGGCCCGGGCCCGGGAGGAGCTGGCGTCCGCCGGCCTGACGGCGGGCCGGGTGATCCGGGAGTTCAGCGACGACGTCCGGCAGGGCGACGTGATCTCCACCGACCCGGGCGCCGGGACGACCCGCAAGCCGGACTCCGCGGTGGCGCTCGTGGTCAGCAAGGGCGCGCCGGTGGACGTTCCCGATGTCGTCGGCGCGCCGCTGGAGGTCGCCCGCAGGGCGCTGCAGGAGGCGGGTCTGCGGGTGAAGGTCGCGCCGCAGCGGGTCTTCTCCGACCAGGCCGACGAGGGTGCGGTCGCCGCGCAGGGCACGCAGGCCGGGCAGCAGCTGGCGGCCGGCGACACGGTCACCCTGACCGTGTCCAAGGGGCAGCAGATGATCGAGGTCCCGGACGTCCAGGGCAAGGACGCCGACGAGGCCCGTCAGGAACTGAAGGCCGCCGGGTTCGACGTGCGCGTGATCCGCTTCTTCTTCACGGGTCAGGTCAGCAACCAGTCCCCGGCCGGGGGCAGCCAGGCACCGAAGGGGAGCACGATCACACTGTGGGTGAGCTGACCGACTCCCGTGCGGCCGCCGTCGTGCGCAATCCGGTCGGCGCGCATGTGCCGGTCGCCGGGGGCCTGGCCGCCACGGGCCTCGCGGCGGCCGCGCGGCTGGGCGCGGAGGCCGTGCAGGTCTTCGTCGCCAACCCGCGCGGCTGGGCCACTCCGGCGGGCGATCCCCGGCAGGACGAGCGGTTCCGCGAGCACTGCGCGGCGGAGGGGATCCCGGCCTACGTCCACGCCCCCTACCTGATCAACTTCGGTTCGCACACCGCGGCGACCGTCGACCACTCGGTGGTCTCACTGCGGCACTCGCTGCGCCGGGGCCGGGAGATCGGGGCGCTCGGCACGGTCGTGCACACCGGCTCCGCGACCGGTGGACGTCCCCGGGAGACGGCTCTGGCGCAGGTGCGGGAGCGGATGCTGCCGCTGCTGGACGAGCTGACGCACGAGGACGACCCGTGGCTGCTGCTGGAACCCACGGCGGGCCAGGGTTCCTCGCTGTGCGCGCTGGTGGAGGACCTGGGCCCGTACTTCGAGGCGCTCGACCGCCATCCGCGGCTCGGGGTCTGCCTGGACACCTGCCATGTGTTCGCGGCCGGGCACGACCTGGCGGCGGCCGGCGGGGTGAAGGCCGTGCTGGACGAACTGGTCGCCACGGTCGGTCCGGGCCGGCTGCGTCTGGTGCACGCCAATGACTCCAAGGACGTCGTCGGCGCGCACAAGGACCGTCACGAGAACATCGGCGCCGGACACATCGGCGCCCCGGCCTTCGCCGAGCTGTTCGGCCACCCCGCGGCCGCCGGTGTCCCCCTGGTCGTGGAGACCCCGGACGGCCCGGACAAGACGGGGATGGCCAGGGACGTGGCGACGCTCCAGGCGCTCCGCGGCGTGTGACGCCCGTTGGCGGGAATACCCCGTGGGGGTATCTTGTTGGGAGCGTGGAACCGAGCGGGGATCCCCGCCCACCGGACGCGCACACGAGGGAGATGCACGATGCAGCACCTCGAGCACGCACACGAGCCGCACGCCTCCTCCGCGCACCACCACCCCGCGGCGCCCTCGGGCTGGCCCGACGCCGCGCGCGCGACCCTGCACTGCCTGACCGGCTGTGCGATCGGCGAGATCCTCGGCATGGCCGTCGGCACCGCGCTCGGCTGGCACAACGTGCCGACCATGGTCCTGGCCATCGTGCTGGCCTTCGTCTTCGGCTACGCGCTCACGATGCGCAGGGTCCTGCGCGCGGGAGTGGACCTCCGCACCGCGCTGCGGGTGGCGCTGGCCGCCGACACCGTCTCGATCGTCTTCATGGAGCTCGCCGACAACGGGACGATCGCGGTCTTCCCGGGCGCCATGGACGCGACGCTCGCGGACGCGCTCTTCTGGATCAGCCTAGCGCTGTCCTTCGTGGTGGCGTTCCTGGTCACCACGCCCGTCAACAAGTGGCTGCTCGGCCGCGGCAAGGGTCACGCGGTCGTCCACCGGTACCACTGAGCACCGGGACGGGGAGCTAGAGCTCCGGCCCTTCCCCGGGCTCCTCCTGGTACGAGTAGCGCTGCTCGGACCAGGGGTCGCCGACGTTGTGGTAGCCGCGCTCCTCCCAGAAGCCGCGGCGGTCGGCGGTCATGTACTCCACGCCCCTGACCCACTTGGGGCCCTTCCAGGCGTAGAGGTGGGGCACGACCAGCCGGGCCGGGAAACCGTGCTCGGCGGTCAGCGGCTCGCCGCCGCGGTGGGTCGCGAATATGGACGTGCCGGCGGCGAAGTCCGACAGCCGCAGGTTGGAGCTGAAGCCGTACTCGGCCCACACCATCACATGCGTGACCTCGGGTGCGGGCGGCGCGAGCCGGAGCAGCTCGGCGGCAGCGACCCCGCCCCACTCGACGCCGAGCATGCTGAACTTGGTGACGCAGTGGAAATCGGCCATGACCGTCGCGTACGGCAGCGCCGAGAACTCCTCGTGGTCCCAGGCGTGCTTGGCGCCGTCGGCCGTCGCGCCGAAGACCTGGAAGTCCCAGCGGTCGGGCTTGAACCTCGGCACCGGACCGTAGTGGGTGACCGGCCAGCCCCGCTGGAGCCGCTGCCCCGGAGGAAGCACTCCCTCGTGGCGTTCGGACGGACCCATGCGTCCATGGTGACAGACCGGATGCCGTGCTACCGACCACCTGTGGGGCATATCGCTTCTTTACGGATGAATCGGTCGACCGGGGTAAGTGTGGACTTACTGGATCGGCCCCGCCCGGCGGTGCGAGGATGCGCGCGTCGTGTCGTTTTCTCCGGAAAGGACGGGTTTGCCATGCAGGGCGACCCCGAGGTCATCGAGTTCCTGAACGAGCAGCTGACGGGCGAGCTCACCGCCATCAACCAGTACTTCCTGCACGCCAAGATGCAGGAGAACTTCGGCTGGACGAAGCTCGCCAAGTACACGCGGCACGAGTCCTTCGACGAGATGAAGCACGCCGAGGTACTGACCGACCGCATCCTGTTCCTGGAAGGCCTGCCCAACTACCAGCGGCTCTTCCATGTGCGGGTGGGACAGACCGTGACGGAGATGTTCCAGGCCGACCGCCAGGTCGAGGTGGAGGCGATCGACCGGCTCCGGCGCGGCATCGAGGTCATGCGGGCCAAGGGGGACATCACCTCGGCCAACATCTTCGAGGACATCCTCGCGGACGAGGAGCACCACATCGACTACCTCGACACGCAACTCGAACTCGTCGAGAAGCTCGGGGAGCCGCTGTACATCGCCCAGCTCATCGAGCAGCCGGACAGCTGAGCCGTCCGGTCAGGCGGCGCTCGCCGCGGCCGGCAGCGGCGCGGGCACCGCGGGCACGGGCGGCGCGACCGGCAGGGGGGTGGGGCGCGGCGCCGGCGTGGAGCTCCCGACGGCGGGCACGCCGCGGCCCGCCCAGCTCTCGCCGCGGCCGAGAAGCGCCTGGATACGGCGTACACAGGAGCCGCAGTCGGTGCCCGCCTTGCAGGCGGAGGCTATCTGCCGCGGGGTGCAGCGCCCGGCGTCCGCATGCTGCTTGACCTGCTCTTCTGTGATGCCGAAGCATGAGCAGACGTACACGCGCTCTCACCCCCGTTTCTCGGTTCCGGCTCAGGTTAACCTAACCTTACCCGGCCATCGAGTGGCTGAAAACCGTCGAAGGGGCGCGGATCGATGTGATCCGCGCCCCTTCGTGTGTCAGCCCACGGGCGGTGTCAGCGGGTCACTGCCCGCGGTACATCTCGGCCACCAGGAAGGCCAGGTCGAGCGACTGGCTGCGGTTGAGCCGCGGGTCGCAGGCCGTCTCGTAGCGCTGGTGCAGGTCGTCGACGAAGATCTCGTCGCCGCCGCCGACGCACTCGGTGACGTCCTCGCCGGTCAGCTCGACATGGATGCCGCCGGGGTGGGTGCCGAGGGCGTGGTGGACCTCGAAGAAGCCCTTGACCTCGTCCAGGACGTCGTCGAAGCGGCGGGTCTTGTGGCCGGAGGCCGCCTCGAAGGTGTTGCCGTGCATCGGGTCGCACACCCACGCCACCTGGGCGCCGGAGGCGGTGACCTTCTCCACCAGGTTCGGCAGCAGGTCGCGCACCTTGCCCGCGCCCATGCGCGTGATGAACGTCAGCCGGCCCGGCTCGCGGTCCGGGTCGAGCCGGTCGATCAGCGCCAGCGCCTCCTCGGGCGTGGTCGTCGGGCCGAGCTTCACACCGAGCGGGTTGCGGATCCGGGACGCGAACTCGATGTGCGCGTGGTCCATCTGCCGGGTGCGCTCGCCGACCCACACCATGTGGGCGGAGACGTCGTACAACTGGCCGGTCCGCGAGTCGACGCGGGTCAGCGCGCTCTCGTAGTCGAGCAGCAGCGCCTCGTGGGAGGAGTAGAACTCGACGGTCTTGAACTCCTCCGGGTCCGCGCCGCAGGCGTGCATGAAGTTCAGCGCGCGGTCGATCTCCCGGGCCAGGGCCTCGTAACGCTGCCCGGACGGCGAGGACTTGACGAAGTCCTGGTTCCAGGCGTGCACCTGGCGCAGGTCGGCGTAGCCGCCGGTGGTGAAGGCGCGCACCAGGTTCAAGGTGGCGGAGGACGCGTGGTACATCCGCTTCAGCCGGTCCGGGTCCGGCACGCGGGAGGCCTCGGTGAAGTCGAAGCCGTTGACCGAGTCGCCGCGGTACGTCGGCAGGGTCACCCCGTCGCGGGTCTCGGTCGGCTTGGAGCGCGGCTTGCTGTACTGGCCGGCGATCCGGCCCACCTTCACCACCGGTACGGAGGCGGCGTAGGTGAGGACCGCGCCCATCTGGAGCAGCGTCTTGAGCTTGCTGCGGATCTGGTCGGCGCCGATGTGGTCGAAGGCCTCGGCGCAGTCGCCGCCCTGGAGCAGGAACGCCTCACCGCGGGCCACGGCCCCCATGCGGTCGCGCAGCTGGTCGCACTCGCCGGCGAAGACGAGAGGGGGATAGGACTCGAGTTCCGCGATCACTCGGCTCAGCGCCTCGGTGTCGGGGTACTCGGGCTGCTGGGCCGCGGGCAGAGAGCGCCAGGTGTTGCGCCCGGCGAGGGAATCAGCGTTCACGGTCACGCACCCCACATTACGTGGTTGTGTCCGGTGCTCGGCGCACCCGACCAGTGAATGAGACGGCGATTCCACATCGCGTACGGCCTCAGGAACCGGCCGCGCCGGCCCGGCCGCTGAGGACGAGCGCCCAGGCGAGGCAGCCCAGGGCGCCGGTGCACAGCAGGGTGCGCAGCAGGTTCCAGCGCACCCAGGCCGCTTCGAAGCGCGCGCGGAGGGCGGCAGGATCGGCGGCGGCACCGGGCGGGCCCGCGGCGTCCAGCCGGTCGTTGAGCGGGATGCTGACGGCGAAGGTGACGACGAGCACGAGCAGGTAGCAGACCGTGCCCGCGACCACCCAGGGCAGGACCGTGCGGGCGCCGTCGCGGACGCAGAGCACCGCGCCCGCGGCACCGAGCAGCAGGGCGCCCGCGAAGACCAGCAGGAACCAGCCGTTCTGAATGGCCGCGTTGATCCGCTGCATGGCTTCGACCATGGTCCGGTCGCCGGTCCGGGCGAGGCCGGGCATGACGGCGGCGGAGAAGGCGAAGAAGAGGCCGGCCATCAGGCCGGTGGCGACCGCGGCCGCCGCGAGGACTGCGTCTCGGGAAGTCATGGCACCAGTGAAGAACCGACACGGTGAGACGCGACATGGCCGGAAGGCTCGTTCCCATACGCGAGCGTCCACGGGGGCGCCGCGAAAAGCCCCGCGAAAAACCGGGTGCGCCGGGGCGGCCGCTCCCGATAGCGTGCCGCACATGGGTTGGCACTGGATTCGGACGCGCCGGGCATAGCCGCGGCGCACACCGCCGCGGCATCGGGTCCCCCGTCGGAGCCATTCCACATGTCGCGGAGTACACACCCATGTCTGACCACCAGTCCCTGGTGGGCGGCCGGCACGAGCTCGGCCAGAACTTCCTCACCGACCGCACGGTCCTCGCCTCCATCGAGGCCCTCGTCGCCCGCACCAGCGGCCCCATCGTCGAGATCGGGCCCGGCGACGGCGCGCTGACCGTCCCCCTCAGCCGGACCGGCCGCCCCCTGACGGCCGTCGAGATCGACCCCCGGCGCGCACGGCGCCTGGCCCGGCGGCTGCCGCCGGGCGTACGGGTCGTCAACGCCGACGTCCTGCGGTACCGCCTGCCGCGCGAACCGCATGTCGTCGTCGGCAACCTCCCGTTCCACCTCACCACCCCGATCATGCGGCGGCTGCTGTCCGCCGGCGGCTGGGAGTCCGCCGTCCTGCTCGTCCAGTGGGAGGTCGCCCGCCGCCGCGCGGGCGTCGGCGGGGCCAGCATGCTGACCGCATCCTGGTGGCCCTGGTACGACTTCGTCCTGCACTCCCGGGTGCCCGCGCGGGCCTTCCGCCCGGTGCCGTCCGTCGACGGCGGCCTGCTGACCGTCGCCCGGCGCACGGAGCCGCTCGTCCCCCCGGGCGAGCGGCGCCCCTACCAGGCGTTCGTCCGGCGGGTCTTCACCGGGCCGGGGCGCGGCGTGCGCGAAGTCCTCGCGCGCACCGGCCACTTCGACCGCCGGGAGCTGCACGCGTGGCTGCGCGCCGAGCGCCCGGCGCCGGCCGCGCTGCCCAAGGACCTCACGGCACGGCAGTGGGCGTCGCTGTGGGCCCTCGCCTCGTCGGGTGCCGGGCGGAGGTGAGCGGGGTGCGCGGGGGCGGAATGCGTTATCGTGCAGAACATGTACGCACAGCAGACGCACCTGCAGTGGTGGTGGACCGCGGATCCGGCGGCCCACTAGCGACGCGTACTCCTTGACCGACGCGAAGGCCGCCCGAAGGGCGGCCTTCGGTGTCTGTGCGGCCGTCCCTTCCCTGGTGGTCCCCCTTGACGGATGACCGGACGATCGGAAGGACCCCCCGTGGACGACGAGAAGAACCCGCTTTCCGCAGCAGCGCTCGTGGAACGGCTGCTGGACCCGGCCTGCCCGCCGTTCGCGCTGATCCGGCGCAGGACGCCGGGGCGCGACACGGACACGGTCGAGGTGCTGCTCGGCCCGGTCTCCACGGCGGAGCGGCTGACGGACATCGCCCTGCCGAAGGGGGCGCCGGAGGGCGGCCGGCCGGTCGCCGACGCGCTGGCGCTGGTGCCGTACCGGCAGATCAGGGAGCGCGGGTTCGAGGCGCGGGACGACGGGACGCCGCTGGTGGTCCTGCACCCGCGGGAGGCGTACGAGATCCCGCTGCCGGAGCTGGAGCGGGCGCTGCCCGCCCACCAGGTGCACGTGGAGCACGGCGGCTTCGACGTGGACGACGACGCCTACGCCGGGATCGTGGAGCAGGTGATCGAGGACGAGATCGGCCGCGGCGAGGGCGCCAACTTCGTGATCCGCCGGACCTTCCGCGGACGGATCCCCGGCTTCTCCGCGGCGGACGCGCTCGCACTGTTCCGGCGGCTGCTGGACGGCGAGCGCGGCGCCTACTGGACGTTCGTGGTGCGCACGCCGGAGCGGACCCTCGCCGGGGCGAGCCCCGAGGTGCACGTCCGGATGGCGGGCGGCACGGTCGTGATGAACCCGATCAGCGGCACCTACCGCTACCCGCCGCAGGGGCCCGACATGGACGGGCTGCTCTCCTTCCTGCGGGACGTGAAGGAGGTGGAGGAGCTGACCATGGTGGTCGACGAGGAACTGAAGATGATGTGCACCGTCGGCGACCTCGGCGGCGTCGTGGTCGGCCCGCGGCTGAAGGAGATGGCGCACCTGGCGCACACCGAGTACGAGCTGCGCGGCCGCAGCACCATGGACGTCCGCGACGTGCTGCGCGAGACGATGTTCGCCGCGACGGTCACCGGTTCGCCGGTGCAGAACGCCTGCCGGGTCATCGAGCGGTACGAGCCCGGGGGCCGCGGCTACTACGCGGGCGCGCTGGCGCTGATCGGCCGGGACGGCGGCGGCGTCCAGACCCTGGACTCCCCCATCCTGATCCGCACCGCGGACATCGACGCCGCGGGCGGACTGGGCGTGCCGGTGGGGGCGACGCTGGTGCGCCGCTCGGACCCGTACGGCGAGGTCGCCGAGACGCACGCCAAGGCGGCGGGCGTCCTGGCCGCCCTGGGGGTCCGGCCGGGCGCCGCGCGCGAGCCGGGCGGGCCGCGGCGCCGGCTCGGCGACGACACGCGGGTGCAGGCCGCGCTGGCGGGACGCCGCCGCAACCTCGCGCCGTTCTGGCTGCGGATGCAGGCCCCCGCCGGCGAGGGGGAACGGCCGGGCCCGCTCGCCGGACGGCATGCCTTCGTGGTCGACGGCGAGGACACCTTCACCGCGATGCTGGCGCACGTCCTGCGCTCGTCCGGGCTGGAGGTGACCGTGCGCCGCTACGACGCGCCGGGCCTGCGCGAGGCCGTGCGCGCGCACCGCGGCCCGGTCGTGCTCGGCCCGGGGCCGGGGAACCCGGCGGACACCAGGGACCCCAAGATGGCGTTCCTGCGCGCGCTCGCCGCGGAGCTGGTGCGGGACCACCGGCACGGGCTGCTGGGCGTGTGCCTCGGCCAGGAGCTGATCGCCGCGGAGCTGGGCCTCGACATCGTGCGCAAGGACGTCCCGTTCCAGGGCGCGCAGACGACGGTCGACCTGTTCGGGCGCGCGGAGACGGTCGGCTTCTACAACTCCTTCACCGCGCGCTGCGACGGCCGGACGGCGGAGGAACTGGCGATGCACCGTGTCGAGCTGAGCCGCGACCCGGCCACGGGCGACGTGCACGCGATGCGCGGGCCGGGTTTCGCCGGGGTGCAGTTCCACCCCGAGTCCGTGCTCACCCTGAACGGCACGGCCATCGTGACGGAGCTCCTGGCGTCGCTGGTGGTCACCGGCTGAGGTTCGCCCGGCCCGGGCGAATGGACGGGGTGGGCGGGGACGTCGAACGGCGCGTGGAGTCCGCGCACGCCCGTCCCGTCCCGCACGGACGGCCCCATGAGGTTCGGGGTGCTCCTCGCGGCGGCTCCGCTGTTCCTGCTGGCCCTCATCGCTCGGGCCGAGTCGAGTCCTTGTTCTGGGCGGCAATGCAACCGCACCAGATGGACTGCGCGGAGACCGAGTCGTTCCTCGGCGGCGCGATACCAAGCGAGGCCACGGACATCAGCTGCCTGGGCTGCTCGGTCGACTTCCGGCTGCCGCACGACCGGGCCGGGGCACTGACCGCCGCGTATCCCCGGCTCAAGGAAGCGGACCCCTCCACCTGCGTCGCCGACCTCTGCCCGGAGGGCGGTGCCGACGGCACCGCGGACGTGCACATCGACGCCTACAACGTGTGAGGGCCGTCAGACGGCGGCCGCGGGCAGCTGCCGCGTCCGGGGCGCGGCGGCGCGGGACCGCCGGGGGCGCACGGGGGCGACGGGCTCGGGGGCCGACGCCAGGGCGGCGCCGACCAGGCCGAGGACGGCGGCCAGCATCTCGGGGCCGTCGGCGGTCCCGTCGACCACCAGGTCGGCCCGGGCCCGGGAGGGCGCCACATGGGCGGCGTGCCGCTCCCGGCCGGTCTGCAGGTAGTTCCGCAGCGACAGCAGCGGGTCCTGCCGCTGGACCTCGATCTTCCGCAGGATCTTGCGCGCCAGGCGGACGTCGTCGGGGGCGTCCACGTACACCCGCCAGGCCGCCCGTGACAGGACGGCCGGGAGGGTGAGCGCGAACAGCCCCTCGACGACGACCAGGCGCACCCCGGGCAGCAGCCGGGCCGCGTCGATGGCCTCACCGACGGCGGTCTCGTCGATGGAGCCCGGGTGGTTCCAGTCCAGGACCTCGTGCCCGCCGGCGCTGACCGTCCACACGCCCCTCAGCGGGTCGTGCGCGGGCACGTAGTGGTCGTCCAGGTGGATCAGTGCGATGGTCTCGGGACAGGTCAGCGACAGGGCTTCGGCCAGCGTGGACTTGCCGGATGCGGTGCCGCCTGCGACCGCCAGTACACCCGTCATGCCGGGCGCTCCTCATGTGCTCAAGGGGGAAAAACGAAGCGGCCGGACAAGCCGGGTGGAGGGAATGTACGGCCGCGTGTTCGCCCATGGCAAGCGGGGAAAGCCCAGGGGACGACGGGGAAACGAGCTGTTTACCCGAAGAAGACGCCGGCCTCGGCGTACAGCTTCGGGTCGACCGTCTTGAGCTGCCTGGTGGCGTCCGCCAGCGGGACCCGGACGATGTCCGTGCCGCGCAGGGCGACCATCTTCCCGAAGTCCCGGTCGCGGACCGCGTCGATGGCGTGCAGGCCGAAGCGGGTGGCCAGCCAGCGGTCGAAGGCACTGGGGGTGCCGCCGCGCTGGACGTGGCCGAGCACCGTGGTGCGGGCCTCCTTGCCGGTGCGGCTCTCGATCTCCTTGGCCAGCCACTCGCCGACGCCGGACAGGCGGACGTGGCCGAAGGAGTCGAGGCTGCCGTCCTTCAGCACCACGTCGCCGTCCTTGGGCATCGCCCCTTCGGCGATCACCACGATCGGCGCGTAGCGGATCTTGAAACGGCTCTCCACCCAGGCGCAGACCTGGTCCACGTCGAAGCGCTGCTCGGGCACCAGGATGACGTTGGCGCCGCCGGCCAGGCCCGAGTGCAGGGCGATCCAGCCCGCGTGCCGGCCCATGACCTCGACCACCAGGACGCGCATGTGCGACTCGGCGGTGGTGTGGAGGCGGTCGATGGCCTCGGTGGCGATGTTGACCGCCGTGTCGAAGCCGAAGGTGTAGTCGGTGGCGGCGAGGTCGTTGTCGATGGTCTTCGGTACGCCGACGCAGGGGACCCCGTACTCGTCCGACAGGGCGGTCGCCACGCCGAGCGTGTCCTCGCCGCCGATCGCGACGAGCGCGTCCACCTCGTACTTGGCGAGGTTCTCCTTGACCCGGCGCACGCCGTTCTCCGTCTTGAGCGGATTCGTGCGCGAGGAACCGAGGATCGTACCGCCGCGCGGCAGGATCCCGCGGACGGCCGGGATGTCGAGGGGCACGGTGTCCCCTTCCAGCGGCCCGCGCCAGCCGTCCCTGAAGCCGACGAAGTCGTATGCGTACTCCTGGACACCCTTGCGCACGACGGCACGGATGACCGCGTTGAGCCCGGGGCAGTCACCGCCGCCGGTCAGGACGCCAACTCGCATGATCCTTCCCCTTCCCGTTCGCACCATTTGCCTGCGCCGAAGACGCTAGCGTGACCGGTGTCACATACGGGATGGGCCGTTCGGTGAAATCCCTTGGCGCGCGGGCAGGTTGGAAGGCCGGATTCACTCGTCCGAGTGCGGCAGGCGGAGCAGTGCCGTGAGGGCGCCGGCGGGGTTACTCCTCGTCGAGTCCGCGCTCGATGGCGTAGCGGACCAGTTCGACGCGGTTGTGCAACTGGAGCTTGCCCAGGGTGTTCTGCACATGGTTCTGCACGGTGCGGTGCGAGATGACGAGCCGTTCGGCGATCTGCTTGTAGCTCAGTCCCTTGGCCACCAGGCGCAGTACCTCCGTCTCGCGGTCGGTGAGCCGCGGCGCCTCGGGCCGGTCGGCCGCCACGGGCGCGGGGTCCGAGGCCAGGCGCCGGTACTCGCCGAGGACGAGGCCGGCCAGGCCGGGGGTGAAGACGGGGTCGCCGACGGCGGTGCGGCTGACGGCACCGAGCAGTTCGTCACGGCCGGCCGACTTCAGCAGATAACCGGTGGCACCGGACTTCACGGCCTCCAGGACGTCCTCGTGCTCCCCGCTCGCCGACAGCACCAGCACCCGCAGGGCCGGGTTGTCGGCGATGACGTCCTTGCAGACCTGGACGCCGGACAGCCCCGGCAGATTGAGGTCGAGGACCAGCACCTCGGGCAGCGCGGCCTTGGCTCGGCGCACCGCCTCCGGGCCGTCGCCCGCCGTCGCCACCACGACGTATCCCGCCTCGGTGAGGTCGCGCGCGACCGCGTCCCGCCACATGGGGTGGTCGTCCACCACCATCACCTTTACGGCCATGACCCCAATCTCCTCCCTCATTTGCCGAGCCTCAACTCGACTTCTGTCCCCTGGCCGGGCACCGACACCAGCTCCGCCGTGCCGCCGAGGTCGCGCAGCCGCCCCCGGATGGACTGGGCGACGCCGAGCCGTCCCTCGGCCTCTGCGTCGGCGAGCCGGCCCTCGGGGATGCCGGGCCCGTCGTCGCGGACGCTGACCAGGACCGCGTCGGGCGCGTCCTCCAGCAGGATCCAGGCGTGCGCCCGCTCCCCCGCGTGCTTGCGCACATTCTCCAGGGCGGCACCCACCGCGGCGGCGAGTTCGGCGGCCGCGCGCGCGGGCAGCAGGACGGGCGTGCCGGGGGCGGCGACGGTGACACGGGTACCGCTGTACGGGGTGAGCAGGGCCCGCAGGTCGCGGGGCGCGTCCGGGTCCGGCTCGTGCTCCGGGTCCGGCTCGTGCCCCGGGTCCGCCTCGTCCGGTCCCCCCTCGCGCGGAGCGGGGACCGCGGACAGCACCGCGCCGCCGCCGCTGATCAGGGCGCGCAGGGCGGCCTCCTGCTCACCGGCCATGATGCCGAGCGCCTCGGCCTGGCCGCCGATCTCGGTGCCGCGCCGCTGCACCATCGCGAGCACCTGGAGGACGTTGTCGTGGATGTCGCGGGCCAGCCGCTCCCGCTCCCGGGTGGCGGCCTCGATCTGCAGGGCGCGGGCGAGGGTGCGCTCACTGGCGCGGGCGACCTCGACGACGTAGCCGATCGCGATGCTGGCGATGGCCACCAGCAGCACGTTGTGCACGGTGTCGCGGGCCGGGGCGCCGCGTTCGACCAGGTTGGCGCCGCCGACCAGGCAGGAGGCGGCCGCCGCCCATCGCCAGCCGCCCTTGATGGCGAAGGCGAGGACCGAGCCCGCGGTCCATATCGAGGGCAGGGTGGGCCCGCCCTCGACGATGCGCTGGTGCGTCTCGACGACCGGGGTGAGCAGGATGCCGGTGAGGGCGATGCCGAGGTCCACGAAGAGGAAGCCCCGGGTGCACCGCTGCGGCGAGCTGACCATGCCGAGCGTGGCCAGCGTCCACACCACGAGCACCGCCATGAACGCGATGCCCGGCACCGGCCGGGCGTGGCCGTCGTAGCCGACGGCGAAGAGCGCGACGGCATAGCCGGCGGTGAGCAGCCGGTAGCCCGTCAGGGCGCGCCACAGCGGCTGCTCGACCGACATGCGGACGACACGCCCTTTCAGGCGCCCGGCCGTCCCCGCCGCCGGGCGCGCGACCGTGCCGCGGGCCGTGTCCCTGGCCATGGGCCTCCCCCGTTCCCCCGGGCCGGGGCTATGCCCCGGGTTCTGCCTGCTGCTTCTTCGCCGCCTCGGCGATCTGGCGCTTGGCGGCGGAGGCGTAGACGTCCACGTACTCCTGGCCGGAGAGCTTCATGATCTCGTACATCACCTCGTCGGTGACCGAGCGCAGGATGAAACGGTCCTGCTCCATGCCCTGGTAGCGGCTGAAGTCCAGCGGCTTGCCGATCCTGATGCCGGGACGCATCAGCTTGGGCATGACCTGGCCCGGCGGCTGGATCTTCTCGGTGTCGATCATGGCGACCGGGATCACCGGGGCGCCCGTGGCGAGCGCGATCCGGGCCAGACCGCCGGGCTTGCCGCGGTAGAGCCGTCCGTCGGGCGACCGGGTGCCCTCGGGGTAGATGCCGAAGAGCTCGCCGGACTCGATGACCTTTATCCCGCTGCGGATGGCCGCCTCGCCGGCGCCGCGCGCGCCCGAGCGGTCCACCGGAAGCTGGCCGACGCCCTTGAAGAAGGCCGCGGTGAGCTTGCCCTTGACGCCCGGCGTGGTGAAGTACTCGGCCTTGGCGATGAAGGTGACCTTGCGGTCGAGCACGGCCGGCAGGAAGAAGGAGTCGGAGAAGGACAGATGGTTGCTCGCCAGTATCGCGGGTCCCCGCTTGGGGATGTTCTCCATGCCCTCCACCCACGGCCGGAAGGCGGCGCGCAGGGGGTGGCCGATCGCGATCTTCATCACGCCGTACAACAACCGATGACCTCCTGTGTCTGACGGGAAGACCTTAACGCCAGATCGGGCAGGGCTCTCCCCCGGTGTGAGCCGTCCGCGTACTGTGAGGTATCGCTTTCCGCGCATTCCACCGAACAGGAGACCACGGTGCCGCTCATGCCCGGGGCCGAGCCCTATCGCCACGACGGCGGCGACACCGGCGTCCTGCTGTGCCACGGCTTCACCGGCACTCCGCAGTCCATGCGCCCGTGGGGCGAGCACCTGGCCGGGCGCGGTCTGAGCGTGTCGGCGCCGCTGCTGCCCGGACACGGCACACGCTGGCAGGACCTGCAGGTCACCGGGTGGCAGGACTGGTACGCCGAGGTCGACCGGGAATTCCGCGCCCTGTCCGGACGCTGTGAACGCGTGTTTGTCTTCGGAATGTCCATGGGCGGTGCGCTGACGCTGCGCCTCGCCGCACAGCACGGCGCGGCGGTCAGCGGTATCGCCCTCGTGAACCCCTCGGTCAAGGCCGACAGCCATCAACTCAAGGCCGTACCGGTGCTGAGGCACATCGTGCCCTCGGTGCCCGGCATCGCCAGCGACATCGCGAAGGAGGGCTCCACGGAGGTGGGATACGACCGCACCCCGCTGCACGCGGTGCACTCCCTCAGCCGCTTGTGGACCCTCGTACGGCGCGACCTGCCCCAGGTGACCCAGCCGCTGCTGCTCCTGCGCAGCCGGGTCGACCACGTCGTCCACCCGTCCAACTCGGCGCTCGTGCTCAGCCGCGTGTCGTCGACGGACGTGACGGAGACCGTGCTGGAACGCAGCTACCACGTCGCCACCCTCGACCACGACGCAGAGACGATCTTCGAGCAGTCCTGGGAGTTCGTGCGCCGGCTGACCGGCGCAGGGCCGGCCGCGGGCGACGACGAGAGCAACGAGAAGGAGGACGCCGCCCGTGGCTGAGCCCGAGGACGACCGCCGTCCGCTGCCCGAGGGCGGCGAGCCCGAGCCCAAGCCGGTCGACGAGGCCGCCGCCTGGGCCGAGATCGTGGCGGGGTACGACGCCGATCCGGAGCCCGGCACGGCGTCCTGGCCGGAGGCCGAGGACGTCGCCGAGGGTTCCGGCAAGCCCGGCCCCGCCGTGGTGCCGACGACGCCCGAGACCACCTCCATCGTCATCCACCCCGTGCTCTCCGGTCCCCGCGACTACGAACTCGACGAGGACGAGGACGAGGGCCACTTCGTGCCGCCGGAGCCGCCGCCGCTGCCGAACGCCGACGTCACCACCAAGTTCGCCTGGCTGGCGGCGCTGGGCGGTCCGCTGCTGATCTTCGCGTTCGTCCTCTTCCAGGAGGAGATGCCGTGGTGGGCCATCACCGTCGGCATCGGCGGCTTCCTGGGCGGCTTCGCCACCCTGGTCACGCGGATGCGGCCGGGCGGCGACGAGGACGACGACCTGCCGGGCGGCGGCGCGGTCGTCTGAGCGCGGTCAACGCACCGACGGCACCCTGAGGGCGGCCAGGACCGGAAGATGGTCCGTGGCCGCCCTCAGGTCGCTTCGGGTGACGCCGCGCAGCGCCTCGGGGACACCGCAGCCGAGGACCTGGATGCCGGAGGTGGCGAAGACGGCGTCGATGCGCTGGTGCGGGTCGCGGGGCGTGGAGGTGTACTCGCCGCCCCAGGGCCGGACCGCCCAGCCGTCCTGGAGCTGACCGGCGAGCCGGCGGAAAGTGCGGCCGTCCGGGCGGTCGTTGAGGTCGCCGCCGGCCACCGCGTGGGGCTCGCCCATCGCGGCGAGGCGGTCCAGCAGCATCCCGCCCTGCGCGTAGCGCTCCTGCGCCCGCAACGACAGATGGCAGCTCAGCACGGACAGCCGGGCGCCGCCGACCCGGACCACGGCGGTCGCGAAGCCGCGCTGGTGCAGGCCCGGGGTGCGCGGCAGCAGGACGTCCTCGGTGCGCTCCACGTGGACCCGCAGCGAGGACAGCACCAGCGGGCCCGCGGCGGTCGCCCCGCCGGTGACCGTCACCATCCCCGAGTCCCGGGCGAGCCGGGCGACCGCCTTGCGCCAGCGGAAGAAGCGGGGGGCCTCCTGGATCAGCGCGATGTCGGGCGCGCAGGCCCGGATGACCCGGCCGAGAGCGGCCTCGTCGTCCCTCATCGACCGGACGTTCCAGCTCAGGACGCGGACGACGGCGGAGCCGTCCGGCTCCGTACGGGACGCCGGCAGATCCGGCCGCGGAACCTCGCTCACGCCGTCACCCTACTCGCCCGGCACGACGGTGCCCCCGCACTCCGCGGAAGCGGGGTACGGGGGCACCGGTGCGCAACAGGCAGCCAGTTGCGCTACTCGGCCCGGACCAGCACGATGCCGGGTGCGCAGGCGCGGATGACCCGGCCCAGGGCGGCCTCGCCGTCCCTCACCGACCGGACGTCCCAGCTCAACCGTCCGACTCGCCCGGCACGACGGTGCCCCCGCACTCCGCGGAAGCGGGGTACCGGGGCACCGGTGCGCAACGGGCGGGCAGTTGCGCGGCTCAGCCCGGACCAGCGCGATGCCGGACGCGCGGGCACCGGCGACCGGCCGGGGGCCGCCTTGTCGTCCCCCATCGGGCGGACCTTCCGGCCCAGGACGCGAACGACAGCGGCGCCCCCGCACTCCGCGGAAGCCGGGTACCGGGGCACCGGTGCGCAACGGGCGGCCAGTTGCGCCGCACAGCCCGGACCAGCACGATGCCAGGCGCGCGGGCACCGGCGACCGGCCGGGGGCGGCCTCGTCGTCCCTCATCGAGCGGACCTTCCGGCCAAGGACGCGAACGACGGCGGCGCCCCCGCACTCCGCGGAAACGGGGTACGGGGGCACCGGTGCGCAACGGGCGGGCAGTTGCGTGGATCAGCCCTGGCGGGCCAGGTCGGCGGCGCCGACGAGACCGGCTTTGCCGCCCAGTTGGGCGGCGAGGACCTGGGCGTGCGGCCGCAGCTGACCACCCACCAGCCAGCGGCGGAAGGACTTGCGGATCGGGTCGAGGACGAGTTCGCCCTCGTCCGAGACACCGCCGCCGACGATGAAGGCGGAGGGGTCGAAGAGCGACGCGAGGTCGGCGAGTCCGGCGCCGGCCCAGCGGGCGAGTTCACGGAAGGAGTCCACCGCCACGCTGTCGCCGCCGCGCGCGGCCTGGCTGATGTGCTGGCCCTGGATGCCCTCGGGGGTGCCGTCGCCCAGCGAGAGCAGCAGCGCCGCGTTCTCGGGCTGGGCCACGGCGCGCTGCTTGGCGTAGCGCACCAGGGCACGGCCGGAGGCGTACTGCTCCCAGCAGCCCTGGCTGCCGCAGCCGCACAGCAGTCCGTCCGGGACCATGCGGATGTGGCCGAACTCGCCTGCCACGCCGAAGCGGCCGCGGCGCAGCTTGTTGCCGATGATGATGCCGCCACCGAGTCCGGTGCCGAGCGTGATGCAGATGACGTCGTCGTGGCCCTGGCCGGCGCCGAAGCGGTACTCGCCCCAGGCGGCGGCGTTGGCGTCGTTCTCGACCACGACGGGAAGTCCGACGCGCTGCTCGACCTTGTCCTTCAGCGGCTCGTGCCGCCAGCGGATGTTGGGCGCGAAGAGCACGGTGGCCCGCTTGTCGTCGACGTAGCCGGCGGCGCCGATGCCCACGGCCTCGACCGTGTGGCTCGTGCTGACGTCGTGAACGGCTGCGGCGATGGCGTCGACCACGCCTTCGGAGGTCGACGGAGTAGGCACCTTGACGATTTCGAGAATCGAGCCTTCCTCGTCGACCACGCCGGCCGCGATCTTCGTGCCGCCGATGTCGACGCCGATGGTGAGTCCCATGTGTCCCTCAGTATTCGGTCGATCCCCGCTGCGTCCAACCGTACCGGAGGGGCAGGTGCGCCCCGTTCCGCCCTTTGTTCAGTTCGTGTTCAGTCCAGGTCAATGCGTTCGCTGGACGGGCCGGAGTCGCCGGAGGTCCAGCGCCGCTCGTGGCCACCGACGGCGGCCCGGTAGGCGGCCATCAGTTCGGCGCCGGCGGCGGCGAGGTGGTCGAAGACCTCGGGGTTGCGTTCGACGACGGGCTCGACCGCCTGCCTCACCTGGGCGATGATCCCCTGCGCGGCCATCTCGGCGGCGGGGCTGCGCAGCAGGGAGATCCGCTCAGCCACGGCCTCGGCGAGGCGTCGCAGCTCCTCCGCCGCGCTGCCCGGCTCCTGTCCGGACTGCTGCCGGCGGCGGGCCTTCTCCGCCGCGATGTCCTCCGCGCTCGCCTTGGCCCAGGCGTCGTGATCGGCCGCGGGGCGGTCGGTACGGTCCGTGGATTCGCTCATGGTGGGCTCCGTGGGACGCTCCGGCTTTTGACTACGACGTTACCCGAATGAAGCCGGTGCGTTCAGGGGGCCATCGCCGTCATCGGGGCCAGAGCGCCGGATCGGGAACGAACCGGACCTGCAGCGCGCCGTCGCGCAGGGCGGCCCCCTCCACGGTGCAGCGGCGCAGCGCGGAGGGCAGCGGCAGGATGCGCCGGTGGCCCTCGGCGTCCACCACGAGTTCATCGCCGCGGCGGACGAGGTCCACGGTGTCCCGCAGCGCGCCGGGCAGCGGCAGCCGCCACAGGAAGTGGCCCTCGGCGGCGAGCCGGTCCTCGGTGGTCCAGGGCGGCGTGGCGGGGCCCTCGGCGGCCGGGGCGGGCGGCTCGGCCCCGAGCCGCGCCAGGTCTCCGGTCCCGCGCGGTTCGCGTCCCAGGTGCGGCAGTTCGTGCAGGGCGGTGCCCGTGTCCGCGATCTCGGCGCGCAGGGCGCGCAGTTCCTTGCGCTGCACGCCCGACAGCTCGGCGAGCCACGGGTCGGGCGAGTGCGCGGGCAGCAGCCGGTTGGCCACGACGGCCTCCAGCCGGTGCCCGTGCAGGGCCAGTCCGGCCCGGGCGTGGCGCACCGCCTCGGCGGCGTGCGCGCCGGGCTCGACGACCAGCCGTACGGTCGTCGCCGCGTCCTCCACCACGGCCTGGGCGGCGGCCAGTTCGCGATCGGCGCGGGCGGCGGCCTCGTACGCCCAGGGGCCCGGCGCGGGGACGCCGGCCAGCTGGGCGAGGACCGGGCGCAGGGCGCGGGCGGCCTGGCGCTGTTCGGGCAGCAGCCGGGCGAGGTAGCGGCGCAGTTGCTCCGGCAGGGCGAGCGCGGCGAGCGCCGCGCGCACCGGCGGGAGGTCGGCGACGACCAGGTCCCAGCCGTCCGCCGTGTCGCGCAGGGCGCGGAGCAGGGCGAGCGGTTCCGCGCCGGGGAGTTCGGTGAGCTCCTCGGGGTCCAGCGGCGCGGCGCCGAGCAGGTCGAGCAGTGCGCCGACCCGGCCCTGGAGCTCCATGGCGTCGGCCCGGAAGGAGGCGGCGGGGTCGATCCGGCCGGCCCACAGCCCCGGCACGGCGGGGACGGGCAGGGGGACAGGACCGGTGGCAGTGTCCGTGCCGAGAACGCGTTCCAGTGCCCCGCCGCGGTCCGCGGACAGGAGCAGGACGCGGCGTCCGGGGGCGGCGGCGGTCACGGCCGTGGCGGCCGCGACGGTGGTGCGGCCCGCGCCGCCGGCACCGGTGACCAGGACCGTGCGCACGTCAGTCCTGGGACTCGACGCGCTTCTTCAGGCCGGCGAGGGCACGGTCGATGATGACCTTCTCGGCCTTGCGCTTGATCATGCCGAGCATGGGGATCTTGACGTCGACGGTCAGCTGGTAGGTGACCTCGGTGCGCTTGCCGTCCTCGACCGGGACGAGGAGGTAGGCGCCGTCCAGCGTGCGGAGCATCTGGGACTTGACCAGCGTCCAGCGCACCTCGCTGGTGCCGACCCAGGTGTAGGCGAGGGTGTGGTCGTCCTTGATCGCGCCGGCGTCGAGGAGGAGGCGGACCTGCTCGGCGCGGCCCTCGGGGTCGGCGGCGAGGATCTCGGCCTCCTTCACCTCCCCGGTCCACTCCGGGTAGCGGGCGAAGTCGGAGATGACGCCCATGACATCGGCCGGGGCCGCGTCGATCGTGATGCTGGACCTCGTGTGTTCCGCCATCGCCGTGGCCCCTCCGGGACGTCGCGTCATGTACCTGCTGTCGTGTGCCTGCCGCTGAAGGCTACCGCCTGGTCGGGCGCCCGCAGACCTCCGGGGCCTTCACCATTGCAGTGCCCACGGCGTTCTCGTCGAGTTGAAGTGACCGACGTTCACGCATTCGGTCGTGCCGATGCGCATCCGGGCCACCAGCGGCTGGTGGACGTGGCCGAAGAGGGCGTACCTGGGCCGGGTGCTGCGGATCGCGTCCAGCAGGGCCTCGCTGCCGCGCTCGAAGCGGCGGGCGACCGTGTCGTAGCAGAGCTCGGGCACGGCGGGCGGGATGTGGGAGCAGAGCACGTCGACCTCGCCGAGGGCGGCCACCTTGGCGGCGTAGGTCTCGTCGTCGATCTCGTACGGGGTGCGGTAGGCGGTGCGCAGGCCACCGCCGACGAACCCGAAGACCAGGCCGCCGATCTCGGCGGTGGCGCCGTCGAGCACGGTCGTGCCCGGCCCGGCGTACTCGGGCCACAGCGCGGGGATGTCGACGTTCCCGTACGTGGCGTACGTCGGCGTGGGGAAGGCGGCGAACAGTTCGGCGTACTGGCGGCGCACGGCGGCCTCGATGGCGGTGCGCCGGTCGGTGCCCAGGCCGCCCCACAGCTCCCGGTCCAGGGCCCGGGCCTCGTCCCAGCGCAGGGCGGTGCGCAGGGCGACCATGCGGGAGGCGTTCGCCGCGCCGAACAGGTCGGGGAAGATGCCGCGCGAATGGTCCGCGTAGTCCATGAACAGGACGAGGTCGCCGAGGCAGACGAGGGCGTCGGCCCCGTCCCCGGCCCGGGCGAGCGCCTCGGCGGCGCCGTGGACATCACTGACGACGTGGACACGCATGACGATCACTCTAGGCCGCCGGGCCGCGCCCGCGGGCGGTGCCGGCGGGGCCCTTGTTACCTGCGGGTCGTCGGGTGTCTCGACTAGGCTTTCCACCAGTGGATACGCGCTGCGCCGCAGCGGACCACCGGAGTGTGACCACGATGTGACACACAAAACATCTACACGGCACCCTCTACCGCTGAAGCTTTACCGGTGGGTAACGTCCGGGCAGTCCGCACCACTGCTCACCCCCCGCAGTGGCCGCAGCCAGCACCGCCGCCGGCGCCGATGAGGAGCAGCAGTCTTGCGCGAGTTCAGCCTTCCGGCACTCTACGAGGTCCCCGCGGACGGCAATCTGACGGATCTCATCCGCCGCAACGCCGCTCAGCACCCGGACGTCGCCGTCATCGCCCGCAAGACCCCCGCCGGTGACTGGGCGGACGTCACGGCCACCGCGTTCCTCGCCGAGGTGCGCGCGGCCGCCAAGGGCCTGATCGCCTCGGGCGTGCACCCCGGCGACCGGGTCGCCCTGATCTCCCGCACCCGCTACGAGTGGACGCTGTTCGACTTCGCCGTCTGGAGCGCGGGCGCCGTCACCGTTCCGGTCTACGAGACCTCCTCGGCCGAGCAGGTCGAGTGGATCCTGTCCGACTCCGGCGCGGTCGCCACGATCGTGGAGACCGAGGCGCACGAGAAGTCGGTGGAGTCCGTCCGGGAGCGCCTGCCGCAGCTGAAGCACGTGTGGCGCATCGAGGGCGGTGCCGTGGAGACGCTGACCGCCGCCGGCACCGACATCGCCGAGGCGACGGTCGACGAGCGCGGCGCGTACGCCAAGGCCGACTCGCCCGCGACCATCGTCTACACCTCGGGCACCACCGGCCGCCCCAAGGGGTGCGTGCTGAGCCACCGCGCGTTCTTCGCCGAGTGCGGCAACGTGGTGGAGCGGCTGAAGCCGCTGTTCCGGACCGGCGACTCCTCGGTGCTGCTCTTCCTGCCGCTGGCGCACGTCTTCGGCCGGCTGGTCGAGGTGGCCAGTGTGATGGCGCCGATCAAGCTCGGGCACGTCAGCGACATCAAGAACCTCACCGGCGAGCTGTCCTCGTTCCGGCCGACGATGCTGCTGGGCGTGCCGCGAGTCTTCGAGAAGGTGTACAACTCCGCCCGCGCGCAGGCGCAGGCGGGCGGCAAGGGCAAGATCTTCGACAAGGCGTCCGACGTCGCGATCGAGTTCAGCCGCGCCCTGGACTCGGCGAACGGGCCCTCACTGGGCCTGCGCTTCAAGCACAAGGTCTTCGACCGGCTCGTCTACAGCAAGCTGCGCGCCGTGCTCGGCGGCCGCGCCGAGTACTCCATCTCCGGCGGCGCGCCGCTCGGCGAGCGGCTCGGCCACTTCTACCGGGGCATCGGCTTCACCGTCCTGGAGGGCTACGGCCTGACCGAGTCCTGCGCGGCCACGGCCTTCAACCCCTGGGACCGTACGAAGATCGGCACCGTCGGCCAGCCGCTGCCGGGCTCCACCGTCCGCATCGCCGACGACGGCGAGGTGCTGCTCCACGGCGAGCACCTGTTCAGCGGCTACTGGAACAACGAGGCGGCGACGGCGGAGGCCGTCACCGACGGCTGGTTCCACAGCGGCGACATCGGCGCGCTGGACGAGGACGGCTACATCACCATCACCGGCCGCAAGAAGGAGATCATCGTCACCGCGGGCGGCAAGAACGTCGCCCCGGCGGTGATCGAGGACCGCATCCGCGCCCACGCGCTGGTCGCGGAGTGCATGGTGGTCGGCGACGGCAAGCCGTTCATCGGCGCGCTGGTGACCCTGGACGAGGAGTTCCTGCCCCGCTGGGCCGAGCAGCACGGCAAGGCCGGCCGCACGGCAGCGGCGCTGCGGGAGGACCCGGATCTGCTGGCCGAGGTGCAGTCGGCGGTCGACGACGGCAACGCCGCGGTGTCCAAGGCGGAGGCGGTGAAGAAGTTCCGCGTCCTGGCGACCCAGTTCACCGAGGAGTCCGGGCACGTGACGCCGTCGCTGAAGCTGAAGCGCAACGTGGTGCTGCGGGAGTTCGCGGACGAGATCGCCGCGATCTACACCACCTGAGCACCGGCGGTCCCTGACGACCGTCGGCGGTGGCCGCCGTACGCCTCGCGCGGACGGCGGCCACCGGTATGTCCGGGGGCGGACCGGCCGCGGGGCCCGCCGGCCCCGCTAGAGAAGCGCCTTGAGCCGGTCGGCCAGCAGGTCCCAGCGCCAGGCGTCCTCGACCCACTTGCGTCCGCGCTCGCCCATCCGCTGCCGCAGTTCCGCGTCGCCGAGCAGGGCCAGGATGCGGTCGGCGGCGTCCTCCGGCACGCCCCCGCGCACCACCCAGCCAGTCTCGCCGTCCAGCACCGCGTCCGGCGCTCCGCCGGAGTCGCCGGCCACCACGGGCAGCCCGGTCGCGGACGCCTCCAGGTAGACGATGCCGAGCCCCTCCACGTCCAGCCCGCCGCGCCGGGTGCGGCAGGGCATGGCGAAGACGTCGCCCGCCCCGAAGTGCGCGGGCAGTTCCTCCCAGGGCACCGCCCCGGTGAAGACGACCGAGTCGGTCACCCCGGTCTCCGCCGCGAGCCGCTTCAGCTCGTTCGCGTACGGGCCGCCGCCGACGACCAGCAGCACGGTGTCCGGCTGCACGGCCAGGATGCGCGGCAGCGCGAGGATCAGGGTGTCCTGGCCCTTGCGCGGCACGAGGCGGGACACGCACACCACCACCGGCCGGTCCGCCAGTCCGAGCCGGGCGCGGACGGCGCCGCCGCCCGAGGCGGGGTGGAAGGTCTTCTCGTCGACCCCCGGGGGCAGCTGCACCATGCGCGCCGCGGCCCGCGGGCTCAGCACGGGTGCGATCCGCGACCGGGTGTATTCACCCAGATAGGTGATCGTGTCGGTGCCCTCGCCGATCCGGCGCAGCAGCCGGCGGCTGCCGGGCAGCTGTGCCCACCCCGCCTCGTGGCCGTGCGTCGTCGCCACGATCCGCCGTGCACCGGCCTTCCGCAGCGCGGGGGCCATCAGGCCCAGCGGCGCCGCCGCGCCGAACCACACCGACGTAGCGCCGTGCTCCCGCAGCAGCTCCACGGCCCGTCCGGTCACGCGCGGGGTCGGCAGCAGCATCGACGTACGATCCCGGACGACGGGGAAGGGCTGCTCGGCGTCAAAGCGGGCGACCTCGGAGCCGTCGCGCCACGTCGAGGCGTACACCACCACCTGCCCGGGGTCCAGGCGCAGCGCCATGCTGTGCACGAAGGCCTGGATGCCGCCGGGGCGGGGCGGGAAGTCGTTCGTGACGATCAAGGTCTTGTCCATACGGCGCCGAGCGTAGCGCTTGCGGGCCCCGGCAACCGACCGAGGCCGCCGATGCGTCCTTGAGGACCGGGGCCCGTCCACAGGCGCGACCGGCATCGTGCATCATCACACCAGAGGCGATACGACGAGGTGGACATGGCAGGCAGTAATGGCGGGAGGTCCCCGGTGGGACCGGCCCTCGCCTGGGTGATCACGCGGATCGCGTTGCTGCTGTGCGTGTTCAAGGTGTTCAGCGTGTCGCCGATCGACGTCACCTCCGACGTCTCGTCGATCTACCACGGCTGGTACGAGGTCCTGCGGTCCGGCACCTTCCCGCTGCACGACGTCACCTGGCAGTACCCGCCGGCCGCCGCGCTGGCCGTGCTCTCCCCCGGGCTGCTGCCCTTCCTCGACTACACCACCGCCTTCTTCTGGCTGGCCTCCGTGGCCGACGTGATCACCTTCGCCCTGCTGCTGCACGGCTCGCGCGGCGAGGGGCGCCGGCAGGCGGGCGTCTGGGTGTGGGTGGTGGGCGTGCCGCTGCTGGGACCGACCGCCTACGCCCGGTACGACGTGATGGTCACCGCCGTCGCCGTGGCCGCGCTGCTGGCGACCGTACGGCGGCCCAGGGTCGCCGGCGCGCTCATCGCCTTCGGGGCGATGCTCAAGGTCTGGCCCGTGCTGCTGCTGACCGGGGTGCGGGACCGCCGGGTGTGGACGGCCGCGGTGGCCGGCGCCGGCGTCCTCGCGCTGGGCTTCTGGCTCTGGATGCCGGGAGCCTTCGCCTTCCTGCAGTTCCAGGGCGAGCGCGGCACCGAGGTCGAGTCGCTGGGCTCCCTGGTCTTCCACTTCGCCCGGCACCACGGCTGGCAGGGCCAAGTGCTGCTCAACTACGGCTCCGTGGAGTTCCTCGGCCCGTACGTCGCCCTGGTCAGCGACATCGCGCTCACCCTCACGGTGACGGCCTTCGCGTGGCTGCTCCTGTGGCGGCTGCGGGCCCGCACCCTCGACGCGGCCACGCCCTTCGACGCGGCCTTCACCGCGGTCCTGCTGTTCACGACGACCAGCCGGGTCATCAGCCCGCAGTACATGATCTGGCTAATCGGCATGGCGGCCGTCTGCCTCACGCTGCGCGCGAGCGTCATGGCGGTGCCGGCGGTGCTGGTGATCGTGGCGACCGGCGTGACCCTCTACGAGTTCCCGATCCGCTTCGGCGACGTCGTCAGCAGCACCCCCCTCGGCATCACCCTCCTCGTGATTCGCAACGGCCTGCTGGTCGCCGCCTGCGTCGTCGCCTGCCGCCGCCTGTGGACCGCCACGGCCCGCGACCCCGGCCCCTTCCCCACGGCTCCCCCGGGCCCTCCGTCCCCGAAGGCCGAACCCGAGCCCGACGAAGGCCGCGAACTCCTCACCTGGTGACGGCGCCCGGGCGCACGGGCCCGCGGCCGGCGGGCGCACGGCGGATCGGGCCGGACGCCCCAGGCGCCACCGGCCGCCGTCCCCGGACCCCACGGCCCACCTGGTGACCGCGCCCTGCTCGACAGCCAGGCGCGCCGCCGGACGCCGGGTGCGGAACCCCACGGCCGCTTCCCGGCGAAATCCGGTAACCCCGCCTGGCCCGGCGCGGATCAGGCGGGTCCGCACAGCACAGGTACACAGCAGGCAGTGGATCGGGCCGGACACGATCGCGCCCGCCAGGCTCCGCCGCACGCCCTCTGCCGACCGCCACAGCCCCTTCCCCATCACCCAAGGACGAGTCCGAGCCCGACGAAGGCCGCGAACTCCTCACCTGGTGACCGTGCCCGGGCGGACGGGCCGCGTCGCAGGGCGGATCGAGCCAGGCGCGCCGCCGGACGCCGGACGCCGCGTAGGGAACCCCACGGCCCCTTCCCGGGGAAAGCCGGTAACCCCGCCTGGGCCCGGCACCGATCAAGCGGGCACGTCGGCCCACAACAGGTGCGCAGCACGCAGTGGATCGGGTCGGACACGATCGCGCCCGCCAGACGCGGCCGAACGCCACGGCCCGCGGCCCCATCCCCCTCCCCCAACGACGAGTCCGAGCCTGACGAAGGCCGCGAACTCCCCACCTGGTGACCGCGCCCACGCGGACGGGCCCGCGGCCGGCGGGCGCGCGGCGGGTCGGGCCGGACGCCGTGGGCGGAATCCCGCGCCCGGGGCGGCGCAGTTCAGACGGGCGGGAGCACGAACGCGCGGGCGGCTGCGATGCGCTGGACGGGCGTGGGGTGGGTCCCGAAGAGCAGGTGCAGGGCGCGCGGCGGGTCGGGGTCGGAGACGTTGGCGACCGTCAGGCGGCGCTGCATGGCGATGAACTCGGCCGGATCGCCGGTGAGTTCGAGGGCGTGCCGGTCCGCGCGGCGTTCGGCGCGGCGGCTGACGGCGCAGCCGAGCGGGCCGGCCAGGGCGGAGCCGACGGCCGCCGCCGCGGCGAGCAGGAAGAGGCCGCGGGGGTCGTCGGCGGCGTACGGGGAGGCCGCGGCGAGGAAGGCGGCCAGGACGCAGACGCCCGCGGCGGCGCCGAGCGCGCCGAGGAGGGTGCCGCGCAGGACGTCGCGGTGCTTGACGTGGCCGAGTTCGTGGGCGACGACGAGTTCCACCTCGCCGGCCGGTGCGGTCGCCACCAGGGTGTCGTAGGCGACGATGCGCCGGGTCCTGCCGAAGCCGGAGACGTAGGCGTTGAGGGCGGTCGTGCGCCGCGAGGCGTCCGCGACCAGGACGTCGCGCACCGGGACGCCGTCGCGTGCGGCCAGCGCCAGCAGGGCGTCCCGCAGCGGCCCGGCGTCCATGGGCCGGAAGCGGTTGAAGAGCGGTTCGAGGACGACGGGGGCGAGCCAGGACAGCGCCACCGCGGCGCAGGCCGCGCCGAGGGCGGCCCAGGCCCAGCCGAGCCCGTAGAAGCCGTACAGCGCGGCGAGGGCGAGCGGCACGGAGACCAGCAGGCCGCGCAGGACGTCGGCCGCCCAGCCGCCCCAGCCCTGGGTCACCAGGCCGTAGCGGCGGCGGACGACCCGTACCCGGGCGGAGAAGGGCAGCGCTACGGCCTGCCGGAGCAGGACGAGGAGCAGGCCGCCGGCCAGGACGCGCAGCCCCCAGGCGTCGCCCAACACGCCGGTCAGCGCGGCCCCCGCGGGGGTCAGGCCGAGGACGAGCAGCAAGGCGAGGCCGGTGAGACGGCCGCCGAGCAGGGGTGGCAGCTGGGCCCGGCGCAGGGCCCTGCCGCGTTCGGTCTCGGCGGGGCTGAAGTCCTCGGTCATCCCAACTCCCGCTCGACGTAGGCGCGCCAGCGCGCGGTGAGCTCGTCGGTGCCGATCCCCAGCACACGGCGTGTGTCCGCACCGGCACGGTACAGGGCGACGAGCCGGGCGTCGCCCCATTCCTCCGCGATGAACCGGCAGGCCAGCCACGCGCCCTCGTAGGCCTGCGCGAGGCCGGCGGCCCGGGTGCCGAAGGCGGCGTCGGAGGGCAGCGTCCGGGGCACGCGGCCCGCGGCGACGTCGCGGGCGAGTTCGGGGGCGACGGCCGGGGCGGAGCGGCCGGTGCCGCGGTAGGCGACCCAGTCGGCGAAGCCCTCGGAGAGCCAGAGGGGGGTGCCGGGGGCGGTGGCGGAGCGGGTCGCCACATGGGTGGCCTCGTGGGTGAGCACGACGCGGCGCCCGAAGGCGGACAACTGCCCGAAGGCCTCGGGGTTGACGATGACGCGTCCGCCGGGGGCGTCCGAGGCGGGGCCTCCGGCCTCGCCCGTGGTGACGGCGGCGATGTCCCGGTAGGCGTCGGCGGGGGCGCCGAGCAGGTCGCCCATGGTCCGCAGCGACGCGGGGACCTCCACGACGATCCTGCCGCTCCAGCCGCGCGTGCCCCAGGCCCGCAGCACGGCGGGGACCGCCCGGTCGGCGTCGGCGGCGTAGGTCTTCAGCGAGGCGGTGCCGGTGGTGCCGAGGACGAGGCTGTGCGTGCCCCGCACCACCCGCACCGGTCCCTGCTCCCACAACTGGTCGCCGTCCGCGCCTTCGGCGGCGACGCGCCACCGCCCGTCGCCGTCTCGTGCGAGCCGCACCGACTCCTGCGCGGCGACGGGCGCGCTGTCGTAGCCCTTGAGGCGGTAGTCGAGTTCGACGCGGGCGGCGGGCCGGTCGCCGCCGTCCACCGAGACGACCCGGTACGACCAGGAGGCGAGCGGTACGTCCGCCAGATTCCGGAAGACCTGCCGTTCGGTGGCGCGGCGGGCGGGCACGGCCCCGGCGAGGTACGCCTGCTCGTCGCGGTGCAGCAGGGCCGCCGCACGCCCGTCCAGCAGCCGTTGCACGGCCTCCCGGTCCGGGCGGTCGCCGAGGGCCCCGGTGGGCCCGCAGCCGGCCAGTACCGCCGCGCAGCACAGCGCGGCGGCGGCAGGACGGACGAGGGGACGGGGGATGCGGGCCACGCCGCCGATCGTACGTTCCCCCGGTCACGGGCAACCGGCCACGGGGACCCCGTCACGCGGACCCCGTCACGCGGACCCCGTCACGCGGGCCGGGTCACCGCCGCGACCGGCATCATGCCGATCGGGTCGTAGCGCACCCGCGCCCCGGGGTAGGGGGCGTGCACGACCTGGCCGCCCCCGACGTACATGCCGACATGGCTGGCGTCGCCCCGGTAGACGACGAGGTCGCCGGGGCGTGCCTGGCTGAGCGGCACCTGCCGGCCGGCGTGCAGCTGCGCCTGGGAGGTGCGCGGCAGTCCGACACCGGCCTGCCGGTACGCCCAGACCATCAGCCCGGAGCAGTCGAAGGCGCCGGGGCCGGTGCTGCCCCAGGCGTACGGGGCGCCGACAACGGAGCGCACGGCCGACACGGCGGCGGCGGCGCGCGCGGAGGACGCCGCGAGGTCCGGGATGTCGATCAGCCGTCCGGAGCGCGAGGCGCGCTGCTCCAGGCGGGAGGCGAGCCGTGCCCGTTCCTCGTCGCTGAGGGAGTTGACCAGGCGCGCGGCGGCCATCAGCTTGCGCTGCACCGTCTTCTTGCGGGCGTTGAGCGTGGTGCGGGCCCGCTCCAGCTCCACGAGCCGGCCGGCGGCCTGCGTACGCTCCTGGTCCAGCACCCGCTGGGCGTCGCGCAGTTCGCCGAGCCGGGCGTTGCCGCGGCTGCTGATCCGGTCGAGGGTGGCGGCCCGGTCGAGGTAGGTGCCGGGGTCCGGGGAGAGCAGCAGGGCGAGCGTGGGGTCCACTCCCCCGCTGCGGTACTGGGCGCCGGCGAGCATGCCGAGGTCGTTGCGGAGCCCGTTGACCCGCTCCTGGCCGCGTGCGGCGCGGTCCTGGAGGACCTCCACCTGGCCGCGCAGCTGCTCCGAGCGCTCCTTGGCCGCGTTGAACTGCTCGGTCGCCCGCTCGGCCTGCTCGTAGAGGTGGTCGATGCGGGTGGCCACGTCGGTCGCGTTGTCCGCGGGCCGGGCCTGCGCGCTGGGCGCGGAGGCGGCACCGGCCACCGCGGCGGCGGTGGCGGCAGCGGCGGTCAGGACCGTGACCCGTGCGGTACGGGGGCCCTGGCCCGGCTGCGGAATACGTCGATGGGAAGGCACGTCGACCGACAGTAGTCAGCCGTGTGCGCGGAGTTCAAAGACCCGGACGCGCACGGAGGCCGGATGATGGCCTGCTTGCGCAGGTCACCGCCCGGCCGTCACCGTACGAGATCACCCGATAGGTTCAACCGGCCACGAAGTGGCCGGGGACGAGGATCAGATGCGCACGCCGAACTGGAACGGCATGTTGTTGATCGACTCGTAGCGGACGACCGTGCCGGTGCGCGGCGCGTGCAGGACCATGCCGTTGCCCGCGTAGAGGGCCACGTGGTGCTGGTCGCCGTAGAAGATCACCAGGTCGCCGGGCATCAGCTGGCTCATCGACAGGCGCTGGCCGGCGTTGGCCTGGGCCTGGGAGGTCCGGGGTATGGAGACACCGGCCTGGGCGTAGGCCCAGGAGGTGAGGCCGGAGCAGTCGAAGGAGCTCGGGCCGGTGGCGCCGTAGACGTACGGCGCACCCCGCTTGCCCGTGGCGGCCGCGAGGGCGGCGGCGGCGCGACCCGAGGCCGGGGTGTCGTTGCCCAGGTTGACGCGCTCGTTGCTGCGGCTGGAACGCGCGTCCTCGGCGGCGAGCGCGGCGCGCTGGGCAGCGGTCAGCGAGTTGAGCAGCTTCTGCGTCTCCGCGAGCTTGCCCTGGACTTCCTTCTTCTTCTTCCGCAGCTCGGTGCGGGTCTGGTCGAGCTCGGAGAGCTTGCTCGCCGCCTCGGCCTTCTGCTGGTTGAGCGTGCGCTTCTTCTCCGCGATCTGGCGGAGCGCCTCGGCCTGCTTGGTGCTCACCTGGTCGAGGGTGGACGCCTTGTCGAGGTAGCTGTCCGGGTCCGCGGAGAGGAAGAGCTGCAGCGTCGGGTCGATGCCGCCGCTGCGGTACTGGGCGCTGGCGAGGGTGCCGAGATCGTCCTGGAGGTCGTTGAGGTCGCCCTGCTGGCGGGCCACCTCGTCCTGGATGACCTCGACCTGCTTCTGCAGCTGGTCCTGCTTCTCCGTCGCGCCGTTGAGCTTCTCGGTCGCCTGCTCGGTCTGCTCGTAGAGAGCGTCGACCTTGGCCTTGACGGTCTTGACGGACTGCTTGGCGGGCGCAGCCTGGGCGGCCTGGGCCGAGAGGGCCACGGCTGCGGCGGCGGTCGCGGTGAGCACAGTGACACGTGCGCGACTGGTCTGCTTGGGACGACGGTGGGACGCCACTCGGGCGAGCTCCTTCTTCCTCCAGCCGCCTGCCGCGTGCATCGGGAACCGCGGTTCCCCGGCCCCGAGTGTCGGCGTCCCCCGTCGTACGCACGCCACTTCGGATCGGCGGGACCTCCGCTGCCACCCTGATTGGGTGATCGACTGCGCAGAGGTTCGAGGCCTGACCCTAGTGACCATCTTGTGATCGGATCAAATCTCTGAAGGAAAAAAGTCATTCACTCGCGTTTTCTTTACACACATCACACGCGCAGTGATGGCGAGTTGACGCAGAGCTCCGAAAAACCGCCCCACACGCCCCACGATGTGCTCCAGGTCACACCCGGGCAAGTCGCTTGAGCAACAAGGTGGATGCGACCGGGCGGGCGCCGGCGCGGGCCACCCCGTCCGCGACCTCACGATCGGACGAAACCACCACAATCGGACGACCGGGAGGTTCCGCCCGAACCAGACGCCGGATCAACTCGTCGGCCGTCTCACCGGCCTTGCTGAACAGCACCCGCACCCCGCGCGGCGGGGCGAGCAGCACCGGGGCGTCCAGGTCCGCGCCGTCGAAGACGCAGGTGACCTCCGCGCCGCTCTGCGCCGCCAGCACCGCCAGACCGCCCAGCAGCCGCAGCCGCTGCTTCTCCAACGGCAGGGCGGGATAACCGGTCTTCGTCACGTTGTAGCCGTCGATGACCAGATGGGCCTGCGGCAGCGCGAGCAACTGGTCCAGCAGCGCGGGGTCGTCCTCCGACAGGGCGCGGCGCGCGATGTCCTTCGGGCTGATCGCCCCCGGCGCCACCGCGTCCACCGTGTCGGCCGGACGCACACCCAGGGTGTCGCGCGGCGGCAGCGCCAACTCGCGGCGCAGTCCGGACGCGGCGTCCAGCACGGTGTCGAGCAGCAGCCGCAGCCGCATCTCCTCCACGGTGCGCCCCTCGCGCGCCGCGCGGCGGCCGGCCTCGACCGCCGACTCCGCCTCGGCCAGCCGGGCCCGCAGCCGGCGCGCCTCGCCGTCCGCGGCCGCCTTGTCCGCCGCCGCGGCCGAACGCGTCTCGTCCAGCTCGGCCTCGACCTTGCGCAGCGCCGCCTCGGCACGCTTCACATCGCTGCCGGCGCTGCGGAGTTTGCGTTGCAGCGACTCCGTCTCCTTGCGGGCCGCGTCGAGGTCGGAGCGGGCCCGGACGGCCTCGGTACGGGCGTGCGCCCGCACCTCGTCGAGTTCGCTCTTCAGCTGCCGCAGTTCGCGCAGCACTTCCTCGCCGGCCCGCTCCGCGCTGGCGCGCTGCGCCTCCTCGCCCGCGGCGGCGACCAGCTTCGCCCAGCCCGCGGGCCGCAGCAGATAGGCGGCCGCGGCCACGTCGAGCGGGTCCACGGCCGGCGGTGGGGTGCCGGCGTCCAGCGCCTCGCACAGATCGGGCTCCGCCTCGCGCAGCCGCCCCGCGACCCGCTGACGGAACGCGGGATCGCTCTCCAGGGCACTGGCCATGGCGGTGGCCGCGAACTTGGCGCGGCGACTCGGGGTGAACCGGGCATACGGGCGCAGCACCGCGGGCAGCTCGCCCAGGGTCAGCCCGCCGAAGGCGTCGGCCGCCAGCGAGACCACGCGGTGGCGCACGCCCTCCGGCAGCGGCCGGTCGAGTGCCTCGGGCGCGGCCGAGCCGTCCGGGGCAGCCGGAGCCACGGGCCCGGCCGCCTCGTCGCCGTGGCCCGGGTTACCACCGGTCCGGTCCACCAGTCACTCCTGTCCAGTTCTTCGGCGCCTCCCCGGCCACCCTCGACCCCTCAGGTCGCGCCGCGCCCCTCCATTGTCCCCGGCGGCGGTCAGGCCTGCGCAGCCGCCGCGTCGGGACGGTCCACCAGCTCCACCCGGTCCACCGCGTTGCACCAGCGGCAGCGCACCGACTCGACGGTCTCGCTCAGCACCTCGCGCTCCTCCACCGAGGGTTCCCCGGCGAGGTCGAGATGCACGTACTCGACGACCCTGCTGGAGCGCGTCACGTCGAACCGGGTCAGGTTTCCGCAGAGAGTGCAGCGCCACCGGGTCGTGGCGGTCGGCAGGGGAACCGTCATCGGATCTGCTCCTAGGTCGCGCGTTTGCGTTCCGGTCACCCTACGGCCTCGGCGGGATCCGGCGCTGCGGCGAGGCGTCCTGTGCCGGTTGAACCCGGTCCGTCATGATCGATCCATGGTCATCCCGGTGTACGACGAGAACCCTGTCCGCCGCAGACCCTTGGTGACGTACGCCCTGATCGGGCTGTGCGTGGCGGTCTTCCTCATCGGCCCGGCCTCCGGGCTCAACCCCGTCTACGGCACCGGCCACGAGCTCGCGTGCGCGCAGGCCTCGTACTTCGCCCGGTGGGGTGTCATTCCCGCGGAACTCTGGCACGGGCGCGTCGCCCCCGCCTCGGTCGTGATGCCGACCGGCTGCCCCCCGCCGGGCGACATCGGGCGGTCGCCCTTCGTCTCGGTGCTCACGGCCCTGTTCGTGCACGGGAGTTGGGTGCACCTGCTGGGCAACATGCTGTTCTTCTACGTCTTCGGCGACAACGTCGAGAACCGCATGGGCCGGCTGCGCTACCTCGTCTTCTACGTGGTGTGCGGCTATCTGGCCACCTACGGCTGGGCCCTGGCGCACACCACCTCCACCCAGGCGCTGGTCGGCGCGTCCGGCGCCATCTCCGGCGTCCTCGGCGCGTACCTGTACCTCTATCCCCGGGCGCGGGTGACCAGCCTCTTCCCCTTCCTCTTCTTCCTGCCGCTGCGCTTCCCCGCGTGGATGGTGCTGGTCTTCTGGTTCGTGCTCCAGTCGCTGGCCGGGCAGGCCCAGCAGTCCGGGCCGGGCGTGGCGTACCTGGCGCACATCACCGGCTTCCTCTTCGGCTTCCTGTGCGCATGGGGCTGCTACCGGGCAAGGCCTAAGCTGGAGCCCGCCACCAGGGCGACCGAAGGAGACCTACAGCCGTGATCACCGCGATCGTGCTCATCAAGACCAGTGTCGACCGGATCCCCGAGATCGCGCAGTCCATCGCGGCGCTGGAGAGCGTCAGCGAGGTCTACTCCGTGACCGGCACGTACGACCTGGTCGCCATGGTCCGGGTGGCCCAGCACGACCAGCTCGCGGACGTCATCCCCGGCCGGATCAGCAAGATCCCCGGCGTCGAGGCCACCGACACGCACGTGGCCTTCCGCACGTACTCGCAGCACGACCTCGAAGCCGCCTTCGCCATCGGCCTCGACTCCTAGAACCCGCCCTCCGCGGGGACGCAGCGGCCGTTCTCGGTGCGGTAGCGCCACCGGGCGCCGTCGGTGACGAGGGCGGCGACCGCGGTGAGGAAGCGCTCGACGTGCTCGTCGGGGGTGCCCGCGCCGAAGGAGACACGGACGGCGTTCAGGGTGGTGTCGCCCCCGCAGTCGCCCGGTTCCGTGTGGTCGCCCAGCAGGGTGCGCACGAGGGGATGGGCGCAGAACAGCCCGTCGCGGACGCCGATGCCGTACTCGGCGGACAGCGCGGCGGCGAAGTGGGAGCTGTTCCAGCCGTCGACCACGAAGGACAGGACGCCCACCCGGGGGGCGTCCTCCCCGAACAGGGACAGCACCCGCACCTGCTCGATCCCCGCGAGCCCTTCGCGCACGCGGGCGACCAGCGCCTGCTCGCGCTCGACGAGGCCGTCGAAGCCCGCCTCGCGCAGGGCCCGGCATGCGGACGCGATGGCGTAGACGCCGATGACGTTGGGCGAACCGGCCTCGTGGCGGGCCTCGGTGGTGTGCCAGTCCACCTCCACGCCGCCGTCCGCGCGGCGGGCGACACGGCGGGAGGCACCGCCGCCCGCGAGGTACGGCTCGGCCTCGCGGAGCCAGTCGGCGCGGCCGGCCAGCACCCCGGAGCCGAAGGGCGCGTAGAGCTTGTGCCCGGAGAAGGCGACCCAGTCCACGTCGAGCTCGGCCACGTCGACGGGGTGGTGCGGCGCGAGCTGCGCCGCGTCGAGGACGATGCGCGCGCCGTGCGCGTGGGCCGCCGCCGCCAGCTCGCGCACCGGCCAGAGCTCACCGGTCACATTGGACGCACCGGTCACACAGACCAGCACCGGGCCCCCCGGCTCGCGCGCGGCCAGCGCGCGCTCCAGCAGGGCCACCGCGTCCGCGGGGGTCCGGGGCGCGCTCAGGTAGGTGACGTCACCGTCCCGCCAGGGCAGCAGGGAGGCGTGGTGCTCGGTCTCGAAAACGAAGACCCGGGTGCCGTCCGGCACGACGGCCGCCAGCAGATTGAGCGAGTCGGTGGTCGAGCGGGTGAAGACCACCTGGTCGTCGGCCCGGCAGCCGAGGAACGCGGCCACCTCGACGCGGCTTTGCTCGAACAGGTCCGTGGACAGCTGCGACAGGTACCCCGCGCCCCGGTGCACGCTGCCGTAGTAGGGCGCGTAGGCGGCCACGTCGTCCCAGACGCGCTGCAGCGCGGGCGCGCTCGCCGCGTAGTCGAGGGCGGCGTAGGCGACCTCGCCGCCGGTGACGAGCGGGACGAGGACGTCACGGCCCAGGACGGGCAGCGGGGTGGTGGCACGGACGGGCGCGGGCGCGGCAGGGTGCACGGGCATGGCGAAATCTCCTGTGGGCAGGGTAAAGCGACAGTGCGTCAGGGTTGACGGGAAAGCCCTCGGAACACCGGGCCGCCGCGCAGCGGGCACGCCCGGGGAGGGTGGAAAGGGGCCTTCGGCCCTAGCGCATTCGCTTGCTCACGGAAGAACTCCTCATGACCGCGCTTGCCGCAGACCTCGCTGCCTGCGGCCTGGTCATCACCCGGGGCACCCCGCCACGGAAGGAGGGTTGCCGGACAGCGGGCCGGGGCCGTGTCGCTGTCACTCGTGACCTGCGCAGCATCCTGCCACAGACCGGCGGCGCCGCAAGCCGCGGTCCGCATCCCGGACATCCCGCACCACTCGGCCCTGCGCCACGGCGGGAACACAAAAGGGCCGGGGCACCCGGCCCCGGCCCTTCCACGTGAACGCCCTACGCGTTGGTGGCCGCCGCCCACCGTTCCAGGGTCTTGGCGGCCGTGCCCGAGTCGATGGACTCCGCCGCCCGGGCCATTCCGGCGGCGATCCGGTCCACCAGCGGGCCTTCCGCGGGCTCCAGCGCCACCAGCGCGGCGGCGGAGTTCAGCAGGACGGCGTCCCGCACGGGCCCGGTCTCCCCCGCCAGCAGCCGGCGCGCCACATCGGCGTTGTAGGCCGCGTCGGCGCCGCGCAGCGCCTCGATCGGGACCAGCTCGATGCCGACGTCGCGCGGGTCGAACGGGATCTGTTCCACCGCCCCGTCGCGCACCATCCACACCTGGGAGGTGGACGTGACCGTCAGCTCGTCCAGTCCGTCGTCGCCGCGGAAGACCAGCGCGGAGGAGCCGCGCCGGGCCAGCACCCCCGCGATCAGACCGGCCATCCGGGTGTCGAAGCAGCCGACCGCCGAGGCCCCGACCCGGGCCGGATTGGTCAGCGGGCCGAGGATGTTGAAGGAGGTGGGGACCCCCAGGTCGCGCCGCGCCGAGGCGACGTAGCGCATCGCGGGGTGGAACTTGGCCGCGAAGCAGAAGGTGATGCCGGTCTCCTCGGCCACCTGGGCGACGCGCAGGGGCGACAGGTCCAGGTTGATGCCCAGCTTCTCCAGGACGTCGGAGGCCCCGCTGGCGCTGCTGGCCGCGCGGTTGCCGTGCTTGACGACCTTGGTCCCGGTCCCGGCGATGACGATGGCGGACATCGTCGAGATGTTGACGGTCCTGGCCCGGTCGCCGCCGGTGCCCACGATGTCCACGGCGGGACCGGGGATGTCCAGCGGCTGCGCGTGCGCGTACATCGCCTCGACGAGCCCGCTGACCTCGTCCACGGTCTCGCCCTTGGCCCGCAGGGCCACCATGAAGCCGGCGATCTGGGCGTCGGAGGCCCCGCCGCTCATGATGCGGTCCATCGCCCAGGCCGTCTCCGCGGTGCTCAGGTCCTGTCCCGCCAGCAGAGCTCCCAGGATCCCGGGCCAGGAGCGATCCGCCGCGGTGTCGCCTCCAGCGGGGTTCACAGCGCTCATGGTCCACACTCCGGGTGGTCTGACGTGCAATGGATACCTTCGGCCCCAGCCTATCGGCGCGGGGGAACGGGAAAGGGCCCCGTCCGTCGGATGGACTCCGACGGGCAGGGCCCCGCCCGGTGGCACAGCTGGTGGGATCAGTGGTGGCCGTGGCCGCTCGTGATCTCCTCGTACTCCTCGGCCGACGGCTTGGGGATCTGGGTTCCCTCGCCGTAGTAGCCGCGCGACAGCATCGCGCGCACTCGCGTGATGGGGCCGACCTTCTTCTCCACGCCGTTCTCGTCCGTCGCCGGGCCGATGGCCAGCGGGGCCGGCTGCTCGTGCGAGGTGAGCGTGAACAGCTTGGCCTGGTCGAGCGGTTCGTGGATCTCGATGAACTCGCCGTGCGGCAGCCGCTTGATGATGCCGGTCTCGCGGCCGTGCAGCACCTTGTCGCGGTCGCGCCGCTGCAGGCCCAGGCAGATCCGCTTCGTGATGAAAAAGACCAGCACCGGCAGCACGAAGAAGGAGATCCGGACCACCCAGGTGATCGCGTTGATCGACAGGTGGAAGCGGGTGGCGAAGAGGTCGTTGCCGCCACCGACCAGCAGGATCAGGTAGAGGCTGATCCAGGCCGCGCCGATGCCGGTGCGGACCGGGCGGTTGCGCGGGCGGTCGAGCAGGTGGTGCTCGCGCTTGTCACCGGTGACCCACGACTCCAGGAACGGGTAGACGCCCATGAAGCCCAGGACCATGGGGAAGATCACCAGCGGGATGAAGACACCCAGGACGAGGGTGTGGCCCCACAGGCTGATCTCCCAGCCCGGCATGATGCGGATCAGGCCCTCGGAGAAGCCCATGTACCAGTCGGGCTGGGCGTCGGTCGACACCTGGTCCGGCCGGTAGGGGCCGTACGCCCAGACCGGGTTGACGGACACCAGCGCGGACATGGCCGCGATGACACCGAAGACCAGGAAGAAGAAGCCGCCCGCCTTCGCGGTGTAGACCGGCAGCAGCGGCATGCCGACCACGTTCTTCTCGGTCTTGCCGGGACCGGGGAACTGCGTGTGCTTGTGGTAGAAGACCAGGATCAGGTGGGCCACCAGCAGGCCCGCCATGATGCCGGGGATCAGCAGCACGTGGATCGTGTAGAACCGCGGCACGATGTCGTGCCCCGGGAACTCCCCGCCGAAGAGGAAGAACGACAGGTACGTGCCGACGATCGGCACGGACAGGACCGCGCCCTCCATGAAGCGGATACCGGTGCCGGACAGCAGGTCGTCCGGCAGCGAGTAGCCCATGAAGCCGTCGAACATGCCGAGGAACAGCAGCAGGAAGCCGAACATCCAGTTGATCTCGCGCGGCTTGCGGAAGGCGCCGGTGAAGAAGACGCGCATCATGTGCACGAGCATCGCGGCCACGAAGACGATGGCGGCCCAGTGGTGGATCTGCCGGACCAGCAGACCGCCGCGCACGTCGAAGCTGATGTGCAGCGTCGAGGCGTACGCCTCGGACATCCGGATGCCCTGCAGCGGGGTGTACGAGCCGTCGTAGACGACCTCGTTCATCGCCGGGTGGAAGAACAGCGTCAGGTAGACACCGGTCAGGATGACGATGATGAAGCTGTAGAGGGAGATCTCGCCCAGCATGAAGGACCAGTGGTCCGGGAAGATCTTCCGCATGTTGGCCTTGGCCAGGCTGTAGATGCCCAGCCGGCCGTCGGCCCAGTCGGCGACCCGCTCGCCGGCGGGCGCCTTGCCGCGCGGCTTGGCGCTCGCGCTCTCGTTGGTACTCATCCACGCTCCCAGAAGGCAGGGCCCACGGGCTCTTCGAAGTCGCCGAGCGCCTCGAGGTAGCCCTCGTCGTTCACGCTGATCCGCAGCTGCGGCAGGGCGTGGCCCGCCGGACCGAAGATCACCCGGGCACCGTCGGACAGGTCGAACGTCGACTGGTGGCAGGGGCAGAGCACGTGGTGCGTCTGCTGCTCGTAGAGGCTGATCGGGCAGCCGACGTGGGTGCAGATCTTGGAGTAGGCCAGGATGCCCTGGTGCGCCCACTCGCGCGCCTGCTTGTCCTTGATGTCCTGCGGCTCGATACGGACGATCATCAGCGCGGACTTGGCGATCTGCTCCTGGAAGTCCTCCTGGTCCTCCTCCAGCCCCTCGGGCACGGCGAAGGTGAGGGAGCCGACGGCGACGTCCTCGGGACGCAGCGGCTGGTTGGTGTTCTGGTTCACCAGCAGCTTGCCCTTGGCCCACAGGGTGTGGCGGAGCTTCTCCTCCGGCAGCGGGCCGAGGTCGCGCAGCAGCATGACGCCGGAGAGCGGGACCAGGGTGAGCGCGCCGAACAGCGTGTTGCGGATCAGCTTGCGGCGGCCGAGCTGGCTCTCCCGCGCGCCGTCGCCGAAGTCCTGCATCACCTGCGCCCGGGTCTCCGGGTCGGCCTCGATCGGGTGCCGCTCGGCCGGGCGCTCGGTGTCGTCCATCAGGGTGCGGGCCCAGTGGACGGCGCCGGCGCCGATGGCGAAGAGGGAGACGCCCAGCGTCATGCCCAGCGCGAAGTTGAGCGCGCTGATGTGGCCCAGCGGCCAGACGTAGACGATCTTGTCGATCGGGATGACGACGAAGCTCGCGATGAAGCCCAGCGTGGCGATCATCGAGGCCGCGAACAGCAGCGCGACGGTGCGCTCGGAGGACTTGGCGGCCTTCTCGTCGATGTCCTGGCGGCGCGGAAGGTGCGCGGGCAGGCCCGGGTCAGCGAACGGGTGCTCATCCGCGCGGCCGACCTCGCCGGCGCCGTGAGCCGAACGCTCAGGCAGGTTCTCTTCTGACATGTCCTGACTCATGACTTCTTGGCCTTGGTGGTGTGGGCGCCGATCCAGCACGCACAGACGATGAGAGCGCCGAGACCGAAGATCCAGCCGAACAGGCCCTCGGTGACCGGGCCGAGGCTGCCCAGCGACATACCGCCGGGGCTCGGGGCCTCGTCACCGTTGACGGCGTTCAGGTAGGCGATGATGTCGCGCTTGTTCTGCTCGGGCATCGTGCTGTTGGGGAACGACGGCATGTTCTGCGGGCCGGTGAGCATGGCCTCGTACATGTGCTTGTTGCTCACGCCCGAGAGCGACGGGGCGTACTTGCCGTTCGTCAGGGCGCCACCCTTGCCCTGGTAGTTGTGGCACTGCGCGCAGTTGGTGCGGAACAGCTCCCCGCCTCGCGCGGTGTCCGCGCCGCTCGGGTTGGTCTGCTCCTTGGTGGGCGTGGACGGGCCCGGGCCGAGCGACGCGATGTAGGCGCCGAGCTGGTCGATCTGCTTCTGCGAGTAGATGACCTTCTTGCTCGGGACCTGCGCGCCGGGCTGCTGGGCCGGCATGCGGCCGGTGCCGACCTGGAAGTCCACGGCCGCGGAGCCGACGCCCACCAGGCTGGGGCCGTCACTGCTTCCCTGGCCCGACGTACCGTGGCAGCTGGAGCAACCGACGGCGTACAGCTTCTTGCCCTCCTCGATGGCGAGGGACTGGGAGCTGTCGTCGGCCTGCGCCTTGGGCGCGGGCGCGAGCGCCGCGTACAGCCCCCCGATGGCCGTGAGCGCGAGAAGTAGGACGACAAGCGCCGCCATCGGGTGGCGCCGTCGTGCGGAGAGCTTTTTCACGGATTACCCCGGTGTCAGGATCTCTTGCGTCGATGGGTCTGGGAGACGGACCAACGGCCGCGGCGCGCCGCGGCGGTCCGCTTACTTGATCAGGTAGATCGTGGCGAAGAGGCCGATCCAGACGACATCGACGAAGTGCCAGTAGTAGGAGACGACGATGGCGGCGGTGGCCTGTTCGTGGGTGAACCGCCTGGCCGCGTAGGTCCGTCCCAGGACCAGCAGGAAGGCGATGAGACCGCCCGTCACGTGCAGACCGTGGAAGCCGGTGGTCAGGTAGAACACCGAACCGTACGGGTCGGAGGAGAGCGAAAGGCCGTCCTCCTTCACCAGGTTCGTGTACTCGAAGATCTGACCGCCGATGAAGATCGCGCCCATGATGAAGGTCACGATGAACCAGGCGCGCAGCTTCTTCACGTCGCCGCGCTCGGCGGCGAAGACACCCATCTGGCAGGTGAAGGAGGAGAGCACGAGGATCGTGGTGTTCGCCGCCGAGAACGGAACGTTCAGGAGATCGGCGTGAGCCTTCCAGTACTCGGCACCCGTGACCGAGCGAAGGGTGAAGTACATCGCGAAGAGGGCCGCGAAGAACATCAGCTCGGAACTCAGCCAGATGATGGTTCCGACGCTGGTGAGGTTCGGCCGGTTGACCGACGGGTGCGCGTGCCCGGTTTCTACTGCTGTTGCTGTCGCCACGACCGACATTATGTCGGTCCCTTATCTCGCGCTCACTCCGGGGGGTGCCATTCGGTGTGTCAAGGCCCTTGGGACACCGGTGGAGATCGCCCGAAGGAGCTAACGCTCCTCGAAGGACCCTGCTCAGGAGTAAGGTTCGGCCACAGGCAGGCGACTCCACGAAGGCGAGGAGGCACGGATGCAGACGACCGCGACGGTGCTGGTCTACAGCGACGACAGGAACACCCGGGAGCAGGTCCGTCTGGCCGTCGGACGCCGCCCCGCGGCGGACGTGCCGCCGGTGGAGTACCTGGAGTGCGCGACCCTTCCCGCGGTGCTGAGCGCCCTGGAGAACGGCGGCGTCGACGTGTGCGTGCTGGACGGCGAGGCCGTGCCGGCGGGCGGCATGGGCGTGTGCCGGCAGGTCAAGGACGAGATCTTCCGCTGCCCGCCCGTGCTGGTGCTCATCGGGCGCCCGCAGGACGCCTGGCTGGCGAGCTGGAGCCGGGCCGACGCGGCGGTGAGCCACCCCGTCGACCCGGTCGAGCTGAGCGGCGCCCTGGCGGGGCTGCTCAGGCAGCGGCTGTCCGTCGGCGCGTAGCCGCCGCAGAGGTCACAGGACCGGCCGCAGGCGGGCCTGCGGGTCGTCCGTGTCGTCCGCCGCGGCCGGGTCGGAACCGGCCCGCGCCCCGGCGGCGCTCCCCTTGCGCCAGTCCGCCCAGCTGAGGTTCCAGTCGCCGAATCCGTTTCCGAACGGCGCCATCTCCTCCCCCAGGCTGTGCGTGACCACGACGATGTCCCCGCGCCGCACGTTCTCGAAGAACCAGTGGGCGTTCTCCGTGCTCATGCCGGTGCAGCCGTGGCTGACGTTGGCGACGCCCTGCGAGCCCACCGACCAGGGCGCGGCGTGCACGTATTCACCGCTCCAGGTCACCCGGGTGGCCCACTCCACGGGCAGGTCGTAGGCGTCCGAACTGCCCGACGCGATGCCCACGGTCTCGCTGCGCATGCGTACGTGGGCCTCCTGGCCCAGCACGACCTTGATGCCGTTGCGGGTGGAGAAGCCGGGCTTGCCGGTGGTGACCGGGATGGTGCGCACGACACGGCCGTTGCGCTTGAAGGTCATGGTGTGCGTCGAGGCGTCCGTGAGCGCCTCCACGCGGTCCCCGGTGCGCAGCGTCAGGGGTTTGGCCGGGCCGCCGTACATGCCGCCCTTGATGTGCAGGCCGTCGAGGGTGCTGCGCACCTCGATCCGGGCGTGTGCGGGCCAGTAGGCGCGCGGGCGGTAGTGCAGGGTGCGGTCGTCCACCCAGTACCAGGCGCCCTGTCCGGCCGAGGGCGAGGAGTCGACGTGCAGACTGCGCTCGACGGCGATGCGGGCGTTGATGTCCTTGACCGGGGCGCTGAGTTCGGCGGTGACGGGCTGTCCGACGCCGTAGGTGCCGGCCTCCGGTCCGAAGGTGACCCGCAGCAGCTTGTCGGGGGCGCGGGTGTCGAGCGCCAGCGTCTTGCGGCCCTGGCGGCCTTCCTTGTCCTCGGTGCTCACCCGGACGGTGTAGTGGGCCCCCGCCCCCAGTGCGGAGGTGCTCTGCCAGTGCCTGCCGTCCTCGGAGAGCCGCCCGCGGATGAACCGGCCCGAGGCGTCGGTGGCCGTCACATCCGTGATGCGTTTGCCATCACCCTTGACGGTGATTTCCAACGGCTTACCGGGGTCGGCCTTCTTGGTGCCCGTGCCCGCGGCCCACACCACGTCGCCCGAGGCGTCGTACGGAGCCTTGGCCAACGGATCGCCGTCACCCGAACAGGCGGCCAGTGGAGCCGCCACCACCGCTGTCACGAGTGCGATCGCCATTCGGCGGGGAGAAAAGAGACCCATGATCACACGGTATGCATAAGAGACCATTTGTGCGCGTCGGGCGCGTGCGAACGGGCGAGGCCCGGACCCCTTTCGGGTGTCCGGGCCTCGCCCGTGTGCGCTAAGGGATCACCGAGGGATCACTGGGTGCGGTTCTCGCCCCGGTAGTACTCGAAGACCCAGCCCCACAGTCCGAAGAGGATGAAGGGCGCGCCGAAGTAGATCAGCCACCAGCCGAAGATGATGCCGAGGAAGGCGGTGGCACCACCGAAGGCGAGCAGCAGCGGCTGCCAGCTGTGCGGGCTGAAGAAGCCGAGTTCGCCGGCGTCGTCGGCGACGTCCGCGTCCTCACGGTCCTGCGCCCCGGTGTCCGCCCGGCGGGCGGTGAAGGCCAGGTAGAACCCGATCATCACGGCCAGGCCGAAGGAGAGGAAGAGCGCCGTGGTGCCCACCGGCTCCTTGGACCACAGGCCGTACACGACGGCCATGGCCAGGAAGAAGAAGGAGAGCCACAGGAACAGCCTGCCCTGGAACTTCACTTGCCCGTCTCCTTCTCATCGCCGCCGGAGACGGCCTTGGGGGCCGGGCCGACGTTCTCCAGCTGGTCCTGAGCGGCGATCTCCGGGTGGTGGAGGTCGAACGCCGGGGATTCGGACCGGATGCGCGGCAGCGTGAGGAAGTTGTGCCGCGGCGGCGGGCAGGAGGTCGCCCACTCCAGGGAGCGGCCGTAGCCCCACGGGTCGTCGACCTCGACCGGCTTGCCGTACTTGGCGGTCTTCCACACGTTGTAGAAGAACGGCAGCATCGACAGGCCCAGCAGGAAGGAGCTGATGGTCGAGATGGTGTTCAGCGTGGTGAAGCCGTCCGCGGCCAGGTAGTCCGCGTAGCGGCGCGGCATGCCCTCGGCACCCAGCCAGTGCTGGACGAGGAACGTGCCGTGGAAGCCGAAGAACAGCGTCCAGAAGGTGATCTTGCCGAGGCGCTCGTCCAGCATCTTGCCGGTGAACTTCGGCCACCAGAAGTGGAAGCCGGAGAACATCGCGAAGACGACGGTTCCGAAGACCACGTAGTGGAAGTGCGCCACCACGAAGTACGAGTCGGAGACATGGAAGTCCAGCGGCGGCGAGGCCAGGATGACACCGGTCAGACCACCGAAGGCGAAGGTGATCAGGAAGCCGATGGCCCAGAGCATCGGTGTCTCGAAACTCAGTGAGCCCTTCCACATCGTGCCGATCCAGTTGAAGAACTTCACACCGGTCGGTACAGCGATCAGGAAGGTCATGAAGGAGAAGAACGGCAGCAGCACACCGCCGGTGACGTACATGTGGTGGGCCCACACGGTCGCCGAGAGGCCGGCGATGGAGATGGTCGCCGCGATGAGGCTGACATAACCAAACATCGGTTTCCGGGAGAAGACCGGAATGACCTCACTGATGATGCCGAAGAACGGCAGCGCGATGATGTACACCTCTGGGTGCCCGAAGAACCAGAAGAGGTGTTGCCAGAGTAGGGCGCCGCCGTTGGCGGCGTCGAAGACATGCGCACCGAACTTGCGGTCCGCCTCCAGGGCGAGCAGCGCGGCAGCCAGCACCGGGAAGGCGAAGAGCACCAGCACACCGGTGAGCAGCACGTTCCAGACGAAGATCGGCATCCGGAACATCGTCATGCCGGGGGCGCGCATGCAGATGATCGTGGTGATGAAGTTGACCGAGCCGAGGATCGTACCGAAGCCGGAGAAGGCCAGACCCATGATCCACAGGTCACCGCCGATGCCCGGCGAGCGGACCGCGTCGGTGAGCGGGGAGTAGGCGAACCAGCCGAAGTCGGCTGCGCCGTTCGGGGTCAGGAAGCCGGCGACCGCGATGAGCGAGCCGAACAGGTAGAGCCAGTAGGCGAACATGTTCAGCCGCGGGAAGGCGACGTCGGGGGCGCCGATCTGGAGCGGCATGATCCAGTTCGCGAAGCCGGCGAACAGCGGCGTCGCGAACATCAGCAGCATCACGGTGCCGTGCATCGTGAAGAGCTGGTTGAACTGCTCGTTCGACACCACCTGGGTGCCGGGGCGGGCAAGCTCGGCGCGCATGATGAGCGCCATGATGCCGCCGATGATGAAGAAGAAGAACGAGGTCGCCAGGTAGAGCGAACCGATCGTCTTGTGGTCGGTCGTGGTCAGCCACTTCACGACCGCCGCGCCCGGCTGCCTGGTGCGCAGCGGCAGCTCGTCCTCGTACGTGTCTTCTTGCGCCGCGGCCGCGCCGTGGGGTTCGTTGAGAATGCTCACTGGGTCTTGGTCTCCGCGTTCTTGGCGTTGCCGGTGGTGGCAATGCCTGCCGGGACGTAACCGGTCTGGCCCATCTTCGCCAGGTCCTTCAGGTGCTTCTGGTACAGCTCCGGAGAAACGACCTTGACGTTGAAGAGCATCCGGGAGTGGTCCACGCCGCACAGCTCGGCGCACTTGCCCATGAAGGTGCCCTCCTTGTTGGGAGTCACCTGGAAGACGTTGGTGTGGCCGGGGATGACGTCCATCTTCATCAGGAAGGGGACCACCCAGAAGTCGTGGATGACGTCACGCGAGGTCAGGACAAAGCGAACCGTCTCGCCCTTCGGCAGCCACAGGGTCGGACCCGGGTTGTGGGTCTCCGGGTCCCGGGTGGCGGCGGAGCCGAAGTCGTAGACGCCGTCCGCGCCGGCGGGCGCGTCCAGCTTCTTGGCCGAGATCGAGGAGAGCTCCGCGGGGACCTTGCCCGCCGGGGGCGTCGACGGGTTGCCGTCCACGTCCTCGACGTAGTTGAACGCCCAGCTCCACTGGAAGCCGACCACGTTGATGACGTGGTCGGGCCGCTTGGAGGTCTCCAGGAGCTTGGACTCGTCCCGGGCGGTGAAGTAGAAGAGCACCGAGATGATGACCAGCGGGACCGTGGTGAAGAGCGCCTCGATCGGCATGTTGTACCGGATCTGGGGCGGCACCTCCACCTTGGTGCGGCTGCGCCGGTGGAAGATGATGCTCCAGAGGATCAGTCCCCAGACGAGCACACCGACCGCGAACGCGGCGGCCCAGGAACCCTGCCAGAGCGAGAGGATCCGCGGTGCCTCGGCTGTTGCGGGGCTGGGCATGCCGAGGCGGGGGAAGTCCTCGTATGTGCAACCGGTGGCGGTCGCAAGGACCAGGCCCGCGGCCAGCGCCTGCGGCAGAATCCGCCGCATCGGGCGCCGCGACGAGCGGTCGGAGCCGTAGGGACTCACGTAGCGCCTTCCCGAGAGTCTCGCCCGCGCGTCCGGATTCCCGGCCTGTGCTGGTCGGTCGCCCTGGCGCGGGCAGTGGTGTGGATGTTTATGCGGACCAAACCCTACTGGACTCGTTTTTGGGCCGCGCGGGGAGGGGTGCCAACGCGCCGGGGCGGCCCCCGAAGGGGTGTCGGGTGCCCTCCCGGACCCGCGGAACGCCCCGTTCCGGGGAGTTCTGACGCAGGCCCAGACGCCGTCGGGACCGGCGGGGCGTACCGTGCCCGACGTGCCCTATTTCGATGCCGCATCCGCCGCTCCGTTGCATCCCGTGGCCCGACAGGCCCTGCTCGCCGCCCTCGACGAGGGCTGGGCCGACCCCGCCCGGCTCTACCGCGAGGGGAGGCGGGCCCGGCTGCTGCTCGACGCGGCGCGCGAGGCCGCGGCGGAGGCCGTGGGATGCCGGCCGGACGAACTCGTTTTCACTCCTTCGGGGACACGCGCGGTCCACGCGGGGGTCTCCGGGACGTTGGCCGGGCGGCGGCGGGTGGGTCAGCACGTGGTCGTCTCCGCGGTCGAGCACTCCTCCGTGCTGCACGCGGTGGAGGGCGGCACGGTGACCGAGGTGGCGGTGGACCGCACGGGCCTGGCCGACGCCGCCGCCTTCGGCGACGCGCTGCGGGCGGACACCGCGCTGGCGTGCCTGCAGTCGGCCAACCACGAGGTGGGCACCGTGCAGCCGGTGGCGGAGGCGGCCGAACGGTGCCGGGCGGCCGGGGTGCCGCTGCTGGTCGACGCCGCCCAGTCGCTGGGCTGGGGGCCGGTCGAGGGGCCCTGGTCGCTGCTGGCGGCGAGCGCCCACAAGTGGGGCGGACCGTCCGGGGTCGGGCTGCTCGCGGTGCGCAAGGGCACCCGCTTCGCGCCCCAGGGACCCGCGGACGAACGGGAGTCCGGCCGCGCCCCCGGCTTCGAGAACCTTCCGGCGATCGTCGCGGCGGCCGCCTCGCTGCGGGCGGTGCGCGCGGAGGCGGTCGCGGAGGCGGCACGTCTGTCGGCGCTGGTCGACCGGATCCGCACCCGGGTGCCGGAGCTGGTCCCGGACGTCGAGGTCGTCGGGCACCCGTCGCTGCGGCTGCCCAACATCGTGACGTTCTCCTGCCTTTACGTCGACGGTGAGGCCCTGTTGCACGAGCTCGACCGCGCGGGCTGGTCCGTCTCCTCCGGGTCGTCGTGCACGTCGAGCACCCTGACGCCCAGCCATGTCCTCAAGGCCATGGGGGTGCTGTCGGAGGGGAACGTCCGCGTCTCGCTCCCGCGCGGCGCGGTCGCCGGCGACATCGAGGGCTTCCTGGAGGCGCTGCCCGGCGTGGTCCGCACCGTCCGCGAACGCCTCGGTGCTCCCGAGCCGGCGGCGCGGCCGGCCGGGACGACGGGCGAGGGCCTGCCGGACCTGGTGGTGGACTCCCTCGGCAAGCGGTGCCCCATCCCGGTCATCGAGCTGGCGAAGGTCATCGAGGACGTACCGGTCGGCGGGATCGTCTCCGTCCTGTCCGACGACGAGGCCGCCCGGCTCGACATCCCCGCGTGGTGCGAGATGCGCGGCCAGGAGTACGCCGGTGCGCACGAGGCGCCGCAGGGCGTCGCCCACTGGGTGCGCCGGCTGTCCTGAACCGGCCGCCACGCAGCGCGCCCCGCCGCCCGGAAGGGGACGGCGGGGCGCGGCGGACGTGCCGGCGGTCAGCGCAGGTGCGTGCGGACCTCGTCGGCGGCCTCGTCGCCGTAGGCCTTGGTGAAGCGGTCCATGAAGTGCGCCCGGCGCAGCTGGTACTCCTGGGTGCCGAGGGTCTCGATGACCAGGGTGGCGAGCATGCAGCCCACCTGCGCGGCGCGCTCGTGCCCGACGCCCCAGGCCAGGCCCGACAGGAAGCCGGCCCGGAAGGCGTCGCCCACGCCCGTCGGGTCGACCTTGGCCTCCTCCTCGGCGCAGCCGACGACGACCGGCTCCTCGCCGGACCGCTCGATGCGCACGCCGCGGGACCCCAGGGTGGTGACCCGGGTGCCGACCCGGCCGAGGATCTCCTCCTCGGTCCAGCCGGTCTTGGACTCGATGAGGCCCTTCTCGTACTCGTTGGAGAAGAGGTAGGCCGCGCCGTCCAGCAGTATCCGGATCTCGTCGCCGTTCATGCGGGCGATCTGCTGCGAGAAGTCCGCGGCCCACGGGATGCCCCGGGAACGGCACTCCTCGGTGTGGCGGAGCATCGCCTCGGGGTCGTCGGCGCCGATGAGGACCAGGTCGAGACCGCCGACGCGGGCGGCGACCGCGTGCAGCTCGATGAGGCGGGCCTCGCTCATGGCGCCGGTGTAGAAGGAGCCGATCTGGTTGTGGTCGGCGTCGGTGGTGCAGACGAAGCGCGCGGTGTGCAGGACCTCGGAGATCCGCACGGACGCGGTGTCCACTCCGTGCCGGTCCAGCCACGCCCGGTAGTCGTCGAAGTCGGAGCCGGCGGCGCCGACGAGGACGGGCCGTACACCCAGTTGGCCCATTCCGAAGCAGATGTTCGCGCCGACGCCTCCGCGGCGCACGTCGAGGGTGTCGACCAGGAAGGAGAGGGAGACCGTGTGCAGCTGATCGGCGACCAGCTGGTCGGCGAATCGGCCGGGGAAGGTCATCAGATGGTCGGTGGCGATGGAGCCGGTGACTGCGATACGCACGGCTGGGCTGCTCCTGCGACGGGCGGACGGGGGGACGGACCTGTCCACGTTACCGGCTGGCCCGGCGGACGTGACACGGAGAAACTACCCGATAGTAGGTCTTTCTCATGTGATTCAGGATGCCTAGGGTCGGCTTATGACCCCTTCCCTGCCCGCCGCTCAGCTCGGCGAACCTGAGACGCTCGCCGAGCTGCTCGGCGACTGCCGCAAGATGGCCCAGCACTGGGAGACCCCCGCCACGCCGGAGGCCCCACGGGTCGCCCCCTCCCGACTGCACGGCATCACCGTGCCCGAGGCGTCCGCGCACGTCGTCGAGGGCATGGCCGAGTACGGGGCCTGACCGGAACCGCGACGCGCCCCGCTCCGTCCAAGTGACGTCCCGCTCCTGAGCCACAGGGGCGTCATGCTGTACCTGCCCGGTACGCACCGTTACGGGTCGGTACGGATCGGCACGGAGCCGAAGGAGCCGTCGTGGAGAGCGAGAACACGCCGCCGCAGCGCCGGCGGAGGTCGCCCTGGGCCGTCGTCGCGGTCGCCGCGGCCGTCCTGGCCGCCGGGGGCGGCGGCGCCTACTGGGCGACGTCCAGTGCGCAGAGCGGCACCCCCCGCACCCCCGGTGGCGGCGGCCCCGGTGAAGGCGGCGAGCCCCCGCCCCCGCTGGAACTCGACGGGCCCACCCGCGATGTCGTCGGCGACCCGGTGCTCAAGGCGAAGCTGCCGGCCGGCCCGTCCTCCGCGGCCGTCCAGCGCCCCGGCACCGTCTCCCGCGCCGCCGTGGAGAGGCTGGCACGCGCCCTCGGCGTGCCCGGGACGGTCGTCGCCGACCACGGCATGTGGAAGGCCGGCGGCACCCCGGACGGCGCGGGGCCCGCGCTGCGGGTGAACCGGCAGGCGCCCGGCGACTGGGCGTACTCCCTCTACACCACCGCGCCGCGGCAGAAGCGCGCACCGGCGCCGGAGGACCACGCCGTGACCGGGGAACGGGCGCTGCGCGCGGCCGCCCCGGTGCTCGCGGCTCTGGGACTGAAGGACGCCCGCACCGACGCGGGCGAGTCCGCCGGGGCCCTGCGCAAGGTCACCGCGGACCCGCGGGTCGCGGGCCTGCCGACGCTCGGCTGGCGCACGTCGCTGACCGTGGGCCACGAAGGGATCGTCACCGCGTTCGGGAGGATGGCGCCGCTCACCCCGGGCGCCACCTATCCCGTGGTGCCGGCCGCGAAGGCGCTGGAGCTTCTGCGCCACCCCGGCACCGGCGGCGACCACGGGCTCCGCGACTGCCCGACGGTGGTCCCCAAGGAGTCGCGCGCGCCGGGCGAGGACCCCGGACTGCCGAGGAAGCTGCCGTGCCTGCCGTACGGCCCCCGGGGCCAGGAGGTGCGCAAGGCCGAGTTCGGGCTGTCGGCGCAGTTCGTGTCCGGGCGGCCGGCGCTGGTCCCGTCGTGGCTCTTCACGCTGACGCAGCCGGGCGTGCGGGGCACCCCGGTGGTGGCGCAGCCCGCCGTGGACCCGCGGTTCGTGCGCGGCGGCCCGCGCAGCCGGGTCCCCTCCCCCTCGGAGACGTTCCCCGGTTCACCGGGCGGCCCCGGCCCCGGCACCGCGCCGCGGGTGGGGACGACGAAGGTGGAGTCGTACACCGTGGAGGGCTCGAAGCTGACCCTGCGCTTCTGGGGCGGCGTCTGCAGCAGCTACGCGGCGAGCGCCGACGGCTCGGGCCGGGCGGTGAAGGTGCGCGTCACCTCGGTGGAGACGAACCCCGGCGGGGCCTGCATCATGATCGCCAAGAAGTTCACCCGCACGGTCCCGCTCGACGCGCCGCTGGGCGACCGGAAGGTCGTGGACCTCTCCGACGGCAGCACCGTGCCGCGGGCGTAGGGCGGCCGGGGGAACGCGGAAGGCGGCGGACACCGTGGGTGTCCGCCGCCTTCATGCGGGGCGCGTACGCGCCGGGACTCAGTGGAAGGAGTCGCCGCAGGCGCAGGAGCCGGTCGCGTTCGGGTTGTCGATCGTGAAGCCCTGCTTCTCGATGGTGTCGACAAAATCGATCGAGGCGCCGCCGAGGTACGGGGCGCTCATGCGGTCGGTGACGACCTTGACGCCGCCGAAGTCCTTCACGACGTCGCCGTCGAGCGAACGCTCGTCGAAGAAGAGCTGGTAGCGAAGACCGGAGCAGCCGCCGGGCTGGACGGCGACACGCAGTGCGAGGTCTTCGCGGCCCTCCTGCTCGAGCAGGCTCTTGACCTTGGAGGCCGCCGCGTCGGACAGCAGGATGCCCTCGCTCTGGCTGGTCTCGTCCTGAACCGTCATCTGATCACTCCCGGGTTGTACGGACTGCTGCCACGACGGTCAACCGGTGGCTTCCCGGATTCATTCCTCCGGGTCCGACCGTCTTTCGCGTCATCCATGCTCGCACACCGGGGCCGCTCCGGGTAATGCGTCACAGTGACGCGATGCCCATCGTCATCCTGACGCGAACGGGTTATGATAGATAGCGTCAAATAGACGAAAAGGTTGAGCCGCAGTTCCGCAGAGAAAGGGCTCCGGGCCCGTGACCACCACCACCGAACCGCTGGACGTCCAGCCGACCCCGCTCGCGCTGCTTCTCCTGGGCCGCGAGTCCGACCCCCGCAGCGAGCGCGGTGTGGACTGTCCCGGCGACCTGCCTGCCGCCTCCGACCCCGACCTGGTGGAACGGGCCCGGGCCGCCAAGGAGAAGCTCGGCGACAAGGTCTTCGTCCTGGGCCACCACTACCAGCGTGACGAGGTCATCCAGTTCGCCGACGTCACCGGCGACTCCTTCAAGCTGGCGCGCGACGCCGCCGCCCGGCCCGAGGCCGAGTACATCGTCTTCTGCGGTGTGCACTTCATGGCGGAGTCCGCGGACATCCTGACCTCCGACGCCCAGCAGGTGATCCTCCCCGACCTGGCCGCCGGCTGCTCGATGGCCGACATGGCCACCGCCGAGCAGGTCGCCGAGTGCTGGGACGTGCTCACCGAGGCCGGCGTCGCCGATGTCACCGTGCCCGTCTCCTACATGAACTCCTCCGCGGACATCAAGGCGTTCACCGGCCGGCACGGCGGCACGATCTGCACCTCCAGCAACGCCAAGCGCGCCCTGGAGTGGGCCTTCGAGCAGGGCGAGGGCCGGGAGAACAAGGTGCTCTTCCTCCCCGACCAGCACCTCGGCCGCAACACCGCCGTCCGCGACATGGGCTTCTCCCTGGACGACTGCGTCGTCTACAACCCGCACAAGCCGAACGGCGGCCTCACCGCGGAGCAGTTGCGCGACGCCCGGATGATCCTGTGGCGCGGCCACTGCTCGGTGCACGGCCGCTTCTCACTGGAGTCGGTCGAGGACGTCCGCGCCCGCATCCCCGGCGTCAATGTGCTGGTGCACCCCGAGTGCAAGCACGAGGTCGTCGCCGCGGCCGACCAGGTCGGCTCGACCGAGTACATCATCAAGGCCTTGGAGGCGGCCCCGGCCGGCTCGTCCTGGGCGATCGGCACCGAGCTCAACCTCGTGCGCCGGCTGGCCAAGGCGCACCCGGACAAGCAGATCGTCTTCCTCGACAAGACCGTCTGCTTCTGCTCGACGATGAACCGGATCGACCTGCCGCACCTGGTGTGGACCCTGGAGTCGCTCGCCGACGGCAAGGTCGTCAACCGCATCCAAGTCGACAAGGAGACCGAGCACTTCGCGAAGCTCGCCCTGGAGCGGATGCTCGCCCTGCCGTAGGGGGCAGGATGGGCGCATGATCCTGCGCCCCCTCCGTGACTCCGACGAGGACGCCGATGCGGTGGCGGTGGTGGCGGCCGCCGCCTTCGGCGCCTCCGACGCCTTGCCCGGCGGCGGCCCGCCCGAGGAGATACCTCCCGAGCGGGCCGCTCTGCTGCGACGGCGCAACCGGTACGTCGCGCGTACCGACCCCGGTGGCTGCTGGCTGGCCGTGGACGAGGCCTCCGGCATGCCGCTGGGCGTCTCCATGTCGACCCGCCGCGAGGGGACATGGGGACTGTCGCTGTTCGCCGTGCTGCCGTCCGCGCAGCACCAGGGAGTCGGGCGCGAACTGCTCGCCGCCGCCCTGAGTTACGGCCGCGGCTGCCTGCGCGGCATCATCTGCAGCTCCGCCGACCCGCGGGCGGCGGCGACCTACCGCCGGGCGGGCTTCGAGCTGCATCCGGCGATGCGCCTGAAGGGGACCGTCCGCAAGGGCGACCTGCCCGCGCCGGACGGGGCGGTGCACGAGGGCTCGGTCAAGCACCGGGACATGATGGACTCCGTCGACCGGCGTACCCGCGGCGGCGCGCACGGCCCCGACCACGACCACCTGCTCACCGAGTGCGGGCTGCTGGTCGTCGACGACTTCGCGGGCAGCGGCTACTGCTACGTCGACTCGGACGGGCATGTGCGGCTGCTGGCCGCCACGTCGCGCCGCCTGGCGACCCGGCTGCTCACGGCCGCGCTGCTGTCCCTGCCCGAGGGCACCCCGGCGAAGGTCGCGCATCTGACGGCCGAGCAGCAGTGGGCGGTGGACGTCGGCCTGACGGCGGGTCTGGACCTCACCACGTCCGGCTGGGTCTGCCTGCGCGGGATGCGGCCGCCGCAGCCGTACATCCCCTCGGGCTTCTTCCTCTGAGAGCCGTACGGGCCCCAACGGACGGAGGGGCCAGGAGCGTTCGCCCCTGGCCCCTCCGTCGTCAGGCCCTGCTCACAGGTCTCAGACCTTGGTCAGCTCGGGCGTCGGCTCGGCCTCGCCCGCGCCGGGACCGTCGGACTTCGCGGCCCGCTTGAGCGCCTTGCGCTTGGCCCGCCGCTCCTTGCGGAGCTCGACCATCGTGTAGAGGGTCGGCACGAGCAGCAGCGTGAGCAGCGTCGACGACAGCAGACCGCCGATGACGACCACGGCGAGCGGCTGGGCGATGAAACCGCCCTCACCGGTGACCCCGAGGGCCATCGGCAGCAGCGCGAAGATGGTCGCGAGCGCGGTCATCAGGATCGGCCGCAGACGGTGCCGGCCGCCCTCGATGACCGCCTCCACCACGCCGTAGCCCTGCGCCCGGTACTGGTTGATGAGGTCCATCAGCACGATCGCGTTCGTCACCACGATGCCGATGAGCATCAGCATGCCGATCAGCGACGGCACACCCAGCGGGGTGCCGGTGACGAGCAGCAGGCCGATCGCGCCGGTCGAGGCGAACGGGATGGACACCAGCAGCACCAGCGGCTGGATCAGGCTGCGGAAGGTGCCGACCAGCAGCATGAAGACGATGGCGACGGCGGCGAGCATCGCCAGCGCCAGCCCCGAGAACGCGTCGCCCTGGTCCGAGGAGACGCCGCCGATCGCGGCGGTCGCGCCCTTGGGGAGGTCGAGCGCCTTGATCTTCGCCTGCAGGGCGGTGTTGACGGCGCCGGTGTTGTCGGCCGTCGGCGTCGCCGTGATCGTCGCCGCCCGCGCGCCGTCGATCCGGGTCTTCTGCACCGGCCCGGGGGCCTCCACGACGTCGGCGACCTTGTCCAGCTTCACCGGGCCCGCGGGGGTGGGGATGACGAGGGCCTTGAGGCCGGCCAGCGTCGTGGTGTCCTGCTCGGACGTGACCCGCACATCGCGCTCGGTGTCGTCCAGGACCGCCTTGCCGACGGTCGTGCCCTTCACGGCCTGGGTGACGGCGGCACCGATCGTGGTGTCGTTGAGGCCGTACTTCGCCGCCTCCGCCTGCTTGGCGTGGACCTCGATCCGGGGCACGGACTGCGCGAGGTCGCTGCTGACGTCGGTGACGTCGTCCAGTCCGGCCACCGCGGCGCGGACCTGCTCGGCGGCCTTGGCGAGGGTGTCGCCGTCGGCGGCCTTCACCACGACCGACAGGTTCTGGCTGCCGAAGCCGCCGCCCGCGGAGACCGAGGTCGTGCCGACACCGTCGAGCGCCTTCAGGCCGGAGCGGATCTTGTCCAGGGCGGCGGTGGTGTCACCGGCGTCCTTCAGACGGACCTGGAAGCTGGCCTGGTTGGCGCCGGTGCCGCCGCCGAAGGCCGCGAGGAAGCCGGAGGAACCGACGGTGACCTGGTAGTCCTTGATCTCGTCGATGCTGCCGAGCATCTTCTCGATCTTGCCGGCCGCGGCGTCGGAGGTCGTCAGACTGGTGCCCGGCGCGAGCTGCTGCTTGACCGTCAGGGTGTCCTGGTCGCCCTGGTCGAAGAAGTTGGTCTTCAGCAACGGGACCAGGCCGAGGGTGCAGAACAGCACCGCGACCGCGATCACGATGCTGGTGATGCGGCGACGGGTGGCGAAGCGCAGCACCGGGACGTACAGCCGCTGCAGGAGGCTGCCGGCCTCCTTCGCCTCGGCCGCACGGCGGAGCTCGTCCGGGTCCACCGTGCCGGCGTCGGCCGGGGGCTTGAGGAACCAGTACGAGAACACCGGCACGACCGTCAGCGACACCAGCAGCGAGGAGAGCAGCGCCGCCGCCACGGTCAGCGAGAAGGAGCCGAACAGCGCCCCGACCAGGCCGCCGACCAGGCCGATCGGCAGGAAGACGGCGACCGTGGTGAGCGTGGAGGCGGTGACCGCGCCGGAGACCTCGCGCACGGCGGTGATGATCGCCGCGTGCTTCTCCTCGCCGTAGGCGAGGTGCCGCTTGATGTTCTCCAGCACCACGATGGAGTCGTCGACGACCCGGCCGATGGCGATCGTCAGCGCGCCCAGCGTGAGCACGTTGAGGGACAGGTCGCGGGTCCACAGCACGATCAGCGTCAGCACGACCGACAGCGGGATGGAGAGCGCGGTCACCAGCGTCGAGCGCAGCGACGCCAGGAAGACCAGAATGACGAGGACCGCGAAGAGCAGGCCGAGCAGGCCCTCGGTGGTCAGGCCGTGGATCGACTTGGAGACCGCCGGACCCTGGTCGCTGACGACGGTGAGCTTCGCGCCCTTGCCGAGGTCCCGCTCCATGTCCGCCAGCTTGTCCTTGACCGCCGAGGAGACCGCGACGGCGCTGCCGTCCTGGGTCATCGTGACGGCGATGCCGAGGCTCGGCTTGCCGTCGGTCCGCGTGATGGAGTCCGTGACGTCCGGCTTCTCGACGACGGTGGCGACGTCACCGAGGCGCACGGGCTTGCCGTCCGTCGTCGGGACGCGCAGGTCCTTGATCTCGTCCAGCGAGGCGTACTCGCCGCCGACCTGGACGGTGCGGCTCTTGCCGTTCTCGTCGAAGGAGCCCGCGGGCACCGGGTGGCCGCCGGCCTGGAGCGCCTGCATCACGGCGAGGGAGCCGATCTTGGACCTGGCGAGCTTCGCGTCGTCCGGCGTGACCGTGACGATCCGGTCCTGGACGCCGGTGACCGTGACCTGGCCGACACCGTCGATGTCCTGGAGGACCGGGACCACGGAGCGGTCCAGGCCGTCGGCCAGCGCCTGCTGGTCCAGGCCGGTGGAGGTGGCGGCGAGCACCACGGTCGGGATGTCGTCCGTGGAACCTGCGATGACCTGCGGGTCCGCGGCCTCCGGCAGACGCGAGGAGACCCGGTTCACGGCCTGCTGGACGTTGGCCACCAGCTTGTCGCTGTCGTTGCCGTAGTCGAACTGGGCCATGATCACGGCCGAGCCCTCGCCGGCCGTCGAGGTGATGCCGGTGATCCCGTCGACACCCTTGATGCCGTCCTCGATCGGCTCGACGACCTGCTTCTCGACGACGTCGGGCGAGGCACCCTGGAAGGTCGTGATCACCGAGACGATGGGCAGGTCGATGGAGGGCAGCAGCTGCTGCTTGAGCGAAGGTATCGCGATCGCGCCGAATACGACGGCGACCACGGCCATGAGCGCGATCAGGGCGCGCTGGGCGAGGCTGATTCTGGACAGCCAGGACATCGTGGTGCGGTCTCTTCTCTGGGTCAGAGGATGCGGATTCAAGGACTTTGTCATCAGACCACCCCACCCTCTCCTGTCCGGAAGGGGGGTTTCCTCAGCCCGAGGTCGTGGTGTGCGGCTGCGGCGTACTGCGGCTGCGGTACGGCGCCGGGCGTAGTCGGCGCCCGGCCGGGCGCACCGGGCCGGACTCGTAGGCCGCGACGACCAGCTGCGCGCGGTCGCGGGCGCCCGGCTCGGCCACGGTGCGGGTGAGCGGGCTCACGCCGAGGCGTTCGGCGAGTGCGAGCGCGTCCGGCTCGGGCGCGGGGCGGACAGGCCGGCCCGGGCCAGGAACTGGGCGATCAGACTCTTCGTCGCGGACGGCGACGACAGCGCGTCCCCGGCGGCGACGGTACGGATCACGCCCGGCGATCAGCGCCCGGCCGGGCGGACCAGGCCGGACTCGTACGCCGCGACGACCAGCTGCGCACGGTCGCGGGCGCCCAGCTTGGCCATGGTGCGGTTCACATGGGTCTTGACGGTGAGCGGGCTCACGCCGAGGCGTTCGGCGATCTCGTCGTTCGGCAGGCCCATCGCGACCTCGATCAGCACCTCGCGCTCGCGGGCGGTGAGCGCGTCCAGCTCGGGCGCGGGGCGGGCGGGCGTACCGGCCTGGGCCAGGAACTGGGCGATCAGACTCTTCGTCGCGGACGGCGACAGCAGCGCGTCCCCGGCCGCGACGGTACGGATCGCGCCCAGCAACTCGTCGGGCTCGGCGCCCTTGCCGAGGAAGCCGGCGGCCCCGGCCCGCAGTGCCTGGGCCACGTACTCGTCGGCCTCGAAGGTGGTCAGCACCAGCACCGCCACCCCCACCAGGTCCTCCTCGCCGGTGATCGCCCGGGTCGCGGCCAGGCCGTCCGTCCCGGGCATCCGGATGTCCATGAGGACGACGTCGGCCCGCGTGCTGCGGGCCATCGCGATCGCCTCCGCGCCGTCGGAGGCCTCCCCGACGACCTCCATGTCCGGCTCGGACTCCACGAGGACGCGGAACGCGCCCCGCAGCAGCGCCTGGTCGTCCGCGAGCAGCACCCTGATCATGGGGGCATCCTCCCACTGCCCGCCGGCCGCCCTCACGCTCCCGCGGCGGTCACGGCCAGCGGCAGCCGGGCGTGCACGCGGAACCCGCCGTCCGGGCAGGGACCGGCCTCGCAGGTGCCGCCGAGCGCAGCGGCGCGCTCGCGCATGCCGATGAGGCCGTGTCCGCCGCCGGGGCCGGCGGGGGCGGGGACCGCGGGGGGACGGCCGCCCCGGTCGACGACGGTGACCTCCAGGGCGCCCGCGGCGCGGGCGATCCGCACCTCGGCGCGCGCGCCCCGGCCGGCGTGTTTGTGGACGTTGGTCAGCGATTCCTGGATCAACCGGTAGGCGGTCAGGTCGACGGTCGCCGGCAGCGGCCCGGCACCGTCCTCGGCCACGTCGACCGGCAGGCCGGCGCGGCGGAAGCCGTCCACGAGCTGGTCCAGGACGCCGAGCCCCGGCGCGGGTTCCATGGGCGCCGCGGGATCGCCGGACTGGCGGAGCAGTCCGACGGTGGCGCGCAGTTCGTCCAGGGCGGAGCGGCTGGCCTCCCGGACGTGGGCGAGTGCCTGCTTGGCCTGGTCGGGCCGGGTGTCCATGACGTGTGCGGCGACGCCCGCCTGGACGTTGACCAGGGCGATGTGGTGGGCGACCACGTCGTGCAGTTCGCGGGCGATGCGCATGCGCTCCTCCGCCACGCGCCGCTTGGCCTCCTCCTCGCGAGTCCGTTCCGCGCGTTCGGCCCGCTCCTCGACGGCGAGGATGTAGGCGCGCCGGCTGCGGGTGGCCTCCCCGGCCGCCGCGGCCATGCCCGACCAGGCGAACAGGGCGAAGTTCTCGGCGGAGTACCAGGGCCTGGCCCCGAAGAGCATGGCGACCGCGGTCAGCACCAGGCACGACGCGAGCCCGATGCGGAACGTGGTGGCGCGGTCGGTGCGGGCGGAGGCGGAGTACAGCGCGACGATGACGGCACCCGCCACCGGGCCCCGGCTGTCGCCGCTCGCGGTGAGCAGGTAGACCACGGTGACGGCGCCGGTGAACACCAGCACGCCCAGCGGGCTGCGGCGGCGCAGCAGCAGCGCGGCGCAGGCGACGACGCTGAGCACGATGTCGGTGACGGAGGCGTTGTACCGCTCCGCGTGCGGTCCGACGAACATGTTGCCGAGGATGATCGCCAGTACCGCGGCCGCCAGTCCGGCGTCGAGGGCGACGGGGTGGGCCGTCGGCCACAGGCGGGCCCGGTCCCGCATGGAACGATGCTGCACGCTCACCAACGGTACGGGCCCGGCGGTACGGCCGTGCCCCGGTCCGGTACGGAACCGGGGCCGGGGCACGGGCCGGGTGCGCCGATCTGCGGGAGACCGCCCGATGGACCGGGCGGCCGGAGTCAGCCGGGGATGAGGCCCCCGTCGGACAGCATCGCCCGGACCTCCTCCAAGGTGGCGTCCGGGCCCGGCAGGATCAGTTCGGACGGCTCCAGGGAGTCGTCGGGAAGCGGTGTGCCGAGCCCGCGGACCGCGTCGAGGAGCGCGGTCAGCGTGCGCCGGAACGCGGTCTCGTCGCCGTTCTCCATCTCGGCCAGGAGCTCGTCGTCGAGCTTGTCGAGTTCGGCGAGGTGGCTCTCGTCCACCGTCACCTGGCCCTCCCCCATGATCCTCACGATCACGACGCCCTCCTCAGGGGTGCCTCAACGCTTCGTCCCACCGGTGGTCACTGCTTGTCGAAACGCGGCTGGTCCTGGGGCTGCGCCTGCTGCCGCCCCGGCTGGCCGGGCTGCCCGCTCTCGATGGCCTGCTGCGGGGAACCCCCGGCGAGCTCGGCCTTCATGCGCTGCAGTTCCAGCTCGACGTCGCTGCCGCCGGACAGCCGGTCCAGCTCCGCCTGGATGTCGTCCTTGGCGATGCCGGTCGGATCGTCCAGGGCGCCGGACGCCAGCAGCTCGTCCAGGGCACCCGCGCGGGCGCGCAGCTGCTCGGTCTTGTCCTCGGCCCGCTGGATCGCCAGGCCGACGTCGCCCATCTCCTCGGAGATGCCGGAGAAGGCCTCGCCGATCTGGGTCTGGGCCTTGGCGGCGCTGTAGGTGGCCTTGATGGTCTCCTTCTTGGTACGGAAGGCGTCCACCTTGGCCTGCAGCCGCTGGGCGGCGAGGGTGAGCTTCTCCTCCTCGCCCTGCAGGGTCTGGTGCTGCGTCTCCAGGTCGGTGACCTGCTGCTGCAGCGCGGCCCGGCGCGACAGCGCCTCGCGGGCCAGGTCCTCACGGCCCAGGGCGAGCGCCTTGCGGCCCTGGTCCTCGTACTTCGCGGACTGCTGCTGCAGCTGGTTCAGCTGCAGCTCCAGACGCTTGCGGGACGTCGCGACGTCCGCCACCCCCCGGCGCACCTTCTGCAGCAGCTCCAGCTGCTTCTGGTACGAGTAGTCGAGGGTCTCGCGCGGATCCTCGGCCCGGTCAAGGGCCTTGTTGGCCTTCGCGCGGAAGATCATCCCCATCCGCTTCATGACACCGCTCATGGGCCTCGCGCGCCCCCTTCAGTCGGCTGGCCGGCACACCATCTACAGACCCCACAGTACGGGGCGTGGTTCCATTACCCCACTGTTCTGTTGCGGATGCGCTCATCCTTGAGAACGATCACGGTTCGGTGACCTCAGGCCCAGGGAGTAGGTGGGGGGCTGGGGGTCCGGCCGGGGACCACGTAACCTTGGTGTTGTGTTCCGACGTCGTTCCCAAGATGAGCAGGCCTCAGCCACCACGGTGGTCGAGGACCAGCAGACCCGTGACCCCCAGGCCCCCAAGGGCCGGCCGACCCCGAAGCGCAGCGAGGCGCAGTCGCAGCGGCGCAAGGTCGTGACCGCTCCCGGCGACCGCAAGGCGGCGGCCCGGCAGGCACGCGACGCCCGGCGCGCCGACATGAACAAGCAGCGCGAGGCGCTGATGAACGGCGACGAGCGCTACCTGCCCGTGCGCGACAAGGGCCCGGTGCGCAAGTACGCCCGCGACTACGTGGACTCCCGCTTCCGCGCCGCCGAGTTCTTCCTGCCGCTGGCCGTGGTCATCCTGGTGCTGAGCGTCGTGCAGAACGAGGCGCTGAAGAACCTCTCGCTGCTGCTGTGGCTCGTGGTGATCGTGATGATCGTCGTCGACTCGACCGTCAGCGGGCTCCTGCTGCGCCGCCGGCTGGCCCAGCGCTTCCCGGGCCAGAACACCCGGGGTGCCGTCGCCTACGCGCTGATGCGGTCCCTCCAGATGCGCCGCCTGCGCCTGCCCAAGCCGCAGGTCAAGCGCGGCACCAAGCAGTTCTGAGCGCGGACGGCGGGTTCGCCTCCGTCGCCGGCCGCTGGCTGGACGGCCTGGGCGGGCTCCGGAACACCGTGCGTCAGGAGCTGGTGGCCCGTCAGCTCGACGAGCAGATCACGGCCCGCTTCCCCGTCGGGCGGCGGCTGCGCGTCCTCGACGTCGGCCCCGGCCAGGGCACCCAGGCCCTGCGGCTGGCCCGCGCCGGCCACCTCGTCACCGGGCTGGAGGCCGATCCCGCGATGGCGGGCGCGCTGCGCGGGGCGCTGGCCGTCGAACCCGAGGGCATACGCGAGCGCGTCACGCTGATCGAGGGCGACGGCCGGGAGACCGGTCGGCACTTCGGGCCCGGCACCTTCGACGTGGTGCTCTGCCACGGGGTGCTCATGTACGTGCCCGAGCCCGACCCGATGCTCGCCGGGCTGGCCCGCGTCCTGGCCCCGGGCGGGCTGCTCTCCCTGCTGGTGCGGAACGCCGACGCACTGGCGATGCGCCCCGGGCTGCAGGGCGACTGGCCGACCGCGCTGGCGGCGCTCTCGGGCGGCCCCGCCACGTACACCAACCGGCTGGGGGTCACCGCCCGCGCCGACCGGCGCGCGGCCCTCACCGCCACCCTCAGCGGCATCGGGGCGCCGCTGCACGCCTGGTACGGGGTACGGGTCTTCACCGACACCGCTCCGGACGCCGACGGCGACACGCCCGCCGAGGTGCCGGAGGAACTGCTCGCGGCCGAGGAGCTCGCCGGGCGCACCGATCCGTACCGATCGGTGGCGGCACTGCTGCATCTGTGCGGCGTACGGGACTGACCGGGGCGGGCTACACGCCACGGAGTGCGCCAAAAGCGACACTTCCGGCATGACCGTTTCCCTGCCTGCCTCCCGGCGCACGCTCGGGGCCCTGTGCGCGGCGACCGCGACACTTGCGATGCTCGCCGGATGCACCTCCGGCTCGCCCTCCTCCCCCCAGTCCCCCGCGGCGAAGACCTCGGCGGCACCGGAGGTCTCGGAGGCGTCCGGCGCCCGCGACCTCCAGGACAACTACCAGGACGTCGTCAAGAACGTGCTGCCCTCGGTCGTGCAGATCACGACCTCGGAGGAGCTCGGCTCCGGCATCGTCTACGACACCAAGGGCCACATCGTCACCAACGCCCATGTCGTCGGGAAGAACACCACCTTCCAGGTGACCCTGGCCAACGGCAACGAGCCGCAGAAGGCCACGCTGGTCGCCAGCTACCCCGAGCAGGACCTCGCGGTGATCGCCCTCGACAAGCCGCCGTCCGACCTGCGCGCGGTCCGCTTCGCGGACTCCTCCAAGGTCGAGGTGGGGCAGATCGCGCTCGCCATGGGCAGCCCGCTGGGGCTCAGCGGCAGCGTGACCCAGGGAATCGTCTCCGCGCTGGGCCGGACCGTCACCGAGACCGCGTCCGGCGGCGCGCCCGGGGCCACCATCGCCAACCTCGTGCAGACCTCCGCGCCCATCAACCCGGGCAACAGCGGCGGGGCGCTGGTCAACCTGTCCGGCGAGATCATCGGCATCCCCACGCTCGGCGCGGTCAACCCGAGTTCGGGCAGCGGGAACAACTCGGCGCCGGGCATCGGCTTCGCCATCCCCGCGTCGACGATCACCCGCATCGCCGACCAGATCATCAAGAACGGCAAGGTGACCTCGTCCGGGCGCGCCGCCCTGGGCGTCACCGGCCGCACCGTGCTCGGGCCGGACTTCAGCCCGGCCGGCGTCGCCGTCATCTCCGTCGTCAAGGGCGGCCCGGCCGACAAGGCGGGCATCCAGCCCGGCGACATCATCATCGGCGTCGGCAACACCCAGATCCAGACCTCCCAGGCGCTGTCCGAGGCCCTGGCACCGTCCGCTCCGGGCAAGAAGGTGGACGTCACCTTCGTGCGCGACGGCAACGAGAAGACGGTCGAGGTGACGCTGGGCGAGCTCTGACGGAGCCGGCGGACCCGGCTCAACCCTGCAGACCGCGGCGTGGAGGGCGCGATGGCGCGCCCTCCACGCCGCGGTCGTCGCCGTCGCGGGCTACTCGTCGCCGTGCAGGCTCATGGGGCCGTAGATCTTGGTGGCGTCCTCGAAGAGGACGACCTGGTCGGCGCCGCCCTGGAGCAGGTCCTTCCAGACCTCGCCGATCCAGGACTCGGCGTCGCCCTGTGTGGTGAACTCCTCGGGCTCGACGGCAGGTGCGACCTCCGTGCCGTCGGTCTTCTCGAAACGCCAGGTCCACGCCATGTCCGTCTCCTCGTCCCAGGGGGTGCCTGCCCGGCAGCGTAGCGTGCGCGGACGCGAAAGAATCGGGACGTGGAACTGACACTTCTCGGTACCGGGGGCCCCGACGGCCTGCCGCTGCCCGGCTGCCCGTGCGCGGCGTGCGCGGTGGCCGTGGGCGAGCGGGCGCGGGCGGCGACCTCCGTTCTCGTGGACGGGGTGCTGCTGCTCGATCTGACGCCCGGCGTGGCGCTGGCCGCCGCCCGTTCGGGGCACTCGCTGACCGCGGTGCGCCAGGTGCTGCTGTCGCATCCGCACGACGGGCCCGCGGTGGAGATCCCGCCGGGACTGCCCGCACCGGCGCGGCTGCCCGCCGGGCAGGAGCTGACACTGCCGGCCGGGCACAGGGTGCGGTCGGTGCCGGTGGACGCGCCCGGTGCCGGGTACGAGGTGACGGCGCCGGGGGGCGAACGGCTGCTGTACCTGCCGCCGGAGTGCGGCCCCGCGGGACTCGCGGAACCGGCGAAGACCGAACGGCCGTACGGGACCGTGCTGCTGGACGTCGTGGCGCGGCCCGACGCGCTGGCCCGGCTGCGCGCCGCGGGGGCGGTCACCGGCACCACGGACGTGGTCGCCGTGCACCTGGACCACGCGGTGCCCCCCGGCCCGGAGACGCGCCGCCGGCTGGCGGCACTGGGTGCCCGCACGGTGCCGGACGGGACGACGCTGACCGTCGGCGACTTCCACGAGGTGCCGGACCTCCCGCGCCGCACCCTTGTGCTGGGCGGCGCCCGTTCGGGCAAGTCGGCGGAGGCCGAGCGGCGGCTGTCGGCCTTCCCCGACGTGCTGTACGTGGCCACCGGCGGTACGCGGGACGAGGACCCGGAGTGGGCGCGGCGCGTCGCGCTGCACCGTGAACGCCGGCCGGGCACCTGGCGGACGCGGGAGACCTGCGACCTCGTGCCGCTGCTCGCCCGGGACAGCGGTCCGGCGCTGCTGGTCGACTGCCTGTCGCTGTGGCTGACCCACGCCATGGACGAGGCCGGGGCCTGGGACGACGCACACTGGGCGGCCGGCGGCGAACGCGAACTGCGCGAGCGGGTCGAGGAGTTGACCGCGGCCTGGCGCGCCACCCGGCGCACCGTGGTCGCCGTCAGCAACGAGGTGGGCTCCGGCGTGGTCCCGGCCACCGCGAGCGGCCGCCGTTTCCGTGACGAACTGGGCCGCCTGAACGCGATGGTGGCCGCCGAGTCGGAGCACGTGCTGCTGGTCGTGGCCGGACAGGCGCTGACGCTGCGGGGCTGACCTCGGCGCGGGGCCCGCCGTAACGGTAGTGTTCGATCCCGTGAGCGGCCTGAATCTCGATGACTTCGCCTCCCTCGTGGAGCGCCCGGACGCCGGCGTACGCCGTGACGCGCACGACCGCTGGCAGCGCCTGGTGCGCCCGGCAGGGGCGCTGGGCAATCTGGCCGAGCTCGCGGAGTGGCTCTCCGCGGCGCAGAGCGCGGCCACCGTGCGGCCGATCGAACACCCCAAGGCCGTGCTGTTCGCCGCGGACCACGGCGTGGCGGCACTCAAGGTGTCGGCGCGCCCCGAGGGCACGGCGGTGGACCTGGTCCGCGCCGTCCTCGACGGTGCGTCACCGGTGAACGTGCTGGCGCGTCAGTACGGCGCGGCGGTCCGGGTGGTGGACGTCGGCGTCGACGCCCCGGCCGAGGACCTGCCCGCCGACGTCACGGCGCACCGCGTGCGGCGCGGCTCGGGCCGGATCGACGTCGAGGACGCGCTGACGGCCGAGGAGGCCGAGGCCGCGTTCCGCGCCGGCATGGCCGTCGCCGACGAGGAGGCGGACTCCGGCACCGACCTGGTCCTGCTCGGCGATCTGAGCGTCGGCGGCACCACGGTCGCCGGCGTGCTGATCGCCGCCCTCTGCGGCACGGACGCCTCCGTGGTGACGGGCCGGGGCTCCGGCATCGACGACGTGGCCTGGATGCGCAAGTGCGCGGCGATCCGCGACGCGCTGCGCCGGGCGCGGCCGGTCCTGGGCGACCAGTTGGAGCTCCTGGCCGCGGTGGGCGGCGCCGACATGGCCGCGATCACCGGCTTCCTGCTCCAGGCGGCGGTGCGCAAGCTGCCCGTGGTCCTGGACGGCGTGGTGTCGGCGGCGTGCGCGCTCGTCGCCCAGCGCATCGCCTTCCGGGCGCCGGACTGGTGGCTGGCCGGCCAGACCAGCGGGGAGCCGGGGCAGGCCAAGGCGCTGGACCGGCTGTCCATCGAACCGCAGCTGGACCTGAAGGTGACCGCCGGCGAGGGCACGGGCGCACTGCTGGTGCTCCCCCTGCTGAAGGCTGCCGCCGCACTCTCCGCGGAACTCCCCGAACGCCCCTGACGCCCGGCGTCCCGCCGCCTACCCGGGACAGGCTGTCTGCGGCCTGCCGCGCGCGCCGGGCGGCGGGTCGTCCCGCCGTACCGGCCGGGGCGATGGGGCAGCCCCGTCGGGCAGCCTCCTCCCACTGCGGGCCGCAAAGACCGGTACACGGGGGGGCGCCGCGACACTCCGCACGGCCTTGTCCGAGACCCTCTGACCCCGGCGGCCCGCGTGGCATGGCCGGGAGCGGGCGCGGGTGGCAGTTCGAGCCGTACTGGGCAGGCGCACGGAACCAGCCCGTCGGGCGGCCGCGTACGCCGCAGGCCTGGACGCACTGCCGCGGCACGGCGGCCGTACCCTGCCGCGCGGCGGGACAGTTCGTGCGTCGGGCAGCCACGCTCCGCCGCGTGCGGGGAACGACGGGGCCTGCGGCAGACGCAAGGAACGACCCGGTCGGACAGTCGTGTTCAGCAGCGAGCCGGAAAGACCGGGACAAACCATCGCGTACGCACTGCGGCCGGGAGCCGAGCACGCCGGTACCCCGTCGGCCGGACACGCTCCTGCGCGCCGGAAAGACCAGGGCACGCGCGCGGCCTGGGGCACGCCGGCCCGCACGCACTGCGACCGGAAGCCGAGCAGGCCGGTGGCCGTTCCTCTCGCGGTACCGGCCGGGCGGAAGGGACGAGCCCGCCGGGACCTCCGGGGCACACGCGCGACCGCGACGCCCATGGCACCCGCGGCCCGCAACTGCCGTACGCGGCCACACCGGGAGCCGCGCCCCGGGAACCGTTCACAGCGCCGTACCCGCCAGGCGCACGGAACCAGCCGGTCGGGTAGCCGCGTATGCCGCGGGCCGGACACCGGGCCGTGGCACAGCGGCCCGCACCCTGCCGCGCGCCGGGGGCGGTGCAAGTCGCCGTACCGGCCGGGCGCAAGGCACCCGCGCGTCGGGCGGCCACGCTCCGCCGCGAGCGGGGGGACGACGGGGCCTGGGCATGGCCGCCGGCGCCTGCGGCAGGCGCAAGGGACCGGCCTGTGGGGCGGGAAGGCCCGGGCGGAGCACACGTCAGCGTTCGGTGAAGCCGCCGAGCCAGTCCTGGAGGCGGCGGGTGGGGGCGCGCCAGCGGGCGGCGTGCTTGGCGGCGCGCAGTTCGGCGCGGCGTGCGGCTTTCGGGCGGCGTCCGTACAGGCGCTCCGCCCACAGGGAGTCGGGACGGGCCAGCCGGAGCGCGCCGACGAGGGCGACGAAGGGTACGAACACGCCGACGACGGCGGTGCGGAACTTGCCCTTCACCAGGGCGGCCAGGACGAAGAGGAAGTTGACGACGATGGTGGCGATCGCCGCGAGGCGGTTCTGCTGCTGGTCGGCGGAGAGCGAGTCGACCGCGAAGGGGGCGAGCCCGCCGAGCAGCATGAGCACCAGCGAGAAGGTGATCACGACGGCCTCGACGCTCTTGCGGCCGCGTTCGCTCCAGTACACGTCGTCCAGGTAGAGCACGAGCGCGAACTCGTCCAGTACGAGCCCCGCCCCGATGCCGAAGACCACCGCCGCCAGCCCCGCCCCGAACCCCTGCGCCGAGGCGGCGACGGCCCCGAAGCCGCCGATCGTCATGAGGATGATGCCGGGCACCACGTGGTGGATGTGCGTCCCGCCCGAGGAGATGTTCCGGAACGGGCCCTTGCCCGCGCGGATCAGGCGGGTGATGGTCCGCGTGATCACGAAGGTCGCGACGAAGGCGAAGAGGGCGAGGAGCAGTGGCAGCTTTCCCGGCTCGATGATGTTGCGGTACCACCAGTCGCTCATACCGATTGCTCCCGTTCGGCCTGGTATGCGCACTATACGGTCGGGGGGCGGCCGTTACCCTGCACGCCATGACCGCCAGCCGCGCCGCCGCGACCCCCGCCGACGGACTGCGGTTCGCCTTCGGCACCTTGACCGTGCTGCCCGTGCGGGTCACCCGCTGGGACCGCCCGGCGGCGCGGGCGGGGATGGTGTGGGCGCCCCTGGCGGGCCTGGTCGTCGGGCTGTGCGGGGCGGCCGCCGGCGGGGCGCTGCTGCTGCTCGGCTGCGGACCGCTGCTCGCCGCCGCGGGCACGGTCGCGGTGCCCGCCGCGCTCACCCGGGGACTGCATCTGGACGGACTCGCCGACACCGCCGACGGCCTGGGCAGCGGCCGGCCCGCCGAGGACGCGCTGCGCATCATGCGGCAGTCGGACATCGGACCGTTCGGCGTGCTCACCCTGGTGCTGGTCCTGATCGGCCAAGTCGCCGCCGTGGCAGGGGCGTACGGGACGTCGTGGACCCGCGGGGCGGCCGGCTTCGCGGTGGCATCGGTGGCGGCCCGCACCGCCATGACGCTCGCCTGCCGGGACGGCGTGCCCGCGGCCCGGCCGGAGGGACTGGGCGCGGCGGTGGCGGGGGCGGTCCCGGCGCGGGCGGCGTGGGGGGTGGCCGCCGCGGTGGTGGTGCTCTGCGCCGCTGCGGGGCTGCCGTTCGGCCCGTACGCCGCGGCGCAGTTCGCCGCCGCGGCCCTGATCGCCCTGGGCGCGGGGGAGTTGCTGCTGCGGCGCTGCCGGGCGCGGCTGGGCGGTGTCACGGGCGACGTCTTCGGCGCGTTGTGCGAGACGGCGGGCACCGCGGCCCTCGTCGTGCTGGCCGCGGGCGGGGCCACCGGGTAGGGAAAACCCGCGCCTTCGGCCCGGGGGCGCACGCCGTGGGCGGAAGTGTCAGGAGTGAGCGTAAGGTCGGTCCTGCACCCCCAGCCCCGCGCCGCCGGGCGTTGCCCGGTGCCAAGAAGTTCGGGCCTTCGAAGGAACAGGATCTTCATCACCGTGACTGCACTGACTCTCAGCACCTCCTCCGCCGCGGCGCTGCGCGCGGACGCCGTCGTCGTCGGCGTGACCAAGGGGACGAAGGGCCCCGAGGTCGCCCCCGGCGCGGAGGCGGTCGACCAGGCCTTCGACGGCAGGCTCGCCGCGACGCTCGAGACGCTGGGCGCCTCGGGCGCTGAGGGTGAGGTGACCAAGCTCCCCGCCCCGGCCGGCCTGAAGGCCCCGGTCGTGCTGGCGGTCGGCCTCGGCGAGGCCCCCGCGGACGGTGCCGGCTTCGACACCGAGGTGCTGCGCAAGGCGGCCGGTGTCGCCGCCCGCACCCTGGCCGGCTCCAAGAAGGCCGCCCTCGCGCTGCCGGTGGAGGACGCGGCGGCCGCCCAGGCGGTCGCCGAGGGCGCGCTGCTGGGTGCGTACGCGTACACCGCGTACCAGGCGGGCAACGGCAAGGCGCCGCTGACCGAGGTCGCGCTGGTCGGTGCCAAGCCGCGCGACAAGGCCTACAAGGCGGCCGCCGAGCGTGCCACGGTCGTCGCGGAGGAGGTCAACCGCTCGCGCGACCTGATCAACATGCCGCCGAACGACCTGACCCCCAAGGCCTTCGCCGCCTTCGTGCAGGAGGCCGCCAAGGAGTACGGCCTCAAGGTCGAGGTGCTGGACGAGAAGGCGCTCGTCAAGGGCGGCTACGGCGGCATCATGGGCGTCGGCCAGGGCTCGGCGAACCCGCCGCGCCTGGTGAAGATCGTCCACAATGGCGGCAAGGGCCGTGACGCGAAGCACCTCGCGCTGGTCGGCAAGGGCATCACCTACGACTCGGGCGGCATCTCCCTGAAGCCGGCCGGTCACAACGAGACCATGAAGTGCGACATGAGCGGTGCCGCCGCCGTGTTCTCCACCGTGGTCGCCGCCGCGCGCCTGGGCCTGCCCGTCACCGTCACCGGCTGGCTCGCGCTCGCCGAGAACATGCCGTCCGGCGCCGCCGCCCGCCCGGGCGACGTGCTGCGGATGTACAGCGGCAAGACCGTCGAGGTGCTCAACACCGACGCCGAGGGCCGCCTGGTCATGGCCGACGCGATCACCCGCGCCTCGGAGGAGACCCCGGACGCGATCATCGACGTGGCGACCCTGACCGGCGCCATGGTGCTGGCGCTGGGCACCCGCATCTTCGGTGTCATGTCCAACGACGACGACTTCCGCACCGCGGTGCACGAGACGGCGGGCGAGGTCGGCGAGCAGTCCTGGCCGATGCCGCTCCCGGCCGACCTGCGCAAGGCGATGGACTCCGCCACCGCCGACATCGCGAACATGGGCGAGCGGATGGGCGGCGGCCTGGCGGCCGGCCTGTTCCTGAAGGAGTTCGTCGGCGAGGGCATCACCTGGGCCCACGTGGACATCGCGGGCCCGGCCTTCAACGAGTCCGGCCCGTTCGGCTACACCCCCAAGGGTGGTACCGGCTCCGCCGTGCGCACCCTGGTGCGGCTGGCCGAGAAGGCCGCCGAGGGCGAGCTCTTCCAGTAACCGTCCCGTCGCGGCCGGTCGCAGCCGACTGCGCAGGCCGAGGTGTAAGCCTCGGCACATTCCGTACGGCCCCGGGTATGGCATCCGGGGCCGTACGCGTTCGCCAAGAGCGAGCAAAGGGACCAAGTGCTGCCGTATTTCGCACGGGATACCGGTGAGTAGTCGTGGCCAGGGACGTTCCGTACGTCTCACACCCCGGCCCGGTGCCTCGTCCGCCCCGAACAAGTGCGAAGATGTTGTCTCGGCACGACAGGGCCCCGTTTAACAGAAGCGGCCGAACAAAAGCCGCCGCCCGGTCATGACGGACCGGCTCCGGCGTATCCATGCATGGAGGACGTGACGTGGCGAACGACGCCAGCACCGTTTTCGACCTAGTGATCCTCGGTGGCGGTAGCGGCGGCTACGCCGCAGCGCTGCGCGCGGCGCAGCTCGGTCTGGACGTCGCCCTGATCGAGAAGGACAAGCTCGGCGGCACCTGCCTGCACCGCGGCTGCATCCCCACGAAGGCTCTGCTGCACGCCGGTGAGATCGCGGACCAGGCCCGCGAGGCCGAGCAGTTCGGTGTCAAGGCCACCCTCGAGGGCATCGACATCGCCGGGGTCCACAAGTACAAGGACGACGTGATCGCGGGCCTGTACAAGGGTCTGCAGGGCCTGGTGGCCTCCCGCAAGGTCACCTACGTGACCGGCGAGGGCCGGCTGTCCTCCCCGACCACGGTGGACGTCAACGGCCAGCGCTACACCGGCCGCCACGTGCTCCTGGCGACCGGTTCCGTGCCGAAGTCGCTGCCGGGCCTGGCCATCGACGGCAACCGGATCATCTCGTCCGACCACGCGCTGGTCCTGGACCGGATCCCGAAGTCCGCCATCGTGCTCGGCGGCGGCGTCATCGGCGTCGAGTTCGCGTCCGCGTGGAAGTCCTTCGGTGTCGACGTCACGATCGTCGAGGGCCTGCCCCACCTCGTGCCGGTCGAGGACGAGAACAGCTCCAAGCTGCTGGAGCGCGCCTTCCGCAAGCGCGGCATCAAGTTCAACCTCGGCACCTTCTTCTCCAAGGCCGAGTACACCGCCGACGGCGTCAAGGTCACCCTCGCCGACGGCAAGGAGTTCGAGGCCGAGCTGCTGCTCGTCGCCGTCGGCCGCGGCCCGGTGTCGCAGGGCCTGGGCTACGAGGAGGCCGGGGTCGCCATGGACCGCGGCTACGTCCTCGTCGACGAGTACATGCGCACGAACGTGCCCACCATCTCCGCGGTCGGCGACCTGGTCCCGACCCTCCAGCTCGCCCACGTCGGCTTCGCCGAGGGCATCCTCGTCGCGGAGCGGCTGGCCGGTCTGAAGACCGTGCCGATCGACTACGACGGCGTGCCGCGCGTCACGTACTGCCACCCGGAGGTCGCCTCCGTGGGCATCTCCGAGGCCAAGGCCAAGGAGCTGTACGGCGCCGACAAGGTCGTCACCCTGAAGTACAGCCTGGCCGGCAACGGCAAGAGCAAGATCCTCAAGACGGCCGGCGAGATCAAGCTCGTCCAGGTCCGCGACGGCGCCGTGGTCGGCGTCCACATGGTCGGCGACCGTATGGGCGAGCAGGTCGGCGAGGCCCAGCTGGTCTACAACTGGGAGGCCCTGCCCGCCGAGGTCGCCCAGCTCATCCACGCCCACCCGACGCAGAACGAGGCGCTCGGCGAGGCCCACCTGGCGCTGGCCGGCAAGCCGCTGCACGCGCACGACTGATCCACGGACACGCAGACCAATCCGCACAGATCGTTAGGAGCAACCGAAACCATGGCGGTTTCCGTAACCCTGCCGGCGCTCGGCGAGAGCGTGTCCGAGGGCACCGTCACCCGCTGGCTCAAGGCCGAGGGTGAGCGCGTCGAGGCCGACGAGCCGCTGCTCGAGGTGTCGACCGACAAGGTCGACACCGAGATCCCGGCGCCCGCCTCGGGCATCCTCTCGTCCATCAAGGTGGCCGAGGACGAGACGGTGGAGGTCGGCGCCGAGCTGGCCGTCATCGACGACGGCACGGGCGCCCCCGCTGCCGCCCCCGCCCCGGCCGCCGCCGCGCAGCCCGCCCCCGCGCCGGCTCCGGTGCAGGAGGCCCCGGCTCCGGCTCCGGCGCCCGTCGCCGCTGCCCCGGCCGCCGCTCCCGCTCCGGCCCCGGCCGGTGCCGCCCAGGGCACCCCGGTGCTCCTGCCGGCGCTGGGCGAGTCGGTGACCGAGGGCACCGTCACCCGCTGGCTGAAGTCGGTCGGCGAGACCGTCGAGGCCGACGAGCCGCTGCTCGAGGTCTCCACCGACAAGGTCGACACCGAGATCCCGTCGCCCGCCGCCGGCACCCTGCTGGAGATCCTGGTCGGCGAGGACGAGACCGCCGAGGTCGGCGCCAAGCTCGCCGTCATCGGTGCGGCCGGTGCCGTGGCCCCGGCCGCCGCTCCCGCCGCTCCGGCTCCCGCCCCGGCCCCGGCTCCCGTGGCCGCTCCGGCTCCGGCGCCCGCCCCTGTGGCCGCCCCGGCCCCGGTGGCTCCGGCTCCCGCCCCGGCTCCCGCCCCGGTCGCCCCGCAGGCTCCGGCTCCGGCCGCCGCCCCCTCGGCCACCGCGCCGACCGACGAGGGCGCGTACGTGACCCCGCTGGTCCGCAAGCTCGCGGCCGAGAACGGCGTGGACCTGGCCTCGCTCAAGGGCACCGGCGTCGGTGGCCGGATCCGCAAGCAGGACGTCCTGGCCGCCGCGGAGGCCGCCAAGGCCGCCGCCGCCGCGCCGACCGCGCCCGCCCCGTCCGCGGGTGTCACGGTGCCGGCCGCCGCTGCCGCGCTGCGCGGGCAGACCGTCAAGATGACCCGCATCCGCAAGGTCATCGCCGAGAACATGATGAAGGCCCTGCACAGCCAGGCGCAGCTGTCGACCGTGGTCGAGGTGGACGTCACCAAGATCATGAAGCTGCGGGCCCGGGCCAAGGAGTCCTTCCTGGCCCGCGAGGGCGTCAAGCTCTCGCCGATGCCGTTCTTCGTCAAGGCCGCCGCCGAGGCGCTGAAGGCCCACCCGGTCATCAACGCCAAGATCAACGAGGACGGCACCGTCACCTACCACGACGTCGAGAACGTGGGCATCGCGGTGGACTCGGAGCAGGGCCTGATGGTCCCGGTCATCAAGGGCGCCGGCGACCTGAGCCTGGCCGGCATCGCCAAGAAGACCGCCGAGCTGGCCGGCAAGGTCCGCAACAAGAAGATCAGCCCGGACGACCTGTCCGGCGGCACGTTCACGATCAGCAACACCGGTTCGCGCGGTGCGCTGTTCGACACGATCATCGTGAACTTCCCGCAGGTCGCCGAGCTGGGCATCGGCGCCACCGTGCGCCGCCCGATCGTGATCAACCACCCGGACCTGGGTGAGACGATCGCGATCCGCGACGTGGCGTACCTGACCCTGTCGTACGACCACCAGCTGGTCGACGGCGCGGACGCCGCCCGCTACCTGAACGACGTCAAGGCCCGCCTGGAGGCCGGCGAGTTCGAGGGCGACCTCGGTCTCTGACCGACCGCACGTCGTCGCGGGACCGCACGACGGCCGAGGCCCCAGCCCCTTCCCAGGCTGGGGCCTCGGCCGTTTCCCGGGGAAATCCCGCGCCGCGGTGAGTGGTTGGGGCGCGGCGTCCGTACAGGAGGGGGCATGGCCACCATGCACCGCCGGCAAGGGCGGGGAGGCAACCGCCCCCCTCAGTGGCCTCCGCGCCCTTGCGGGTCGCGCGCTGCGTCGACCTTCCCCCCGCGCCGAGGCGCGCGCAGCGGGCCCCCGGGGGCCGGCCCGGACGTCCCGGGCCGGCCCCGCCGCGGTGTCGGACCGAGGGCCTAGCCTCGACGGCATGCGCGCGGCCCGGCTGATCCACCTCGTCCTCCTCCTGCAGTCCCACGGCTCGATGACGTCGGCCGAACTCGCCGGGGCCCTGGAAGTCTCCGAGCGGACGGTCGGCCGGGACGTGCTGGCCCTGTCGGAGGCGGGCGTCCCGGTGTACGCGGAGCGCGGGCGCGCCGGCGGCTACCGGCTGCTGGACGGCTACCGGACCCGGCTCACGGGGCTCGGCCGCGCCGAGGCGGAGGCGCTGTTCCTGTCCGGGGTGCCCGCCGCGCTGGAGGCGATGGGGCTGCACGACGCGGGATCGGCGGCGCGGCTGAAGGTGTCGGCCGCGCTGCTGCCCGAACTGCGGGACGCCCCCCGGACCGCCGCGCAGCGCTTCCACCTGGACGCGCCCGGGTGGTGGCAGGAACCGGCCACGCCACCGCTGCTGCCCGCTCTCGCGGAGGCGGTGTGGGGCGACCGCCGGCTGCGGGCACGGTACCGGCGCGCGGACACGGAGGTGGCACGGGAGCTGGAACCGTACGCGCTCGTGCTGAAGGCCGGCGTCTGGTACACGGTCGCGCGGGCGAACGGGGCGCGGGGGGCCGCGGAGGCTGCGCAGACCGAGGGAGCCGACAAGGCCAAGACAGCCGATCGGACCGAGGGAGCCGAGGCAGCCGCGCACCCTGAAGCGGCCGAGTGGACCGAGAAGGCCGAGGGGCCCGAGAAGGCCACGTCGGCCGAGGGGGCGGTACGGGTGTACCGGGTGGACCGGTTCAGCGCCGTCGACGTCCTGCCCGAACGGTTCGTCAGGGACCCGGCGTTCGACCTGCCCGCGTTCTGGGAGGCGCGGGCGGCCGCGTTCGCCCGCTCCGTGCTGCGTGCCGAGGTCGTGCTGCGGCTCACCCCGGACGGCGCCCGGCACCTGCCGTACGTCGCCGACGCGGCCGCAGCCCGCGACGCCCTGGCCGCCGCCGCGCCGCCCGGCGCCGACGGCCGCGTCACCGTCACCCTGGCCGTGGAGTCCCTCGACGTCGCCTACCACCAGCTCCTCGCCCTCGGCCCCGGCGCCGAGCTCCTCTCCCCCGCCCCGCTGCGCGCCCGCTTCGCCGAGGCCGCCCGCGCGATGGCGGCGGCCTACGCCGGCTGACCCCCGCCGCCCCGTCAACTCCCGTCCCGGCGGCGGCGTCAACACCCGCGTGCACAGGCCCCCGCGCGGGGCGAGTAACGTCACGACACGGGCGCATCCGCGTCTCTCCGCGTGCGGGGGCAGGCCCCAGACAGGATGCTGGAGCGGTGATGGACGAGACGGAGTTCTGGGAGATCGTCGACAGTACCCGGACGGCGGCCGGCGGGGACCCGGAGGAGCACGCCGATCTGCTGGTGGAGCGGCTGACGCAGCTCGACCCGGAGTCCGTCGTCGATTTCGCGCGGCACTTCGAGAGCCGTTTCAACCGGGCGTACCGGTGGGACGTGTGGGGCGCCGCGGATCTCATGCTGGGCGGGGCCGGTGACGACGCGTTCGACTTCTTCCGGTGCTGGCTGATCGGGCAGGGCCGGCATGTCTTCGAGGGCGCGGTGCACGACCCGGACGCGCTGGCGGAGCTGGCCCCGGACTTCGACCCCGAGGTGGACGGCGACGCCGAGGACCTGGGGTACGCGGCCGACGAGGCGTACGAGCAGCTGACCGGGGTGCGGCTGCCGGATCTGGACCTGTCGCCGCAGCCGGCCGAGCCGGAGGGCGTCTACGTCGACTTCGAGAACGCGGACGCGGTGGCGCAGCGCTTCCCGCGGCTGTGGGAGCGCTTCGGCTGAGCCTCCCGCGCGGCACCGGTCGCGACGGCGGCCGGGCCGGCCGTCACAGCGCCCGCCCCATGCACACGTCGTCCACGTAGGCACCGTCCAGCAGGAACTCCCCGGGCAGGACGCCCTCGACCGCGAAGCCGGCCGCCTCGTACAGCCGCCGCGCCGGAGTGTTGTGGCCCAGTACGCGCAGCGTCATGCGCCGCGCGCCCTGCCCGCGGGCGGCCTCCAGCGCCGCCATGACGAGTTCGAGCCCGACGCCGCGGCCGCGGGCCCAGGTGTCGACCGCCAAGCCCTGGATCTGCCGTACATGGCCGTTGGAGACCAGCGGCGTCGGCGGCACGAACCGGATGTATCCGGCCGTCCGCCCGTCCACCTCGGCGACCAGGTACGCGTCCGGGCCGGAGCGCCCGTCGAAGAAGTCCCCGTGCTCGTGCGGCGGGGGCGTCACCGCGTGCAGTGTGGACCACGTGGCGCGGTCCAGCCGGGCGAGGACGGGGTCGTCGGAGAGCAGGGCGGCGCGCACACGTATCCCGGACATGAGCGTCACCCTGCCACAACGGGGCGTGCCGGCACGCGACCATGTCCTCATGCGCATCGCCATCACCGGCTCGTCCGGGCTCATCGGCTCCGCCCTCGTCCGCTCCCTGCTCGCCGACGGCCACGAGGTCGTACGCCTCGTCAGGCGCCCGCCCTCCGCGGCGGACGAGGCGCGCTGGGACCCCGAGGGCGGCGGGATCGACAGCGCGGCCCTGGAGGGCGTCGAGGCCGTGGTCAACCTCGCGGGGGCGGGGGTGGGCGACCATCGCTGGACCCCGGCGTACAAGCGGACCGTCCACGACAGCCGGGTGCGCGGCACCGCGACGCTCGCCGGAGCGCTCGCCGCGCTGTCCGCGCCGCCGCGCGTCCTGGTCAGCGGGTCCGGGATCACCGCGTACGGGGACACCGGCGACCGCAGGGTCGACGAGAGCGCCCCCTACGGGGACGGTTTCCTGCCCGGCGTGTGCCGCGACTGGGAGGCCGCCGCGGCCCCGGCGCGGGACGCGGGCATCCGGACGGCGTTCGCCCGCACGGGCCTGGTCGTCTCGGGCCGGGGCGGCGCGTGGGGGCGGCTGTTCCCGCTGTTCAAGGCGGGAGTGGGCGGACGGCTGGGCAGCGGGCGGCAGTACTGGAGCTTCATCTCGCTGCGCGACCAGGTCGCGGCACTGCGCCACATGATCGACCACGACACGGTCGCCGGGCCGGTCAACATGTGCGTGCCCGAGCCGCAGACCAACGCCGAGGTGACCGCCGCCATGGCCCGGGTGCTGCGCCGGCCCGCGCTGTTCCCGGTCCCCGCGGCCGTCCTGCGCACCGTCGTCGGGGAGTTCTCCACCGAGATCCTCGGCAGTACGCGGGCCGTGCCGCGCGTGCTGCTCGACACCGGGTTCGTCTTCGCGCACCCCGGCATCGAGGAGGCGATCCGCGCGGCACTGGCCGACGAGAGGCACTGAATGCCACCAGGCGGCCCTCGGGCGGCATCAGTTGGGGAAGTTCTGGGCATGACGCTTCCAGCGCCAGCTGACGCGAGCGGGGAAACGTGCCGACCTCGGGGAGGGGCAACGTGCTCTCAACAGCACGCTCTACCGGTTCTTCAACGGACGTATGCGTGATCGGGGCCGGCGTGGCCGGTCTGTCGGCAGCGCATCATCTGATCAGCGCAGGGCTCCGCGTGACCGTCCTGGAGGCCGCCGACCGGGCCGGTGGGCGCATGGCCACCGACGAGGTGGACGGCTTCCTGCTGGACCGGGGCCCGCAACTGCTCAACACCTCCTACCCGGAGCTGCTCCGCACGCCGGGTCTGGACGACCTCCAGCTGCGGCCGTTCTCCCCCGCCGTCCTGGTGCGGGCCGCGGGCCGCGGCTACCGCGTCGGCGACCCGCGCGGGGCACTGGCGGCGGCCCGCGCCCCGCTGGGATCGCCGCTGGACAAGGCCCGGCTGCGGGCGGCCCTGCACCGTCTGGCCGACACCCCGGTCGAACGCCTCCTGGAGCGGCCCGAGACGACGGCCGCCGAAGCGCTCGCCTCGCGCGGGTTCGCCCCCCGCGCGGTCGAGGGGTACCTGCGGCCGCTGCTCTCCGCGCTGCTGTGCGACCCCTGGCTGACAACGTCCAGCCGCTGCGCCGACCTGGTGCTGCGGGCCTTCGCCCTGGGCCGCACCTGCCTGCCCGCGGGCGGTGCCGAGGCCCTGCCGCGGCAGCTCGCGGGCGCGCTGCCGGAGGGTTCACTGCGGCTGGGCACCCGCGCGGTGGCGGCCTCCACCAACGCGGTGCTGACCGAGGAGAAGGAGGAACTGCCGTGCCGGGCCGTGGTGGTGGCCACCGGGGCCCGCGCGGCGGCCGAGCTGCTGCCGGGGCTGCGCGTGCCGGACTTCCACGCCGTCACCGTGGTCCACCACGCGGCCCCCACCGCGCCGTTGCGGGAGGCCGCGCTCGTCCTGGACGCGGACCGGCGCGGGCCGGTGTCGCACTCGCTCCCGGCGAGCCTGGTCGACCCGTCCCGCGCGCCGGCCGGCCGGACGCTGGTGACCTCGGTGCTGCTCGGTGCCGCGGCCGTCCCCGACCCGGACGACGACGCGGTGCGCGCCCACCTCGCCGAGCTCTACGGCACCTCCACCGCGGGCTGGCGGCTGCTGGCCGTCCACCACGACCCGGAGGCCGTGCCCGCCATGCCCGCACCGCACGATCTGCGCCGCCCGGTGCGCATACTCCAGGGGCTGTACGTCTGCGGCGACCACCGGGACACCAGCACGGTGCAGGGCGCCATGCTGTCCGGCCGCCGCGCGGCACAGCGGCTGCTGCGCGACGTGGGCCTGCACCCCGGGTCCCGCACCGAGCCCCTGGCCGCCTGAGCCCGTCCGGCCCGCCCCGGGGAGCAATGCCCCAGGGCCGGCCGGCACGCCTCACCCCACCAGCACCCCGAGGGCCGCGGCCCGATCCGTCTGCGGCGACCACCGGGACACCAGCACGGTGCAGGGCGCCATGCTGTCCGGCCGCCGCGCGGCACAGCGGCTGCTGCGCGACGTGGGCCTGCACCCCGGGTCCCGCACCGAGCCCCTGGCCGCCTGAGCCCGTCCGACCGGCCCCGGGGAGCAATGCCCCGGGGCCGGCCGGCACGCCTCACCCCACCAGCACCCCGAGGGCCGCCGCCCGGTCGTGGAAGGCCCGCACCGAGGACGCGTCGCGGTGCGCGTCGAGGCGGCGGCCGAAGTCCCGCACGTACTCCAGCGCGCGCACCGAGCGCATCTCGACGGCGGCCTGCATGGCCTCGGCGCCCAGCGCGCAGGCCGCGTCGACCTCGCCGAGCCCGAGGCGGGCGGTGGCGAGCACGGTGCGGCAGAACAGCCGGCTGCGGGCGTAGGCGGCGGGCCGCAGTTGCAGGGAGCGTTCCGCGTGCTGGGAGGCGGCGCGGTACTGCTGGAGGTCGCGGTGGCAGTGGCCGAACTCGTCGGCGAGCTGCGCCTCGTCGAAGAAGCGGGCCCAGGACGGGACGTCGTCCCCGGCGCGGGCGGCCTCCAGGGCGCGTTCGGCGCGCACGAGCGCCGCGGTGCATGCCCGGACCTCGCCGAGCAGGCCGTGCCCGCGGGCCTCGGCCGCGTGCAGCAGCGCCTGGACGACGGGCGGGGCCGCGCTGCCCACTCCCTGCTGGGCGACCCGGGCGAGCTGGACGGCCTCGCGGCCGTGCCCGAGGTAGACCGCCTGGCGGCTCATGGTGACCAGCACGTAGCCGCCGTAGACCCGGTCGCCGGCCGCCTGGGCGAGCCGCAGCGACTGCACGAAGTACCGCTGGGCGAGCCCGTGGGCGCCGATGTCGTACGAGGTCCAGCCGGCGAGCCGGGTCAGGTCGGCGACGGCGGCGAACAGCCGGCGGCCCATGGTCTCGCCGTAGCTGCCGCGCAGCATCGGTTCTGCCTCGTGCTCCAGGTAGCGCACGAGGGCCTGGCGGGCGTGGCCGCCGCCGAAGGCGTTGTCCAGGGAGCGGAAGAGCTCGCCGACGGAGCGCAGCGCGGCGAGGTCGCCCATGGTGACCCGGTTCCCGCCCGGGCCTCCCGGCACCTGGGGTGCCGCGTCGCCGCGGGTGCGCTGGGCGGGCAGCCGGGGCACGCCGCCGGCCGCGGGGCCCGGGTCGGCGCTGCGCCCGACGCGGTCGTCGGCGCGCCCGATGAGCCAGTCGCGGCTGGGGACGACCAGGCCGGCCGGGGTGAAGGCGATCTTGCGCAGGTCGGCCTGGCTGCCGGTGTCCTTGCGCCACAGCCCGGACACGATCTCCACGGCCTCCTCGGGGGAGGCGGCGAACTCCAGTCCCGCGTAGACCGGGGCCACGGCGTCGAGGCCGAGGTCGTGGGCGGACAGCCGCCGCCCGAGCCGCCGGGTGAAGACCTCGGCGATGAGCGCGGGGGTGGTGCCGCGCGGTTGCTGGCCGCGCAGCCAGCGGGTGACGGAGGTCTTGTCGTACCGCAGGTCGAGCCCGTGCTCGATGCCGAGCTGATCCACGCGGCGGGCGAGTCCCGCGTTGGAGAAGCCGGCTTCGGCGATGAGGGCCGCGAGTTGGCGGTTGGGGGGGCGCTGCGAGGAACGGTCGGACATCAGTGGTGCGGTCCCCTGCCTTCCGGGCTATCTGCAGAACGGCGCGAATGTAACGTTCTGTGCCGAGACGCTCACTACCAGAGCCTCGCATTCGCTGTAACGGGTGAACCTTCCCCCGCATAACCCCGGAATCGATCCTTCCGCCCGTTTCGGGTGCTATTCGCAGCCCGCTGCAAGGCGGGAGCGCGACGGACGTACAGTTGCCAGGGCGCCCGGTGTCGACGAAACGGGCGTCGCAGCAGGCGATCACAAGGGAGCGGCCGTGAGTGAGCTGCACTTCGTCCATCTGGGCTTCGGCGAGCACGCCGTGGAGTATCAGGAGGCATGGCAGGAGCAGCGCCGGGTGCACGCCGCGCGTTTCGCGGACGAGGTCCCCGACACCTGTCTGCTGCTGGAGCACCCGCCGGTGTACACCGCGGGCCGCCGCACCGAGGACAGCGAGCGCCCGCTGGACGGCACGCCGGTCATCGACGTGGACCGCGGCGGCAAGATCACCTGGCACGGCCCCGGCCAGCTCGTCGGCTACCCGATCCTGAAGCTGCCGCGCCCGGTCGACGTCGTCGCCCATGTGCGCCGGCTGGAGGAGGCGCTGATCAACGCGTGCGCCGAGTTCGGCCTGGAGACCACCCGCGTGGAGGGCCGCAGCGGGGTCTGGGTGCTCGGCGACCCGATCGAGGACCGCCCCGCGGTGATCCCCGGGCTGACCCTGGACTTCGACCCCCGCCTGCACGACGACGAGTTCGACCCGCGGCTGTCCGGCCCCGAGTACGCACCCTCCAACGCCGGCCAGCGCCGCGAGGACCGCAAGCTGGGCGCGATCGGCATCCGGGTCGCCAAGGGCGTCACCATGCACGGCTTCGCGCTCAACTGCAACCCGGACAACACCTGGTTCGACCGGATCGTGCCGTGCGGCATCCGGGACGCGGGCGTGGCCTCGCTCAGCAACGAGCTGGGGCGGGAGATCAGCGTCACGGACGCCCTGCCGGTCGTGGAGAAGCATCTGCGGGCCGTACTGGAGTCGGCAGAGCCGCTGCCGCGCGCGGTCTGAGGTGGGAATCCACGGGCGTAGGCTGATGTTCACCGAGGAAATGAAGTCGCGAGAGGGAGTCGACCGTGTCAGCTGTGGCACCTGAAGGCCGCAAGATGCTGCGTCTGGAGGTCCGCAACAGCCAGACCCCCATTGAGCGCAAGCCCGAGTGGATCAAGACCCGGGCGAAGATGGGCCCCGAGTACACCGAGCTGCACGGCCTGGTGAAGCGCGAGGGCCTGCACACGGTGTGCCAGGAGGCCGGCTGCCCCAACATCTTCGAGTGCTGGGAGGACCGCGAGGCCACCTTCCTCATCGGCGGCGACCAGTGCACGCGGCGCTGCGACTTCTGCCAGATCGACACCGGCAAGCCGCAGGCACTCGACCGCGACGAGCCGCGCCGGGTGGGCGAGTCCGTCGTCACGATGGACCTGAACTACGCCACGATCACCGGCGTCGCCCGCGACGACCTGGAGGACGGCGGAGCCTGGCTGTACGCCGAGACGGTGCGCCAGATCCACGAGATGACCGGCGCCCGCGCGGCCGGCCGCACCAAGGTCGAGCTGCTCATCCCGGACTTCAACGCGGACCCCGCGCAGCTCGCCGAGGTCTTCGGCGCCCGCCCCGAGGTGCTCGCGCACAACGTCGAGACGGTCCCGCGGATCTTCAAGCGCATCCGCCCCGGCTTCCGTTACGAGCGCTCCCTCGAAGTCATCACCAAGGCCCGCGAGGCCGGTCTGGTGACCAAGTCCAATCTGATCCTCGGCATGGGCGAGGAGCGCGCGGAGATCAGCCAGGCCCTCCAGGACCTGCACGACGCGGGCTGCGAGCTGATCACCATCACGCAGTACCTGCGGCCGAGCCTGCGTCACCACCCGGTCGAGCGCTGGGTCAAGCCGCAGGAGTTCGTGGAGCTCAAGGAGGAGGCCGAGGAGATCGGCTTCGCCGGTGTCATGTCCGGCCCCCTGGTGCGGTCCTCGTACCGGGCGGGACGCCTGTTCCAGCAGGCGATGGAGCGGCGCGGAGCGGTGGCCGCCGAGGCGGTCTGATCACCCACCGCACTCGTCCGGCGAACGTGCGGTTCGTCACGTCAGGGGCCCCACTCGGGCCCCTTTCGTGTCTCTGACGTGCAGCGGACGCAGCAGGCCGACGCAAAGGGACCGCCCGGGTTTCACGACGGTTTGACCGGCCAGTCACGGGCTGGTAACACAATGTGGTGACTCTGGATAAGCGGAACAACCAGATGCGTTTGAGCCGTCCTGAGGGGGACACCACCATGCAGGCCGAGGCCGCACAGCTCCATCGCCAGAGCACCATCCCCGGCGCCGCCGCGGGCGCGCTGCGCGCCGTGGAGTCCTTCCTGTTCCGCGGCGCCGAGGCGACCGCGCGCCGCAACGCCTGGACGGCCGTGCTCGAGGACCGCAAGCGCGCCCGGGACCGCCGCGAGGCCCAGCACGTCATGGACGCCTTGGTCTCCGCGCGTACGGGCCGGCAGGACACCTTCTAGCCCCTTCCCGGCCGCCGCCCGGTGGGTTTCCCACCCCTCCGGTGGGGCCCGCACGGCACGGGACACGTATCCTGTGCGGCATGGCGAGGGAAACATCCGAGAACAACCCTGGGCGCCTCAAGCAGATCGCCCAGACCTACAAGATGACCAGGCGGGTCGACTCCAAGGTCGGGCTCGTCCTCGCGGCTGTGGGAGTCGTCACCTTCGGTGTCATCCTCGCCATCGGCTTCGCGATCGGTCACCCCATCTACGCGGGCATCCTGGGCTTGCTCCTGGCCCTCCTCGCGATGGCGGTCGTCTTCGGGCGGCGTGCCGAGCGGGCGGCCTTCGGCCAGCTGGAGGGACAGCCCGGCGCCGCGGCGGCCGTACTGGACAACGTCGGCCGGGGCTGGTCGGTGACGCCCGCGGTGGCGATGAACCGCAACCAGGACGTCGTGCACCGCGCGGTCGGCAAGGCCGGCATCGTCCTGGTGGGCGAGGGCAACCCGAACCGGGTGAAGAGCCTGCTGGCCGCCGAGAAGAAGAAGATGTCGCGGGTGGTCTACGACGTGCCGGTGACCGACATCATCGTCGGCACCGGCGAGGGCGAGGTCTCCCTGAAGAAGATCCGCGCGACGCTGCTGAAGCTGCCGCGCGTGCTGCCGGGCCCCAAGGTCACCGAGGTGAACGACCGCCTGCGGGCGCTCGGCGACCTCATGAGCAACATGCCGGTCCCGAAGGGCCCGATGCCCAAGGGCATGCGGATGCCGAAGGGCCGCTGAGGCCCGGGCGACCGCCCGAGGAACGAAAGCGAACGGGCCGTGCCCCGGACGATGGAGATCGTCCGGGGCACGGCCCGTTCTCGTGTGGTGGCAGGTCACATCCGGACCTGGACCGCCTTCACCGCCCGGTCGTGCATGCCGCGGGTGTCGCGGTCCCAGACCACCGCAGGGACCACCAGCAGGAGGAGGAAGGTGCGCAGCACCGCCGCGCCGGGGCCGAGCCGGGCGCCGTCCTCCCGGATCACGCGCAGCCCCAGCAGGCGCTTGCCCGGGGTGGTGCCGACGGTGCCCAGCAGCAGCACGCTCATGACGCCGAAGACGACCGTGGTCCACGGATTGGCCGCGGCCGCGTCACGGTGCGCGATCAGGCCGTATGCGATCAGCGCGCACAGGCCCCAGTCGATGAAGAGCGCCGCGATCCGCCGCCCGACCGGGGCGATCGAGCCGGGGCCCTCCTCCGGCAGGCCGAGGCGCTTGCCGCGGTAGCCGAAGTCCACGCCCATCCGCTCGGCGGCCGCCTTCGGGCCCTCGATCCACGATCCGATGACATCCCTGTTGTCCACGGCTCCACGGTACGCGCCCGTCCCGGGCCCCCCGCGTCCGACCCGTCGCCTACCCGGCCGCTCGGTTAACCTGCAAGAAACAAATGGGTCACGACGGGGAAATGCCCGGTCCCTATCGTCACCTCCAACGTGCGCCACCGCACTGGTCGCACCCATGAGCTGCAATCCGGCCTCCCGGGCCGGGCCAAGGAGGAGTTGGATGTCGTTCCAAAACGCCGACGAGGTGAAGAAGTTCATCTCGGACAACGACGTCAAGTTCGTGGACGTCCGGTTCTGCGACCTGCCCGGTGTGATGCAGCACTTCACCGTCCCGGTCGAGTCCTTCGACCCGGACGAGCAGCTGATGTTCGACGGCTCCTCGATCCGCGGCTTCCAGGCCATCCACGAGTCCGACATGGCGCTGGTGCCGGACCTGTCCACGGCCAAGCTGGACCCGTTCCGCAAGGACTCCACGCTCAACGTCAACTTCTTCATCCACGACCCGATCACCGGCGAGCAGTACAGCCGTGACCCGCGGAACGTGGCGAAGAAGGCCGAGGCCTACCTCGCCTCCTCCGGTATCGCCGACACCGCGTACTTCGGCCCCGAGGCCGAGTTCTACGTCTTCGACAGCGCGCGCTTCGAGACCAGCGCGAACCAGTCCTTCTACCACATCGACTCCGAGGCCGGTGCCTGGAACAGCGGTGCGGAGCAGGACAACCGCGGCTACAAGGTCAAGTACAAGGGCGGCTACTTCCCGGTCCCGCCGGTCGACCACTTCGCCGACCTGCGCGCCGAGATCACCCTGGAGCTGATGAAGTCCGGCCTCCAGGTCGAGCGCCAGCACCACGAGGTGGGCACCGCCGGCCAGGCCGAGATCAACTACAAGTTCAACACGCTGCTCGCCGCGGCCGACGACCTGATGCTCTTCAAGTACATCGTGAAGAACGTCGCCTGGCGGGCCGGCAAGACCGCGACCTTCATGCCCAAGCCGATCTTCGGCGACAACGGCTCCGGCATGCACGTCCACCAGTCGCTGTGGACCAACGGCGCCCCGCTCTTCTACGACGAGCAGGGCTACGCGGGCCTGTCGGACACCGCCCGCTACTACATCGGCGGCATCCTGCGGCACGCCCCGGCGCTGCTGGCGTTCACCAACCCCACGGTGAACTCCTACCACCGCCTGGTCCCCGGCTTCGAGGCCCCGGTCAACCTGGTCTACTCGCAGCGCAACCGCTCCGCGGCCATCCGCATCCCGATCACGGGTGCGAACCCGAAGGCCAAGCGCATCGAGTTCCGCGCCCCGGACTCCTCCGGCAACCCGTACCTGGCCTTCTCCGCGCTGCTGCTCGCGGGCCTGGACGGCATCAAGAACAAGATCGAGCCGGCCGAGCCCGTCGACAAGGACCTCTACGAGCTCGCCCCCGAGGAGCACGCGGGCGTCCCGCAGGTCCCGACCTCGCTGTCGGCGGTCCTGGAGTCCCTCGAGTCCGACCACGAGTTCCTCCTCCAGGGCGGGGTCTTCACCCCGGACCTGATCGAGACGTGGATCGACTACAAGCGGGTCAACGAGATCGCGCCGATCGCGCTGCGGCCGCACCCGCACGAGTTCGAGCTCTACTTCGACGTGTGACAGGCCGCGCCTCACCGGCGCGTGTTCCCAGGCATTCCGGGGCCGTCGCCCGTGTCCTCCCGCATGCGGAGGAGCGGGCGGCGGCCCTCGTGCGTCCGGGCAAGTCCTCTCCCTCGGGCCCGAGTTCTCCCCCCAGCCCGGCGACGCCGGTCGACTCCACCGGCCGGGTGGCTGCCGGTGACCATTGGGGGCCGTCGGGCGTGGCACGTTGATCGGCCGGAGCGGGTGACCTTGACTCCGTTCGTGTGGTGACCAACAGCTCTCCCCGCACGTCGCGGCCGCTCGGTGCGGCACTGGACAGTGCGCCCATGTCGCGGCTGCACATGAGGTTCTGGTTGCTGGCGGGGCTGGGGATCCTGCTGGACGGGTTCGACTTCTTCATCATCGGGGTGGCCAATCCGCTGATCGCCAAGGACTTCGGGGGGAGCGCGGCCGAGCGCGGGCTGCTGTCGTCGGCGGCGATCGTGGGGGCGGTCTTCGGGGCGGCGGCGCTGGGACCGCTGGGCGACCGGATCGGGCGGAGCCGGATCTTCAAGGTCGACCTGTGGCTGTTCGTGGTGTTCTCGGTGGCGTGCGCCTGCGCGTGGGACATCTGGTCGCTGATCGTCTTCCGGCTGCTGCTGGGCGTCGCGGTGGGGCTGGACTACCCGATCGCGGCGAGCTACGTGGCCGAGATCCTTCCCGCGCGCAACCGCGGGCGGTGGCTGGTGAGCGCGTTCAGCCTCCAGGCGGCGGGGATCGTGCTGGGGGCCGCGGCCGGTGTGGTGATCCTGCTGGCGGCGCCGGAGACCGGGTCGTGGCGGCTGATGCTGGGCTTCGGGGTGGTGCCGGCGCTGGTGATCATCTGGTTGCGGCGGAACGTGCCGGAGAGCCCGCGCTGGCTGGCGCAGAACGGGCGGGAGGCGGAGGCCTGCGCGATCACGCGGAGGATGACCGGGCGGGACTGCCATGTGACGGAGGCGGACCGGGAGCGCGGCGAGGCGCCGCCGGAGGGGTTGAAGGCCTTCCTGCAACCGCAGTTGTTCTCACGGCGGTTGAGGCGGCGCACGGTCTTCACGGCGGTGCCGTGGTTCCTCATGGACATCGCGACATACGGGGTGGGGATCTTCACCCCGACCCTGCTGGCCGGGCTGGCGCTCGGAGGGGCGAACGCGACGTTCATCTCGGACGACATCGCCTCGACCGAGGGCACGGCGCTTCTGGACGTCTTCCTGGTGATCGGCTTTGTGCTGGCGATCGTCCTGGTGGAACGGGTCGGCCGGGTGCCGCTGCAGCTCGCGGGCTTCGCCATGATGACCGTGGCGCTGTGCATGCTGGCGGTGGCCGAGCAGCTGCCCGGCGGGGGCGACGCGCACCTGCCGCTGGTGTTCGTGGGCTTCGCGCTGTTCAACACCTTCATGAACCTGGGACCGAACGCCACGACGTTCACCCTGCCCGCCGAGGTCTTCCCCTCCGACGTACGGGCGGCGGGCCACGGCTTCGCGGCGGGCTGCGGCAAGCTCGGCGCGGCGCTGGGCACCTTCCTCTTCCCGGTGCTGCTGAACGCCGTCGGGACCAGCGCACTGCTGTACGGCGTGGCCGCGACCAGCGCGCTGGGCCTCCTCGTGACGTGGGCCTTCCGCATCGAGACGCGCGGGCGCTCGCTGGACGAGCTGTCGGGCGCGGAGTCCGCGACGCTGGCCCCGCGCGTCACCCCTCCCTGACGGCCGGGTCCGGACGAGGCTTGTTGCACAGCACTTGCAACAACTACATAGGGGCATCAGCATGGAGGGCGAGGACGCGGCCGGCCCGTCAGCCTTCGGGGCGAGCGCACCTGCGGTCCCAGGTGCGTCCTTCCCGCGGGATGATCGTCTTTCCGTCCGGCACCCGCCGGACCGGCCGGCCCGTCCTCAGCGCAGTGCGCAGTCGCCGCACAGGCCGCCGCCGGGCACCCGGTAGTACAGGCAGCAGCTGCGGCGCGTGTACGCGGGAGCGGCGGGTCCGGCGAGGTCGAGGGTTCCGGCGTCCCGCAGCAAGGGGTCGGCCAGCAGTGCCGCCGCCAAGGCGGCCGCCCGGCGCGCCGCCTCCGGCCGCCCGCCCTCGCCCAGGCACCAGGTGTGCAGCACCCGCAGCGTCCCGGCCAGCGCCGAGGCCGCGTTGCCCCACAGCAGCCCGGCGGAGACCCCGGAGACCGCGCAAACGGCCTCGGTCAGCGGTACGAGGTGCCCGTGCAGGACGGCCTCGCCGAGCCGGTCGACCGGCAGCCGCTCCCCCGCGGACGGCAGCCACAGCTCGTCCGGCACGGCCCGCTCCGGATGCCACCACAGACCGGCCGGGTCGGGCAGCTGCCCGGTCAGCACCGCCGGGCCGAGCGCTACCGACCACAGGCGGGCGGCGAGACCCTGGTGGGCCAGCGAGGCCGCGACGCGCCGTTCGTCCGTGCCGAGCCGGCGGCCGACCTCGGCGACCCGCCCGGTCAGCGCCTCCCGCGCGGGACCTTCGTACACCTCCGCCAGCGGCACGAAGCCCTCGGCGCGCGGCTCCCCGGGCTCGGTGCGCAAGGTGAAGAAGGGCCCCACGACGCGCCCGCCCTACCGGTCACCGGCGGCGCGCGCGGCGGCCGGTGCGACGAGCAGGGTCATGCGTGTCACGCTCCAACCCACGGGGGTTCGGGATCCGGCCACCGTATCAGCGCGCCCACAGGCCCCTGACGTGCCCGAGGTGACGCGTCATCACCGCCCGCACCGCCTCCTCGTCGCGGGCGAGCAGGGCGTCGAGCAGTTCCAGGTGCTCCTCGGCCGAGGCCGTCAGCAGACCGCGTTCGGCCAGCGCGGTCAGCCCGTACAGGCGGGAGCGCTTGCGCAGGTCGCCGACGACCTCGACCAGGTGCGCGTTGCCGGCCAGCGCGAGCAGGCCGAGGTGGAAGCGCCGGTCGGCCTCGACGTAGCCGATGAGGTCACCGGTCGCCGCGGCGGCGACGATGGCCTCGGCGGCCGGGCGCAGCTCCTCCAGCGCGGCGGGGTCGGCACCGGCGGCCAGACCGGTGACGGTGGGGATCTCGATGAGGGCGCGGATGTGCGTGTACTCGTCGAGCTGCCGCTCGGAGACCTCGGTGACCCGGAAGCCCTTGTTGGGCACCGGGTCCACCAGGCCTTCCTTCACCAGGTCGAGCAGCGCCTCGCGCACCGGGGTGGCCGAGACCCCGAAGCGGCCCGCCAGGGCGGGCGCGGAGTGCACCTCGCCCGGGCGCAGCTCGCCCGCCACGAGCGCGGCGCGCAGGGCGTCCGCGACGCGCTCGCGGTAACTGGGCCGCTGCCCGCCGAGGGAGGGCAGGGCGGGCCCGTCGTGAGCGGTCATCGGGCCGGTCCTCCTCGGCGTCCGGGCATGGGGTCGGCGACCAGTATCGGGGCGGGGCCGCTACAGGACGAATCCGGCCGGGAAGGGGTCGTCCGGGTCCAGCAGGTACTGGGCGGTGCCGGTGATCCAGGCGCGTCCGGTGATCGAGGGCAGAACGGCGGGTCGGCCGCCCACCTCGGTGGTGCCGGTCAGCCGGCCGGTGAAGTGCGTGCCGATGAAGGACTCGTTCACGAAGTCCTCGTGCAGCGGCAGTTCGCCGCGGGCGTGCAGCTGCGCCATGCGCGCGCTGGTACCCGTGCCGCACGGGGAGCGGTCGAACCAGCCGGGGTGGATGGCCATCGCGTGCCGGGAGCGGACCGCGTCGGAGCCGGGGGCGAGCAGCTGGACGTGCTTGCAGCCGCGGATGGTGGGGTCCTCGGGGTGGACGGGCGGGTCCTCGGCCTCGATGGCGTCCATCAGGGCCAGTCCAGCGGCGAGGATGTCGTCCTTGCGGGCCCGGTCGAAGGGCAGGCCGAAGGCCTCGAGCGGCAGGATCGCGTAGAAGTTGCCGCCGTAGGCGAGGTCGTACGTCACCGTGCGGCCGTCGGCGAGGGTGGCCTTGCGGTCCAGCGCGACGGCGAACGAGGGGACGTTGCGCAGGGTCACGGCGGTGGCCGCGCCGCCGCTGACGGCGACCTCGGCGACGACGAGGCCGGCCGGGGTGTCCAGGCGGATCGTGGTGACCGGCTCGGTCACCGCGACCATGCCCGTCTCGACGAGGACGGTGGCCACGCCGATCGTGCCGTGGCCGCACATCGGCAGGTAGCCGGAGACCTCGACGTAGATGACGCCCCAGTCGGCGTCCGGGCGGGTGGGCGGCTGGAGGACCGCACCGCTCATGGCGGCGTGGCCGCGCGGTTCGTCCATCAGCAGATGGCGGATGTGGTCGAGGTGGTCGCGGAAGTACAGCCGGCGTTCGTTCATCGTGGCGCCGGGGACGGTGCCGATGCCGCCGGTGACGACGCGGGTGGGCATGCCCTCGGTGTGGGAGTCGACCGCGTGCAGGACCAGGGAGCTGCGCATCGTGGGCCCCCCGCTCAGTTCGCGCCGGCCGCGAGGGCCTGCTCGGTCGCGGCCCGGACGGCCTTCTCCTGCTCCGGCAGCAGCGGTTGGCGCGGCGCGCGGCAGGGGCCGCCGTACCGGCCCGCGGCGTCCATCGACACCTTCACCGCCTGCACGAACTCCGTCCGCGAGTCCCAGCGCAGCAGGGGGTGCAGCGCCCGGTACAGCGGCTGCGCCGCCGGGTCGCCCGCGACCGCCGCGCGGTACAGCGCGGTGGTGACCTGCGGGAGCGCGTTGGGGAAGCCGGCGACCCAGCCCTTGGCGCCGGCGGCGGCCAGTTCGAGGAGTACGTCGTCGGCGCCGACCAGCAGGTCGAGTTCCGGGGCGAGTTCGGCGATCTCGTACGCCCGGCGCACGTCGCCGCTGAACTCCTTCACGGCCCGGATGTGCCCCTCGGCGTGCAGCGCGGCCAGCAGCGGCGGTGTCAGGTCGACCTTCGTGTCGTGCGGGTTGTTGTACGCCACCACGGGCAGGCCCGCCTTGGCGACCTCCGCGTAGTGGGCGCGCACCGACCGCTCGTCCGCCCGGTACGCGTTGGGCGGCAGCAGCATCACGGACGCGCACCCGGCGTCCGCGGCCTGCTCGGCCCACCGGCGCGCCTCACCGGACCCGTACGCGGCCACCCCGGGCATGACCCGGTCCCCGCCGACCGCCGCGACCGCGGTCTCCACGACCCTGGCCCGCTCGGCGGGGGTGAGCACCTGGTACTCGCCGAGCGAGCCGTTGGGCACCACCCCGTCGCAGCCGCCGGCGACGAGCCACCGGCAGTGCTCGGCGTAGGCGTCGTAGTCCACCGCGAGGTCCGACGCCCGCAGCGGCAACGCGGTCGCGACGAGCACCCCCCGCCACGGCCGTCCTTCATTCCGGTCCATCCTGCGTCCCCTCTCGTCCGGCTTCCTCTGGTGCGGTCGCGCTGTGGTCGTGGCCGGCCCCCTGCGGGGGCGGTGTGCCGCCGGCGAGCAGGCCGAGCGGTACGGGGCGGGCGAAGGGCCGGGCCGGCGGGGTGAAGGGGCAGCCGGCGACCGCGGCGACGGCGGGCCCGCAGACGCGTCCCTGGCAGTGGCCCATGCCCGCGCGGGTCAGCAGTTTGACCGTCCGCAGGTCCCCGGCGCCGAGGTCGCGCACGGCGGTGCGCACGGCGCCGGCGGGCACCTCCTCGCAGCGGCAGACGAGGGTCTCGTCCGTGACGACGGTGCCGGCCCAGTCGTCGGGCACCCGGTAGACGGTGTCGAGGGCCTCGGCGAAGCGGCGCAGCCGGTCGCGGGCGCGGGCGGCGCGGGCCCAGCCGGCGGGGTCGGGCGCGGTGCCGCGCAGGCGGGCGGCGGCGGAGCGGCCGGCGATCTCGCCCTCGGCCAGGGCGAGCGCGGCGCCGCCGATGCCGGTGGCCTCGCCCGCGGCCCACAGGCCCGGTGCGGGGGCGCGCTGCTCGCTGTCGGTGTGCGGGACGTCGGCGAGGTCGGTGTGCGGCAGCATGCCGTGGCTGACGGCGAGGGTGTCGCAGGGCACCGTACGCCGGGCGCCGCCGGGCCCGGCGAGGGTGACCGCCTCGACGCGGGTCGTGCCATGGGCGGCGACGACGGTGTGCCGGCGCAGCGGGCGGACCCCGTGGCGGGCGAGCCGGGCGGCGTACCCGGCACCCTCGGCGAGCTTGCCGGGCGGCACGGAGCCGGGGCGGCGCAGCAGGGCGAGCGGGTCGGCCGCCTCGGCGAGGGCGGCGACGCGCACACCGGCCGCGGCCAGGCCGGCGGCGACGGGCAGCAGGAGCGGCCCGGTCCCGGCGACGACGACGGTGCGGCCCGGCAGGACCAGCCCGCCCTTCAGCATCGCCTGGGCGCCGCCCGCGGTGACGACCCCGGGCAGGGTCCACCCGGGGAAGGGCAGCACCTTCTCGTACCCGCCGGTGGCGACGACGACCCCGTCCGCCCGCAGCGCCCCCGACTCCAGGGTGTGCACGGTGAAGCCGGGCTCCAGCAGCCAGACCTGATGATTCGTCAGGTGACGGACGCGCTCCGCCGCGATGTGCGCCGCGAGCCGGTCGCGCAGCCGGCGCCAGGTGCGCCAGGCGTGGTGCAGGGCCTGCGGCCGGCGGGCGCCGAGCCCCGCGGCCGGCTGCCGGTAGTACTGGCCGCCCGCCTCGGACGCGGCGTCCACGAGCGTGACCCGCAGACCTCCGTCGGCCGCCGCCACCGCGGCCGCGACCCCGGCGGGCCCGGCGCCCACGACCACGAGGTGCGCACTCATGACTCCCCCGTCTCGATGACGTCGCCGGGACGCGCCTCGACCACACAGGCCCGTTGCCCCGGGCGCCCGTTGACCGTGACCAGGCAGTCGAAACACACACCGATCCCGCAGAAGACCCCACGCGGCTCGCCGCCCGTCCGCGTCGTACGCCAGGAGACGACACCGGCCGACCACAACGCGGCAGCGACCGTACGACCCGGCAGGACCGGGATCTCGCGCCCGTCGAGGGTGACCGTGAAGGCGGGCCCGGGTGCGGCGCGGGCGAGGCGGAGCGGCGTGCGGCGGGTCACGGGGTCTCCATCGCGTCGAAGCGCTCGGGGCGGAAGGGCGTGAGGTCGAGCTCGGGCGGCGTCCCGGTCAACGCCTGGGCGATCAAGTGGCCGGTGGCGGGGGCGAGTCCGATGCCGGCCCCCTCGTGGCCGCAGGCGTGGTGGAGTCCGGGGACGCGCGGGTCGGGGCCGATCGCGGGCAGGTGGTCCGGCAGATACGGGCGGAATCCGGCGTACGCGCGGATCGCGGTGACCTCGGCGAGCCGCGGGAAGAGCGCGACCGCCTGGGCGGCCAGCCGGCGCAGGGCGGGGAGGGAGAGCGTGCGGTCGAAGCCGACGCGTTCGCGGCTGGCGCCGATGAGGACGGGCCCCGCGGCGGTGGACTCCACGACCGCGGAGGTCTGGAGGGCGGCCGAGTCGCTGGCGACGTCGGCGACGTAGTCGGCCGCGTAGACCTTGTGGCGGACGGTGCCGGGCGGCAGCGGCTCGGTGACGAGGATGAAGCCGCGCCGCGGGAGTACTGGCAGCCGCACTCCGGCGAGGGCGGCGATCTCGCCGCCCCAGGTGCCCGCGGCGTTGACCACGGCGGGGGCGTGGATCTCCGCCGCCCCGGCGCGCACGCCGCGCACCGAGCCGTCCGCGGCGCGCAGCAGCGCCGTGACGGCGGACCCGGTGCGCAGTTCCGCGCCCATGTCGCGTGCGGCGCGGACGAGGTGGGCGGCGGCGAGCGCGGGCTGCACCTGGGCGTCCTGCGGGTAGTGGACACCGCCCGCGAGGCCGGGCGCGAGGTGCGGTTCGAGGTCGCGCAGGGCGTCTGCGGCGACGGGCACGGCGTCCACGCCGGCCTGCCGCTGGGTAGCGGCGAACGCGCCGAGCGCACGCACACCCGCCTCGTCGGCGGCGACCACCAGCCCGCCCTTGGGCTCGTACTCCACGGCCCGGCCGAGTCCGGGGACCCCGGCCAGTTCGCGCCACAACCGCGCGGACAGCAGGGCGAGCCGCAGCTCCGGACCCGGCTCCTTGTCGGAGACCAGCAGATTGCCCTCGCCGGCCCCGGTGGTGCCGCCTGCCACGGGTCCGCGGTCCACCAGGACCGTGCGGAGCCCCGCCGAGGCGGCGTAGTAGGCGCATGCCGCGCCCACCATTCCGGCGCCGACCACCACGACATCGCAGTTCGTCGGCCTGCTCACGTCAGTAATATGTCACACAGCACGTCGCGCGAACAGCCTCACGACAGCCCTTCTCCCAGCCCTTCTCCCAGCCCTTTCGGCCGGCCCTTTCGGCGGGCCCGACCCCGACGCAGCGGCGGGAGAGCCCGACCGCTGGGGACAGCGCCCGGCGCCCAGGCGCGGGCCGCGGCGGACACTCGGCTGTCGCAGCGGCCGAGGATCTCGAGGCCGCGCCGCGCAACTCCTCCTCACCCGGGGGACTTCCGGGTGGCGAAGGCGGCCGCGCCGCCGGACGCGAGCCGCCGCTCCACGCCCGCGGCCGGGGTCCCCGGTGCCCGGCACACGGACCGGGCCGACGCCGTACCGTCGCCTGTCCTCACCGCGGGACCGGTGAACGTGCCGACCGGTGTGCGCCCGGCCCCCTGCGGTTCGCGCTCCCGGGAGGCCCTGGCCTTCAGGCCGGGGAGGAACGGGTTCATGGGCCGGATCCGTGGACCGCAGGTCCCCGGCCCACGTGAGCCAGAAATCCCCGCCCCTCAGGGCGGGGAGGATGTCAAAGCCAGCCGTTGCGCCGGAACCCGCGGTGGATGACGAAGCAGGCGACGGCCATGACCCCGATGGCGAGCGGATAGCCGTAGGTCCAGCGCAGTTCCGGCATGTGCTCGAAGTTCATGCCGTACAGCCCGCAGATCATGGTGGGCACGGCGAGGATGGCGACCCAGGCGCTGATCTTGCGCATGTCCTCGTTCTGAGCCATCGTCACCTGCGCGATGTTGGCCTGGAGGATCGAGTTGAGCAGTTCGTCGAAGGCGGTGACCTGCTCGGTGGCGCGCGCGAGGTGGTCGGCGGCGTCGCGGAAGTAGGCACGCAGATCGGTGTCGATGCCGGGCAGCTGGTCCTGCGACAGGGACTGCAGGGGCCGGCCGAGCGGCGCCACCGCCCGCTTGAGCTCCAGCAGTTCGCGCTTGAGCTGGTAGATCCGCCCGGCGTCGGTGCCCCGGCCGCGGGAGTCGGCGAAGACATCGGCCTCCACGTCGTCGATGTCGCGCTGCACGGCGGCGGTGACGGCGAGGTACTGGTCGACGACATGGTCGGTGATGGCGTGCAGGACCGCGGCCGGTCCCTTGGCGAGCTGGTCGGGGACGGTCTCCAGCCCCTCGCGGAGCGGCCCGAGGGAGCCGTGGCCGCCGTGCCGCACGGTGATGACGAAGTCGGCGCCGGTGAAGACCATGACATGGCCGCTGTCCACGACTTCGCTCGTCGCCGTCAACCGGTCGTGCTCGACGTAGCGGACGGTCTTCAGGATCGTGAAGAGGGTGTCCCCGTACCGCTCCAGCTTGGGCCGCTGCTCGGCGTGCACGGCGTCCTCGACGGCGAGCGGGTGCAGCCCGAACAGCTCGGCGACACCCGCGAATTCGGCCTCGGACGGCTCGTGCAGCCCGATCCACACGAACCCCCGGCCCGACTTGCGCACCCGGGCTATCGCCTCGTACGCGGCGCAGTCTCCCTGCCGCAGACCCTCCTGGTAAACAACGCAGTTGACCACCGAACTGCCGAGGGGCGAGCGCCCGGGGTGGCTCAGGTCCACGCGCCGGTGGCGCGGATGAGCGAAACGGACGGCTTTGCGGAGATTGTTGATCATTGACATGAAGGGCTCCTGAACGCGTCTGGCCTGCGCCAGTATGCCCAAGGCCCCGCCGCGCGGGGGACGGCGGGCGCGAAGCGGCGCCCGGCTCCGCAAGGGGCGCGGCGGCCGGTGCGACCGGCGCCCTGGTTCGCGGGGGGCGCTACCCGTCTTTTACACTCCGTAGGGCTCCGGCCGTGACGGTCGCAGGCACGCCACGTACTCCGCAGAGATGGGTCCCATGAGCGCCATCAGTATCGGTCAGGCAGCTGTGCTCGGCGTGGTGGAGGGGGTCACGGAGTTCCTCCCGATCTCGTCCACCGGTCATCTGAAGATCACCGAGGGCCTGATGGGCATCGATGTCGACGACAAGGCCGTCGTCGCCTTCTCCGCGGTCATCCAGTCCGGCGCCATCGCCGCGGTCCTCGTGTACTTCTTCAAGGACATCGTCCGGATCTGCAAGGCGTGGTTCACCGGCCTGGCGAACCGCGAGGAGCGCTACCACCACGACTACAAGTTCGCCTGGTGGGTGATCTTCGCGACCATCCCGATCGTGGTGGTCGGCCTCGCGGCCAAGCCGCTCATCGAGGGACCGCTGGCCTCCCTGTGGGTCGTCGCCGGGTCGCTGATCGTCGGCAGCGGTGTGATGTGGGTCGCCGACCAGATGGGCCGGCACAAGCGCGGCGAGGACGACACCACCTTCAAGGACGCCATGCTCGTCGGCTCCTCCCAGATCCTCGCCCTGCTCTTCCCCGGCTTCTCCCGGTCCGGCGCGACGATGTCCACCGCGCTCATCCTCGACCTGGACCGGGTCGCCGCCACCCGTCTGTCCTTCTTCCTCGGCATCCCCGCCCTCGTCGGCGCCGGCCTGTACGAGCTGAAGGACGCGCTCGGCGCCGGCATCGACACCGCGCCCCTGGTCGTCGGGACCCTCGTCTCGTTCGTGGTCGCCTACGCCTCGATCGCCTGGCTGCTGAAGTTCGTCGCCAAGCACTCCTTCAACGCCTTCATCGTCTACCGCCTCGTCATCGGCGCCCTCCTCTTCGGCCTCCTCGCCACCGACGTCATCGGCGCCTGATCCGGTCAGCCCCGGGGGGTCCGGCCCGACAGGGCCAGAGCGCGGTCGAAGGCCGGCGCCCCGGGACCGGGGAGCTCGACGGGCGCGGCGAAGCCCTCGTACTGGCGGTAGACCTCCGCGTGGCGTTCGACGACACCGAGGACGAACTCCCCGAGGGCGTCGCCGCAGCGGTACTCCTGGCCGGTCGCCCCGGCGACGTCCCAGCCGTGGACGGCCAGCTCCTTGACGATCATCGCGGCGATCTCGGCGGCGGGCATGCGTGCGTAGCCGAGGTCGATCTCGCCTTCCTGGACCGCGGGATCGGCCCAGGCCGCGACGGCGCGGTCCAACTGCCGTGCGTAGGCCTCCGCCCAGTTGGGGTCGGCGGTGAAGTCGCGGGCGGTCAGCTCCTCGGGGAGCTGCTCGCGCCGGGCGCGGTGCTCCAGGCCGTGCGAGGTGTAGAGGATCCAGTGGTTGAGCAGCGCCCGTGTGTCCCATGCGGCGCAGGGCGTCGGGGCGGCGAGCTGCTCCGGGCCGGACGGCACGCCGCGGGCGATGCGGGCGGCCTCGGCGGCGACTTCGGTCAGGTACGCGTGAAGATCGGTCATGCCGCCCACGCTAGGAACGCGGGCGGCACCCGGTCTTGAACAAACGCGCCCCCAGCTACCGCTGGGAGGTGCCCCCACCCCGGCTACCGCCGGGAGGTGCCCCCACCCCGGCTACCGCCGGGAGGTGCCCGCACCCGGCCGGCAGGAAACCCCGCGCTACACGTCGATGAGCACCTTGCCGATCGCGCCGCCCTCGACCGCGGCGTGCGCCTCGCCGGTGCGCTCCAGCGGGAAGCGGTGCAGCGGCAGGCCCGCCTCCTCGCCCACCCGCAGGGCGCCCACGGTCACGGCGGCGGTGATCGCCGCGATCGCCTCGCGCTTGGCGGCGGCCGGCATCGTGTAGACGAGCACGCCCTGCCAGCGCAAGTTGCGGGAGAAGGTCTCCCGTACGGGCAGCGTCACCTCGGGGCCGCCGTTGTCCGCGTAGTAGGCGACAACGCCGTTCGGCGCGAGCACGGCGAGGTCGAGCGGCGCGTTGACCGCCACCGAGACCTCCGCGACGATGTCGACGCCGTCGGGGGCCGCCCGCAGGATCTCCTCCGCCGCGTCGCCCGCCCGGTAGTTCACCACGTGGTGGGCGCCGGCGGCCCTGGCCAGGCCCGCCTTGTGGGGGCTGCTGACCGTGGCGATCACGGTCGCGTCCGACCACCGCGCCAGCTGGATCGCCGCGTTGCCCACCGCGCCCGCGCCGCCGGCGACCAGCACCGTGCGGCCGCGGAGCGTGCCGGGGCCGAGCCGGTGCGGACCGCCCTCCAGCAGGGTCAGGGCGCGGTGGGCGGTCATCGCGGGGATGGGGATGCTCGCGCCGAGGTCGAAGGAGGCCCCGTCGGGCAGCGGCACGGCCTGCGCCTCCGGCACGGTCACGTACTCCTGCGCGGTGCCGCCGGGGCGCTGGTAGGCGGCCTCCCAGAGCCACACCCGCTGGCCGTTCCTGGCGGGGTCGACGCCCTCGCCCACCGCGTCGACCACGCCGGCGCCGTCCTGGTTCGGCACGCGCTCGCCGCCGCCGGGCGGCGCGGCCGTCCGCGACTTCCAGTCCGTGGGGTTCACCCCGGACACCTCGACCCGCACCCGTACCTCGCCGGGAGCGGGCTCCGGGACGGGACGCTCGGTCAGGCGCAGCACCTCCGGGCCGCCGCCCTCCGTGTACACGATCGCCTTCATGATCCGTACAAGTCCCGCCGGAGCGGGTTTCTTCCCGTACCCGGCGACCCGCGGGGTCAGACCCGCCCGATCCCGTCGCACAGCACGACGGGGCCGCCCCCGGGCGCCGGCGGTGGCTCGGGGAGCGCGCGCGCCGCCGCGCCCGGGGAGCGGCGCGGGGACCGTGGGACGTACGCGCCGCTGGTGCCGCCGCGGCCGCGGTGCACCAGGACGCCGGAGACCGGATCGGGCACGGCGTCGAGCGCCGCCCGGATCCCGGGCAGGGCGTGCCAGCCGAGCCAGTGCTCCTCCTCACGGAAGCACAGCTCGAAGACCACGCCCCAACCGAACGTGTGCCATTCCCACGCCAGCGCACGGTGGGTGACCGCGGACTCGACGAGTGCGGGCGCGTACGCGTCACGCCATGCCGCGGCGGATGTGCCGGCGTTGAGGACTTCGATGGACCACCAGTCCGCTGCCATACCCAAAACGATAGGCACTTCGCAAGCCCCCCGCCAGGGTCTGGCACCTGACGGCGCGTCACCGTCCCCGCGCCCCGGGTCACACGGAGGCGAGCAGCTCCGTCACGCGGAATCCGAAGCGGGCGTCGCAGGGGTGGGCGACACCCGTCTCCGCCGCCGTGAGCAGGGCGTCCACCGCCTTGCCGAAGGAGACGACCGACCCGTCGCCGCGCGCGGGCAGCGTGGAGACCCCGTGGTCGCCACGGAATTCGACGGTCACGCCCGCCGCCTCGGGGGGCGTGGTGAGACTGAGCGTGGCGGTGCTGGACGCGCCGCTCGCGTGCCGGAGCACCAAGTGCACGGTGTCGCCGGGGCCCTGGGCGGAGGTGAGCGCGGTGACGTCGCCGAGCACGGGCAGCAGCACCGACAGCGCGTGCGGGCCGACGTCCCACAGCGCGCCCTTCTCGCGCCGCCAGGGCGAGTTGGCGTACGGGCTGTCACCGGAGGTGAAGACCGAACCGAGCCAGTCGGCGCGGGCGGTGAACCAGCCGTCCTCGGCCGCGCGTTCGTCGATCCACGCGGCGCTGGGGGCGGCGAAGCGCAGGGTGAAGAAGACGACCGAGGCCACCCCGGCCTTCTCCACGGCCTCGGCGACGCGGCGCGCGTCGTCGACCGTGGTCGCCACCGGCTTGTCCAGCAACAGGTGCCGGCCGGCCTCGGCGGCGCGTACGGCCAGCGGCGCCTGGACGTCCGGGGGCAGGGCGACGGCGACGGCGTCCACGTCGGCGATGAGTTCGTCGACGTCGGTGTAGGCGCGGGTGCCGTGCTCCGCGGCGAGCACCTCCGCCGCCTCGGGGCGGCGGCCCCAGATCCCGGTGAACTCCACGCCGGGGTGGGCGGCGAGGGCGGGGGCGTGCGTGATGCCGGCCCAGGGGCCGGTGCCGAGCAGTCCGATGCGCATGCTCATGCTCAGGCCCCCTTCGCGGGCTCGATGTGCTTGCGGTACCACGCGGGGTCGAGATCGGTGATGTCGACGGCGCTCTGCACCCGCAGCTCCGGCGTGGACGCCAGGTGGACGGCCAGGAGCTCCAGGACGGCCTCGCTCAGCTCGGCCTTGGCCTGGGCGCTGCGCCCGGCCATGACGGAGATCTGCGTGTAGACCATGGCGTGCTCCGCGCCGCCGTCGGCGATGACCGCCTCCTCGATGCGGCGGAAGCGGGTCGTGCAGGCTTCGACCCGTGCGTCGATGGTCTTGGCGATGAGCGGATGGAGCGCGAGCGCGAAGCCGCGCCGGTCGAACGCGTCCGCCAGCCCGGCGGAGTAGTCCACGGTGATGTGAGGCATGGCACACAGCGTAAGTGCTGCCCAGAGGCCTTGCCGGGCAGGGGTGCCGGGCCCCCGGCCGGTACCCGGCGCACGGCCCGCGGGCTCGTTCACACCGGGTTAACAATTGGGCAATGGATGTGAAATCACGGATTGTGACGCTGCTGCGGAACAGACCAGCCGCCCCGCAAGGCCCGCGCCCCCGAGGATGACATCCGTGAGTTACAAGGCCGAGTACATCTGGATCGACGGTACCGAGCCGACCGCGAAGCTGCGCTCGAAGACCAAGATCCTGGCCGACGGCGAGGCGCCGGGTGTCTGGGGCTTCGACGGGTCGAGCACCAACCAGGCCGAGGGCCACAGCTCGGACCGGGTGCTCAAGCCGGTGGCCCAGTACCCGGACCCGATCCGCGGCGAGGACAACCTGCTGGTGCTGTGCGAGGTGTTCCACATCGACGGCACGCCGCACGAGTCCAACACCCGCGCGCTGCTGCGCCCGGTCGCCGAGCGCTTCGCCGCGCAGGAGCCGCTGTTCGGCATCGAGCAGGAGTACACGTTCTTCCAGGGCGGCCGCCCGCTCGGCTTCCCCGAGGGCGGTTACCCGGCCCCGCAGGGCGGCTACTACTGCGGCGTCGGCGCGGACGAGATCCACGGCCGCGAGGTCGTCGAGGCCCACCTCGACAACTGCCTGGCCGCGGGCCTGGGCATCTCCGGCATCAACGCCGAGGTCATGCCGGGCCAGTGGGAGTTCCAGGTCGGACCGCTGTCCCCGCTGGAGGTCGCCGACCAGCTGTGGGTCGCGCGCTGGCTGCTCTACCGCACCGCCGAGGACTTCGGGATCTCCGCGACGCTCGACCCCAAGCCCGCCAAGGGCGACTGGAACGGCGCCGGCGCCCACACCAACTTCTCCACCAAGGCCATGCGCGAGGGCTACGACGCGATCGTCGAGGCGGCCGAGGCCCTGGGCCGCGACGACAAGCCGCTGGAGCACATCCGCAACTACGGCGCCGGCGTCGAGGCCCGCCTGACCGGCGCCCACGAGACCGCCCCCTGGAGCGAGTACAGCTACGGCGTCTCCGACCGTGGCGCCTCCGTCCGCATCCCCTGGCAGGTCGAGGCGGACAAGAAGGGCTACATCGAGGACCGGCGCCCCAACGCCAACGTCGACCCCTACACCGTCACCCGCCTCATGGTCGACACCTGCTGCACCGCCCTGGAGAAGGCCGACCTGGTCTGACCGGCGGCTGCCGTCCGGCACCCACCGCTCCCGCACACCGAGGGCGCCCGTCACGACGACGGGCGCCCTCGGCGCGTACGGCCTCACCTCGCGCGCACGGCCTCGTAGAGGAAGCAGCCGTACTCCACGGCCCGTACGTGCACCAGCGCGACCCGCGGGTCGGCGAAGCGGGTGGCGAGCACGGCCTCGGCGGCGCCGGCCGCGGCCTCCTCCGCGCTGAGCCGCACCAGGCGGCCGCCCAGGATGCGGCCGTTGTCGTCGTACGAGCGCAGGACCCGGTGTTCGCCGTGCAGGCCGAGCGCCGGGGCGTACCCGGTGCCCGCGGGCGGCCCGGGGCAGTCCTCCGCGGCGGCGTGGACGAAGACCGGGCCGGTCTCGTCGTACGGGCCGGGCCGCGCGCCGGTCGCGGCCGCCCAGCGGCGCAACGGGGCGTACCCGACCAGGACGACGCGCTCACCGGGAGCGCTGCGGCGCAGGCAGCAGCGCAGCGGGGCGCCGCCCTCGCCGTCCACCGCGGGCTCGGGCGTCAGCCCCGCGTCGTCGGTGCGGCGCAGCCGCTCCAGGACGGCCGGGTCGATGGCGCGAACGGAGAAGAAGGGGGAGCTGTACGTCGGGTGCACCGTGTATGCCGTGGTCATGCCCCCAGCCTCGCCGCGACGGGCCGCCCGGTCCGGCGGGATACGGACACCGTGTTCGGCCGCCCGCTCTCCACCTGACCTCACGGGCCGTCAGATCTCTTGTGGGGAACGGTGGTTCCCTGCCGCGCTGGGTTCGCCCTGGGCACGCGGGGGTGACCAACCGGGGGTTCACTCGTTCAACGGAACGTGACTTCTCAACAAGCGACCGCCACCCGGACCCGGCGCGGCACTCCCGTGATCGTGGACGTCGAGGAGGCCGAGGCCGCGCTCGTCGAGAACTACCCGCACCTGGTCCGGCTGGCGTACCTGATCCTGCCCGCGGGGCTCGGCAGGCACCGCAGGGTCATGACCGCGCACACCCTGGTGCAGCGCACCCTGCCGAGATCCGCGAGCGAGCCCGACCCCGCGTCCCTCGGCGTGCCCGGACCGCGCGGCCCGGCCGACCGGTCCTACGCGCTGATGCGGCAGGAAGTGCTCTGCGCGGCGCTGGCCTTCGAGCAGGAGGAGGGCGCGCGCGGCTGGCTGCGGAAGCTGACGACGGGCGTCCTGCCGCCGCACGTCTGGGGCCTGCGGCTGCACCCTAAGGCCGGCGGGACGGACGAGGCGGCACTGGACCGCGCGCTGGCCGGTCTCGACGCCCCGGCGCGGGCGGCGTACGCGCTCCTGGAGCTGGAGAACCTGCGCCGCTCCGACGGCCGCGAGGTGCGCAAGCTGCTCGCCGCCGCCGACGCCCCCGACCCGCGCGGCGCCCTCAAGTCCGCGGAGGCGGTCCCGTACGGACTGCTCGGCGCGGGCGGGTTCGACCCCTGCACGGTGCAGGCCCGGCCGACGGATCTGCTGCGCAGGCGCCAGCACGGCCGGGCCGCGCTGATCGCGGCCGCCGCGGTGGCCGTCACAGCGGTCCTGGTCGCCGTGCTGGGCGGCGGGCCGGAGCCGTACTCCGCGGGCGGCCCCCCGAACGCGTACGGCGCGAGTCTCCTGGACCCGGCACGGCTGGTCCGGGTGGACGGCGCCGTGTGGAAGCGCGCCTCCCGGGTGGACTTCACCGTCTGGCCCGCCCGCGGCGGCCGGGTCAAGGACGCGAAGCTGCTGGGCCGGGCGCTCGAGGTGTGGGCGCACCCCGGCGAGCGGGTCGCGGTCTCGGCCACCAAGGGCACCACCGAGGGCCTGCCCGCGCAGCCCCCGCAACTGCTGTACGCGGGCGACGTGGACGCCGCGAGCGTGGTGCTGATGTACGACGGCCTGCGGCTCGTGCGCTACGCGGAGCCCCGCGACGGCAAGGGCCAGGCGGCCCTGGACTTCACGCGGGTGGACGGCGCCGACGTGTCGACCGCCGCCGTCGTGGTGGGCCGGATCGACGGCAACACGCGCTTCCTGACCGCCCCTTGGGTGACCGGGACGGCGTCCCGCGACCTGCTCGGCCCGGGCCGGCCCGCGCAGAAGCTGCGCCTGGCGGCGGACGGGGTGACCGACCCCGTACGGATGCCGGGCGCGGGGAGCGACAGCGCCTCGGCCGGCGCGAAGGGACCGTGCGGCACCGCCTGGCCGGCACTGGAGTTCCGGGCGGCGGACCGCGTGGGCCCGGGCAAGCCGATCCTCCTCACCGACCTGGGCGACCTCGTACCGGTGCACCTGACGTACCAGCCGGCCGGCAGTGCCGTCCCGGGCGAGGCCGCCGGCAAGGACGCCCTGGCGAGCTGGGCGCGCACGGTCTGCCACCTCGGCTCGATGCGGGGTCTCGGCGTGCGCACGGTCAACGCCTGGCAGTACGCCGAGCAGCGGCTGCCCGAGGACAACGGCCGGGCCACCTGGGTGTGCACCCGCGCCGACACGTGGACGGGCACGGACGGGCGGACTCTCGCCCTGTTCCTGCCGCCGGTCACCGAGCCGACCAGCCCGGGCGCGCCGGTGGGCCAGAGCACGAAGGACACCGGGGCGTGCGGCCGGCCGGTGCCGCAGGTGCTGGCCGGGGTGCTGTGGAAGTCCACGGCCGGGCACTGGTACCTGCTGGCGGCGGGCAGCCCCGACGTCGAACGGATCACCGCCACCGGCGGCGTGACCGGTTCCGCCGACGACCCGGTGATGGCGGTGAAGGCCGGGCAGGGCGCCCGGGCGGAGCTGTCCGCGGTGCTCGACTCGGGCACCAGGATCAGCACGCTGCGCTGAAGCGTCCGGGCCGCCCGGCCGGTGGCCGTCCACGCCACCGGCCGGGCGGCCCGGCCCCGTCCCGGGTCCGCGGACGGGGCGTCCGCAGACGGGTCGGCGGGCGGGTCGGCGACAATGGCGACATGGACCATCTCCGCTTCCGCCTCGCGGAGCACCCCGACGCCCCCCTGCTCGTACGTCTCAGGGACGGCGCCGCGCGCTGGATGCAGGAGCGGGGCATCGACCAGTGGAAGCCCGGCGAGATGGGCGAGGACCACTTCCGGGCCCGCATGGCCGAGGGCGAGGTGTGGCTCGCCGAGGACCGCGGCCGGGTCGTCGGCGGCTGGGAGCTGTGGTGGGCGGACGAGCCCGCCTGGGGTGTGCGACCGCCCGACGCCGGCTATGTGCACCGGCTGATGGTGGACCGCGGGACGGCCCCGCGCGGCGCCGGCACGGCGATGCTGGCCGAGGCGGAACGCCGTATCGCCGCCGAGGGACGCCGCTGGGCCCGGCTGGACTGCGTGGCCGGCAACGCGCGGCTGCGCGGCTGGTACGAGGCGGCCGGCTACACCGTCGTCGGGGAGCAGCCCCGCAAGCAGGGCGGCAAGGGCAGCCCGTACGCGGTGACGCTGCTGGAGAAGGCGCTCTAGCACGGCGGAGCGGCCCGCCCCGGAGGTCCGGGGGCGGGCCGCCCTCAGGGGATCGGCGTCAGGGCTGTGCGCGACGGGCCCGGTCGTACGCCGCGTCGGCCGCACGCCGGATCTCCTCGCGGTCCCGCAGGACCGCCTCCATCTCCTCGTCCACGCCGGGGCCCGGGCCGGGCCCGCGCCACGTGAGCCGGTCGTGGAGGTAGCGGCAGGCCGCGTCCTCGCTGTCGAAGCGGCGGTGCGGGTGGTGCACGCCGCGTTCCCAGTTGCCGACCACCCAGGCGTCGTCCTCCTGCCGGAGGTAGTAGTGGTCCGGGGGCCGCACGTCGAACTCGTGGAAGCCGGGGATCTCGTACAGGCCGCCGGGCACCCCCTCGGAGGCGAGTGCCTCGCACAGCTCACGCCGGTCCATGGACGGGGCCCGTCAGTTCAGCCGGACGAGATCGCCGTTGGCGATGTGGTTGGCGACGCTGTCGGTGTCCCCCAGCACGTACTGGAGTCCGTTGCCCGGCTGGCCGTAGAAGGGGGCGACGAGCCCCGCGCGGACCTCGAAGCGGCGGACGACCTTGTACAGGTGGTAGTTGAAGGGGTAGCCCGCGTCGAAGGTGTTGAGGTTCGACGGCGCGATGGAGCGCTGGGCGTACGGCGAGCCCGCCGGCGCGAGGAACCGTCCGCCCTCGCCGCCGAAGCGGTCGATCCGCTGGCCCACGCTGAGGTTGAGGATCGTGGTGGGGGTGCCGGGCAGGAAACCGTCGTCGGCCGGGAACCGGTACCTGCCCGCCGCGGAGTCGTACCAGGTCGACAGGAATCCGTTGGCGTTCTGGCCGTCGAGGCGGCGATAGCCGGTCAGCATCGCGCCGATCAGGCCCTTGCGGGGCAGGACGCGCGGGCCGAGCCGCGGATCGCCGCAGAAGAACGTCGGGACGGTGAACGTGGCACCGACGCAGATGCGGGGGGTGTGCGGGCCTGCGGTGAGAGGCCGGCCGGGACCCACCAGCGGGACCACCGGAGCCGCGGCAGGGCGCACGGAAGGCGCCGGACGGACGGCGGGGGCCGGGGCGTGCGCGGCCGGGCCCCGGTCGTCGGCCTGCGAGGGCGCGACCGTGCCGATAAGGGTGCTGACAACCAGGACGAGCAGAGCAGGCAGAGTGGTGAGCGATATTCGCTGGCGCCGCTTCAAGGGTCCTCCATGGGACGACGGGAACCGGGCAATCGGGAGGCCTGGTCACCCTGGGTAACCGAGGCCGCGCGAATACGTACCCCTCACCGCGCCGTCCGCCGGACCGGCTCGCCGTGAATTCATCCGGATGGTCCCGGACTTCGCCCGTACGCAGCACCGCCCGGCCGGGGCACCCCCTCGGGGGAGCCCCGGCCGGGCGGTGACGGAGTGTCGCGTTACCGGTGGACGTACACCGCGACGGTCCGCGCCGGGACGGTGAAGGTGCCCGAGGCGCGGTCGTAGGCGGAGTGCCTGACCACCGGGTCGGAGCCCGCGGCCTGGACCGGGTGGAGGACCCAGCCCGTACCGGCGAGGGCGGTGACGCGCTGCTCCTGGGCCTGCGGGGTGGCGTTGAGGACCACGACCAGGTCACCGAGCCGCATGGTGATGACGCCCGGGGTCTCGTCCTTGCCGGACAGCGGGAAGGAGAGCCGGTCCCGCACCTGCGCGGCCGTGGTGAGCCCGAAGTCGGGCTCGGTGGAGCGGATGCGCAGCAGGTCCTGGTACGCGGCCGAGGCCGAAGTGATCTGCTCGCAGCCGGCCTTGAGGGTGTCCGCGGTCAGCAGCGGCCTGGCGTACGGCCACTTGGACTCGTTGTCGGCCTTCGGGGGCAGGCCGCGGCCGAAGCCGTTGCCGGCCCGGCAGTCCCAGTGGACGGCGTTGAACCAGTCACCGGAGTCGTAGGAGTTGCGGTCCAGGGACTTGGAGCGCAGCAGGTCGGAGCCGGCCTGGTAGAGGGCCGGGCCCTGGGAGAGCGCGGGGACGGCCTCGGCCAGCACCTGCATGCGGGCCCGGTCGGCGGGCGAGGTGTCCTTCGGCAGCTTGAAGGCGAGCGCGTCGAAGAGGGATTCGTTGTCGTGGGCGTCCACGTAGGCGAGGGCGTCGCCGGGGGCGTCCGCGTACCCGGCGGGCGAGCCGTTGTAGTCGACCTCGGCGCCGGTGACCTCCTTGCCGTCGCTGCCGGTGAAGGAGAAGGACTTCAGGTTGCCGGTGAGGCCGACCTTGATGAGGTCCTGGTAGTGCAGCAGACGGGCCTTCTGCTCGGCCTGCGTGCCGTTGGCGGCGGAGCCGTTGGGGTCGGTGAACAGGCCGGAGGCGAAGCCCTGGACGCCGGGGTCGGCGTCGAAGGGGCCGCCGCCGCGGACCGCGTCGCGGGCCCGGTCGGAGAAGGTGGCGACGCCGGTGCCGGCCATGTTCTTCTGGGTGGCCTGCACAAAGCGGGCGTCGTCGGCGACCTCGCCGAAGTTCCAGCCCTCGCCGTAGAGGATGATCTTCCTTCCGTCGACGCCGTCCTTGGCGGGGGTCAGCGCGTCCAGTGCCTTGCGGACGGCGACGATGTTGGCCTTGGGGTGGTGGCCCATGAGGTCGAAGCGGAAGCCGTCGACCTTGTACTCCCTGGCCCAGGTGACGATCGAGTCGACGACCAGTTTGCCCATCATCGCGTTCTCGGGCGCGGTGTTGGAGCAGCAGGTGGAGTTCGCGACCGTGCCGTCGTCCAGCAGGCGCTGGTAGTAGCCGGGCACGATCCGGTCGAGGACGGACGTGTCGTCCTGGCCGCTGGCGGCGGTGTGGTTGTAGACCACGTCCATGACGACGCGCAGGCCGGAGGTGTTGAGGCTCTGCACCATCCTCCGGAACTCCACCGTGCGCCGAGTGCCGTCCGGGTCGGTGGCGTAGGAGCCCTCGGGGACGGTGTAGTGGAACGGGTCGTAGCCCCAGTTGTAGGCGTCCTCGGCGGCGACGGCCGCCACGCACTCCTGCTGCTTCTCGGAGTCGGCCGGGTAGGCGGCGAGGTCGCAGTCGACCGTTGCCTGGTCGGCGCCCTTCTCGGCCACGGTGGCGAAGTCGAAGGCCGGCAGGAGGTGGACGTAGGAGACACCCGCCTTCGCCAGCGCCCGCAGGTGCGTCATGCCGGCGGAGCCGGTGTCGGTGAAGGCAGTGTATTTGCCCCGGTCAGCGGCGGGGACGGAGGTGTCCTCGGCGGAGAAGTCCCGGATGTGGAGTTCCTGGATCTGGGCGTTGTTCAGGCCGACCGCCCTGGGCTTGGCCAGGTGCGACCAGCCGCTGGGGGCGAGCGCCTTGTCGTCGAGGTCGACGACGAGGCTCTGCTTCGAGTCGGCGGTCAGGGCGACCGAGTACGGGTCGGTGACGGTGTTGGTGACGACCTTCTGGACGCCGGGCGCCCAGACCTTCACCACGTACCGGTACGGCTTGCCGGTCCAGCTGCGCTCACCGGTCACGCTCCACACGCCGGTGGAGGCGTCGCGCCGCATCGGGACGGTGCGCCCGTCGAGGTCCAGGGCGACGGACTGGGCGGTCGGGGCCCACACCGACAGCGTGGGCCTGCCGTGGGAGAAGACCGGGCCGAGTGCGGCCTTGGTCGCCTTCGCCGCGTACAGGTCGTCCAGGACGCCCTGGATCTGGACTCCGGTGGCGGAGAGCAGCGCCCCTGTGGCCAGCCGTTGCGTGGCGACGATCTGGCCGGTGAGGGCCGCGCGGACGCGGTCGCGGTCGCGCGGGTCGATCGTGAAGGCCGCGTAGTCCTTCAGGTGCGGGAAACGGGCCTTCTGGGCGTCGGTCAGACCGCCCGGGACGCGGTCGAGACGAAGCCAGTGGCCCTCACCCGTCAGCACGCCGTCCTTGACGGCGAGCCCGCCGCCGGGGGCGTAGACCAGTTGCTGACTGGCCGCGGCGTCACCGGTCTTCCAGGCGACGGTGTCGGCGTCGATCCACTGCGCCTTGGCCGTGGAGAGGTCGAGGTCGGCGGAGGAGCCGGACGTGGTCGGCAGCAGGTATTTCTCGGTGCCGTTCAGGAGCCACACCTCGTGTCCGTAGGTGGCGAGGTCGAGCGACTGGTCGGCGGGCAGGTCCTTGGTGTCGCCCTTGTGCAGGATGTAGCTGAGCGACATGGCGCCCGCGGCGAGCGGCACCTCGAAGACGGCGCCGAAGGCGTCGGTCCTGACCGGCTGCAACGGGGCGGTCCAGTCGGTGGGGTTGGCGGCGCCGGTCCAGGTGTGCAGGCCCCAGCCGGTGTAGTCTCCATCGGCCCGGTGGTAGTGGAGGACGGCCTTGGACCTGTCCTGTCCCGGCTCGGTGCCGGAGGGGGCCTGGGTGGCGACGGCCTCCTTGCCCTGCTCGACCCAGATCTCGCCGGTCCTGGTGACGTCGATGAAGCGGTCGGAGCCGACGTCCTTGGTGCCGTCCTTGTCGATGACGAGGTAACCGACGCTGGAGGCGCCCGGCTTGAGCTTCACATAGGCGAAGGCGCCGTAGGCGTCGCGGCCGATGAAGTCGTGCCCGGCGGGCCACGTGGTGCCCTCGCCGTCGGCGATGTCGCCCCAGGCGTACAGCCGCCAGTCGGTGTAGTCGTTGTCGGCCCGCTTGTAGTGGACGATCGCGTAGTCGCGGCTGCTCGCCACCGGGGGCTGCGGCGGGACCGGGGTGCCGCTGGTGGACTCGGCGGTGGCGCTCGCGGTGCGGCCGGCGGAATCGATCACGACCGCCTTGTACCGCAGCGCGGTCCCGGGCGTCACGTCGTCACCGACCGTCTGGGTGACCTTGTACGGCGCGTGGTCCGCGGAGCCGAGCACCTTCCAGGGCCCGTTGCCGGTCTGCGCGGCGAAGACGACCCGGTTCAGCTGCCCGCCCTGGACGCCGGCCGACAGTTCGACGGTGCCGGTGGCGCCCGCCGCGGGGGCTTCGAGGGTGAGGGACGGCCTGGTGGCGGGGGCGCCGAGCGGCTTCGCCGCCTTCCAGACCACGGCGGACAGGGCCGGGACGGTGACGGCGATCCTGGTGTCGGCACCGCTGCGCACCGCGTCCTCGGTGCCGTAGAGCGCGGTGAAGGCGGTGTTCGCGGAGCCGGTGGGCACCTCGGCGGTCCGCTCCTCCGTCGCGTTGTTGACGGCGACGACGTACTCGGTGCGGGTCCTGGGGTCCGTGCGCGAGAAGGCGTAGATCCCGGCGCCGTCCGCGGCGTAGCGCTCGGTCTGCACGCCGTCGGCGAGGGCCGGATGGGCCTTGCGCAGCGCGGACAGTCTCGCGATCGCCCGGTAGAGCGGGGCGCCGGTGTCGTAGGCGTCGCTCGCGTGGGTGCGGTCGGTGCCGAGTTCGTCGTCGTCGAGGTAGTCGGCGACCTTCGAGGCGAACATCGTCTGGCGGGCGTCCTTGTCGCCGCCGGCGCCGGTGAAGCCCTGCTCGTCCCCGTAGTAGACGACAGGGTTGCCGCGGGAGAGGAACATCAGCTCGTTGGCGAGCCGGTCCCTGCGCACGAGTGCGGCGTCGTCGGCCTTCGGGTTGTCCTGCTCCAGGAACGTGCCGATGCGGCCCATGTCGTGATTGCCGAGGAAGGTGACCTGCTCGTACGCGTTGGCCTTGTCGGTCGTGTAGCGGTAGTCGTCGCCGAGGACCGAGGCGAGCCGTGAGGCCGGGCCGCCCTGGGAGGCGTACTGGCGGACGGCGTCCTGGAAGGGGAAGTCGAGCGTCGAGTCCAGACGCCCCTGCGTGACGTACGGGGAGGTGATCGCGGTGTCGGCGGAGTAGACCTCGCCGAACATGAAGAAGTCCTTGCGGCCGTGCCGGGCGGCGTACGCGTCGAGGGCGGTGGCCCACTGCGTCCAGAACGGCAGGTCGACGTGCTTGACGGTGTCGATGCGGAAGCCGTCGACGGCGAAGTCGCGGACCCACTTCTCGTAGATCTCCTCCATGCCCTTCACGACCTCGGGGCGCTCGGTCCACAGGTCGTCGAGGCCGGAGAAGTCGCCCTGGTCGGCGCTCTCGCCGGCGAAGGTGGAGTCGCCCCGGTTGTGGTACATCGCCGGGTCGTTGAGCCAGGCCGGGACCTTGTTGTCCGAGGTGACGACGGGGGTGCGGGGGAAGGAGTCGCGGTCGACGGCGGGGAAGCCCTTGCCACCCTGCGCGTAGTCGGCGTCGTCGAAGGGCACGCCGTCCTTCGTCAGGTAGGGGAACGCGCCCTTGGAGAGGTAGCCGTAGGACTTCTCGTCGTAGTCGACGACGTCGGCGGTGTGGTTGGTGATGACGTCGAAGAAGACCTTCATGCCCTTGGCGTGGGCCTTGGAGATCAGCGCCTTGAGGTCGGCGTTGGTGCCGAAGTGCGGGTCGACCTGGGTGAAGTCGGTGATCCAGTAGCCGTGGTAGCCGGCCGACGCCCCGTCCCCCGTGCCCTGCACGGGCCGGTTCTTGAAGATCGGCGCCATCCATATCGCGGTGGTGCCGAGGCCCTTGACGTAGTCGAGGCGCCGGGTCAGGCCCTTGAGGTCGCCGCCCTGGTAGAAGCCCTTGTCGGTGGGGTCGTAGCCGGTGCTGAGCCGGCTGCCGGTCAGGCCGCCCCTGTCGTTGGAGGGGTCGCCATTGGCGAAACGATCCGGCAGGACGAAGTAGAACTGCTCCCGCGTCAGGTCGTGACGGGCGGGCTGCGCGGCGAGCACGGCATCGGACGGCGGGACGGGCGGGGCGGCCGCCGAGGCGGCGGGGGCCGAGGCGGGGACGGCGAGGGCGGCGGCGAGGGCCGCCACCGCGACGGCTGCGGCTCCGCGTCTGCGCGCGCGGGGACGCGCGGCGGACGCGGGCAGCCCGGTGGGCTGGGCCACGGGGGTTCTCCTTGCGGAATCCGTGTGCGGACGGTTGTACCTCTGGGAGCCCACGCGCCATGAGCCGTGGCCCGGCGGCGGTGCCGGACCGTGAGCGGGACCGTACCTCTTGCGCGGGTCTTACAGCAAGATGTCGCAAGGATTTCCAACCAGGTCGTGCCCTGCCCCTGCGGCCCGCCCGACACCCTCTCGCCACACACGTTCTGACGAACCGTCACCGAACACTATGAACGCAACCGCGATGTCCCTGGACCGCCCGGCCGCCGTCGCCGAGCATCGGTGCCCCGCGCGACGAGGCGCGGGAAGACCGAAGGGAGACGAGGAGATGCTCGGGCTTTTCTCTCGCCGCACACGCTCCGCAGTGCCGCCGGCCAGGGGCCGGTCCGCGGGACGCCGCGTCGCCGCGGTGGCCGGCGGCCTCGCCGCGATCCTCGCCGCCGGCACGGCGGGACCCGTCCCGGCCGCCGCGACGGACGGCCCCGCCCCCGCGCCGTGCCCGGCGAACCTGGCGGCGGAGGCCACCTGCTACCGGGGCCAGGACGCGAACGGCGCCTTCTACGCGATGGCCGTCCCGCACGACTGGAACGGCTCGCTGGTCGTGCACGCCCATGGCGGCCCCGACCTCGGCGACACCTCCGACCCCGAGCGCAGCACCGGGGACCTGGAGCGCTGGTCGGTGATGGTCAACGAGGGCTACGCCTGGGCGGGTTCGTCGTACCGCCGCGGCGGCTACGGCACGCGGATGGCTGTCGCGGACACCGAGAACGTGCGCCGGCTGTTCGTGGCGCGCTTCGGCACCCCGCGCCGGACCTTCGTCCACGGCCAGTCCTGGGGCGGAAACGTCGCGGCCAAGGTCGCCGAGATCCACGGCACCGGCAGGCACGCGCCCTACGACGGCGTCCTGCTGACCAGCGGTGTCCTGGGCGGCGGTTCGCGCGGCTACGACTACCGGGTGGACCTGCGCGTGGTCTACCAGTACTACTGCCGGAACCACCCGCGCCCCACGGAACCCCAGTACCCCCTGTGGACGGGGCTGCGCGCGGACTCGACGATGACGACCACGGGTCTGCGCTCCAGGCTCCAGGAGTGCACCGGTTACGCGTCGCCGCCCCAGGAGCGCACGCCGCTCCAGCAGCGGAACCTGGACGACATCCTCGCGGTGACACGCGTCCCCGAGCGGACGCTGGAGTCCCACCTGCGCTTCGCGACCTTCACCTTCCGCGACATCGTCGTCAACCGGCTGGGCGGCCGCAATCCGTTCGACAACATGACCGTGCGGTACCGCGGTTCACACGACGACGCCGCCCTCAACGCGGGGGTGGAGCGCTTCGCCGCGGACCCGTCGGCCAAGCGGGACCTGTCCTTCGACAGCGACATCACCGGCGCCGTCTCCCTGCCCGTGCTCACGATGCACGCCATCGACGACCCGACGGCGTTCGTCGAGCACGAGGCGGCCTATCGGGCGTCCCTGGAGGGCGCGGCCCGCTCCCGCGGCGACCGGGGGCGGGTCCGTCTCGTGCAGACCTTCACCCGGGAGTCCGAGCACAGCGAGCTGAGCTCCGCGGAGTACGCCGCCGCCCTCGACGCCCTCGCCGGCTGGGTGCGCACCGGCCGCACGCCCACGCCCGCGTCGGTCGCGGCCTCCTGCCCGGCGTACGACGCCGGCTACGGCACCGGCTGCTTCTTCGCCCCGGACTGGTTCCCGCGCCCGTACGCCACCCGCGTCTACCCGCGGCCGGGCGGCACGCACTGGCCGGCGCTGTCCGCGGCACGGGAGCGGGTGCTCAGCCGGCTGCCGGGCGTGGGCATCGCGCCCTGAGCGAAGCGCCTCGGACGTCCCGCCCGCCTCCCACCTGCAGAATCTTGCAGAAAGTTTCTGCAGGGGCCTTCCGTCCCGCCGGGAAGCGCTGTTACGTTCCTCATCGTCCCGGTCCGGCCGGCCGGGGGTCCGCGCCTGACGGCGGCCCCACGCGCCCGGCCGGCCGGACCGGGGACGTACGGACAAAGGCCGTTCCTGACGCCGGGCCCGGCGTCAGGAGCGGCGGCCGCCGCCGGGCGCCTGGCCCGTGGAGCCGCGCACGACGAGCTCCGTCTGGAAGACGAACTCGGAACGCTGCACCGGATTGCCGCCGATCTCCTCCAGCAGCGCGTTCACGGCGGCCGCGCCCATCGCCTCGACCGGCTGCCGGACCGTGGTCAGCGGCGGGTCGGTGAAGGCGATCAGCGGCGAGTCGTCGTAGCCGACGACCGAGACGTCCCCGGGCACCGTCAGCCCCCGCTCCCGCGCCGCCCGCACGGCCCCCAGCGCCATCAGGTCGCTGCCGCACACGATGCCCGTGCAGCCCCGGTCCAGCAGCGCGCCGGCGGCCGCGTGACCGCCCTCGACGGAGAACAGCGTGTGCTGCACGCAGCCCGCCGCCTCCTCCGTGTCCAGGCCCAGGAAGTCGCCCAGCGCCTCCACGAAGCCGTCGACCTTGCGGTGCACCGGCACATAGCGGTTGGGCCCGACGGCCAGCCCGATCCGCTGGTGGCCGAGGTCCACCAGGTGCTGCACGGCGATCCGCGCCGAGGCGCGCTCGTCCGGCGAGATGTACGGGCCCGCGATGGCCGGGTTCCAGCCGTTGACGAGCACATAGGGCACGCCCTGGCCGAGGAGCCGGGCATAGCGCTCGGGGTCGGCGGTGACGTCGGCGTGCAGGCCGGACAGGAAGACGATGCCGCGCACCCCGCGCTCCACGAGCGCCTCCACCAGTTCGTCCTCGGTGGAGCCGCCGGGGTGCTGGGTACACAGCACCGCGGTGTAGCCGTAGCCGGTCAGGTTCTGCTCGATGACCTGGGCGAAGGCCGGGAAGATCGGGTTGTTGAGCTCGGGGGTGATCAGGCCGATCTGGCCGGCGCTGCGCCGGCGCAGCCGCACCGGGCGCTCGTAACCGAGCACGTCGAGTGCGGCCAGCACCTTCTGCCGGGTGGCGGGGGCGACCCCCGCCTTCCCGTTCAGCACGCGGCTGGCGGTGGCCTCGCTGACCCCCGCCTGTGCCGCGATGTCGGCGAGGCGGGCCGTGGTGTTCACGATCCCCGAGCCTATGCGACCGCGGCGCACGTCAAACGGCCCACCAGACGGTCGTGTCGGACGGGAGGACGGCCCCGTCCGCCGTGACCTCGACGGGGGCGCTGCTCAGCAGCACCGTGCCCGGCGCCGGCAGGGTCACCGGGGCACCCGTGGTGTTGACGGTGCAGACGAAGCCGGGGCGGCGGAAGACCAGCACGCCCTGCGGGGCGTCCTGCCAGTGCACCGACTCCCCCGCGCCGAGGCCGGGCAGTTCGCGGCGCAGCCGCAGCGCCGCGCGGTACAGCTCCAGCGTGGAGGCCGGGTCCCCGGTCTGCGCCTCGACGCTCAGGCTCGCCCAGGAGGCGGGCTGCGGCAGCCAGCTGCCGCCGCTGCCGAAACCGTACGAGCCGCCCTCCGCTGTCCACGGGATCGGCACCCGGCAGCCGTCGCGGAAGCCGTCCTGGCCGGCGGCGCGGAAGAACGCCGGGTCCTGGCGGACCTCGTCGGGCAGGTCGGTGACCTCGGGCAGGCCGAGCTCCTCGCCCTGGTAGACGTACGCGGAGCCGGGCAGCGCCAGCATCAGCAGGGAGGCGGCGCGGGCGCGGCGCACGTCGTACGTCCGCTGGTCGGCGGAGAGCCGGGTGGCGTGGCGGACCACGTCGTGGTTGGACAGCACCCAGGTGGTGGGCGCGGCGACCGGGCGCATGGCGTCCAGTGAGCGGTCGATGACCTCGCGCAGCTCGGCGGCGTCCCACTTGGTGCCCAGGTACTGGAAGTTGAAGGCCTGGTGCAGTTCGTCGGAGCGGACGTAGTTGGCGGTGCGCTCCACGGTGGGGGTCCACGCCTCGGCGACCGCGATGCGCTCGCCGTGGTACTCGTCGAGGATGCGCCGCCACGAGCGGTAGACCTCGTGCACACCGTCCTGGTCGAAGAAGGGCAGGACATCGTTGCCAAGCAGCTTGAGCTGCTCGTGGGCGCCGATGTCGGGCAGGCCGTCGGCCTTCACCAGGCCGTGCGCGACGTCGATGCGGAAGCCGTCGACGCCCATGTCCAGCCAGAAGCGCAGGATCGAGCGGAACTCGTCCTGGACGGCCGGGTGCTCCCAGTTGAAGTCGGGCTGCTCGGGCGCGAACAGGTGCAGGAACCACTCGCCGTCGGCCGCGCGGGTCCAGGCCGGGCCGCCGAAGACCGACTCCCAGTCGTTGGGCGGCAGTTCGCCGTTCCCGCCCTTGCCGGGACGGAAGTGGTAGCGCTGCCGCAGCGGGGAGCCGGGGCCCTCGCGCAACGCCTGCTTGAACCACTCGTGCTGGTCGGAGGAGTGGTTGGGGACCAGGTCGACGATGATGCGCAGGCCCAGCCGGTGGGCGTCGCGGATCAGCCCGTCGGCGTCGTGCAGGGTGCCGAACATCGGGTCGATGGCCCGGTAGTCGGCGACGTCGTAACCGGCGTCGGCCTGCGGGGAGGCGTAGAAGGGGCTCAGCCAGACCGCGTCGACACCCAGGTCGCGCAGGTACGGAAGGCGCTCGCGGACGCCGGGGATGTCGCCCATGCCGTCGCCGTTCCCGTCGGCGAAACTCCGGGGGTAGACCTGGTAGATGACCGCGTCTCTCCACCAGTCCGTGGCGGCCACGGGCTGGTCGGAGGCGTGGGGGTGACGGGTGGAGTCCGCCAGGTACTGGGTCATGGTGATCCCTTGGAGGAGTGGAGGCGCGGTACGGCGAGGAAGGCGGGGCCGGGGCGCCCGGCCGGTCGGGCCGGGCGCCCCGGGGCGTGCGGTCAGGACTTGGCCGCGCCGGCGGTGAGGCCGGTGACCAGGTGCTTCTGCACGAGGTAGAAGACGAAGCTGACGGGGATGGCGATGAGCACCGCGGTGGCGGCCATGTAGTTCCACTGCGCGTCGTGCTCGCTGACGAAGCTGCTCAGGCCGACGGCGAGGGTGTACTTGCCGTCGTCGAGCATGAAGGTGGTGGCGAAGGCGACCTCGCCCCAGGCGGTGAGGCAGGTGTAGAAGGCGGCCACCGCCAGGCCGGGCCGGGCCAGCGGCAGCACCAGCCGCCAGAAGGTGCCGAACGGGCTGAGCCCGTCGACGCGGCCGGCCTCGTCGATCTCGAAGGGGATCGTGTCGAAGTAGCCCTTGAGCATCCACGCGCAGTACGGCACGGCGGTGCTGCAGTAGACGAGGATCAGGCCGCCGTAGGTGTCGATCAGCCCCAGGTCCGAGAGGATCACGTACATCGGGACCATGAGCACGGCGACCGGGAACATCTGGGTGATCAGCAGCGCCCACATGAACTTCTTGTAGCCCGGGAAGCGCATCCGGGAGACCGCGTAGCCGGTGGTGGCCGCGATCAGCACGCCGATGAGGCAGGTGGCCCCCGCGACGATCAGGGTGTTGCCGAACCAGGTGAGGAAGCCCGTGTGCTGCAGGACGAAGGAGTAGTTGGAGAAGCCGGCCTTGTCCAGGATCCGGCCGGGGTGCAGGTAGTCGTCCTTGTCCGGGCCGAGGGAGAGGAAGACCAGCCAGCCGATCGGGAAGAGCGCGATCAGGCTGGCGCCGGACAGTACGCCGTGCGACAGCACCGAGGCGGTCCGGCTGCGGCGGTCGCGGCGGTACCCGCCCGGACGCCGCTTCTTCGGCGCGGCGCCCTGCGGCTCGCCGGAGGAATCGGGGCCGGGGCCCGGGATCGTGGTCTGGGTCGTGGTGCTCATGCTGATCCCCTCAGGCGGCGAGCTGGTCGTGGCGGGCCAGCCAGCGGCGGTAGAAGGTGGTGAAGACGACCAGGATCGACAGCAGGAGCACGCCGTAGGCGGCGGACTGCGCGTAGTCGCGCGGCTGCTGGCCGAACCCGAGTTGGTAGGCCCAGGTCACGAGGATCTGCGCGTCCGGCGCGCCGCTGCCGAAGAGCAGGTAGATGATGGCGAACTGGTTGAACGTCCAGATGATGCCGAGCAGCACGACGGTGCTGCTGACCGAGCGCAGGCCGGGCAGGGTCACATTGCGGAAGCGCTGCCAGGCGTTCGCGCCGTCCATCTCGGCGGCCTCGTACAGCTCCGACGGGATGGACTGGAGACCGCCGAGGAGCGAGACCATCATGAAGGGCACGCCCACCCAGGTGTTGACCAGGATCGCGGCGATCTGCTGGAAGGTGCTGTCCTCCAGCCACTGCGGCTGCGGCAGGTGCAGGCCCCCCAGGACGGAGTTCACCACCCCGGAGTCGCCGAGCATGATCCGCCAGGAGAAGACGGTGACGAACGTCGGCACCGCCCAGGGCAGGATCAGCATCATCCGGTAGAAGGTGCGCCCGCGCAGCTTCTGGTTGAGCAGCAGTGCCAGGCCGAGGCCGAGGCCGTAGTGGAGGGCGACGCAGACCACGGTCCAGATCACCGTCCAGATGAAGTGCGACCAGAAGCGGTCGTAGGAGGTCGGGCCCCAGAGGATGTCGGCGTAGTTGTGCAGGCCGATGAACTGGTAGGTGGCGTCGATGTGGTTGACGCCGATGGTGCGGGCCGAGTTCAGGCTGTTGGCGTCGGTGAGCGTGAGGTACATGCCCTGGACGAGCGGGTAGCCCACCAGGACGCCGAGCACGACGACCACCGGGGCGATCATCGCGTACGCGTACCAGTGCTTCTGGTAGGAGCGCTTGAGGCGCTCGATCGGACCGGGGCGCGATCCGCGCGTTTCGCGGGACTCGCGCACCGTGCCCGGGGCGGCGGCTGTCATCGTTGGGGCCTTCTCCACGGGGTGTCGTGCGGGGCTTCGTGCGGGGCGTCTTCCGGCGGAGGACAGCCGGTGGCCGCCGGCCCGCCCGGTTCGGGGGCGGGGCCGGCGGCCGCGGGGATCACTTGCTGTAGTCGGGCAGCAGCTTGGCCATCGCGACGGCCGCGTTGTCCAGGCCCTTGTCCAGCGGCTCCTTGCCGCCGGCGACCTTGGTCAGCTCGTCGCCGAGCGGACCCCACAGCGAGCTGTACTCGGGCAGCTCGGGGCGCGGCTGGGCGGAGGACAGCACCGACTGGAAGCCCGCGACGCCCGGGTCGGCGGTCACCTGCGCGGTGTAGGCGTCCGAGCGGGTCGGCAGCGTGGAGTTCTTCAGTGCGATGGTGGTCTGGCTCTTCGTCGAGGTCATGAAGTTCACGAACTTCAGCGCGGCTTCCTGGTGGGCCTTGTCCGAGCCGGCGTAGACGGCGAGGTTGTGGCCGCCGGTGGGGGCGCCGGCCGAACCGGCGGAGCCGGCCGGGACCGGGGCGATGCCGAGGTTGGCCTTGTCGGCGAACGCGGAGCCCTTGTAGAAGTTGGTGATCTCCCACGGGCCCTGGATGATCGCGGCGACCTTGCCGTTGACGAAGGCGTCCTGGATGTGGGCGTACGCGTCCGCGGTGGTGTCGGCCTTGTGCAGCCCGGCGCCGGAGAACATGCTCTGCCAGGTGGTGAGGCCCTTGACCGCGGCGTCACCGTTGACGGTGATCTTCTTGGCGGAGGTGTCGACCATGTCGGTGCCCTCGCCGTACAGAAACGGCTGGGCGTAGTAGGAGGCGGTGTTCAGCCAGAAGCCGTCGGCACCGGTCTTCGCCTTGATGGTCTTGGCGGCGGCCTTCAGGTCGTCCCAGGTCTTGGGGGCCTCGGCGATGCCGGCCTGCTGGAAGAGCTTCTTGTTGTAGACCAGCGCCAGGGTGTCGGTGGTGAAGGGGACACCGTAGGTCTTGCCGTCGAACTGGGCCTGCTTGAGCAGGGACGCCTGGAACTTGTCCTGGTCGGCGAGGGCCTCGGTGCCGTCCAGCGGCAGGAAGTAGCTCTTCTTGACGAACGCGGGCGTCCAGCCGACCTCGGAGCGGAGCACGTCGGGGGCGCCCTTGCTGCCGGCGGCGGTGTCGAACTTGTTCTGCGCCGCGTCGAAGGGGACGTTGACGTACTTGACCTTGATCTTCGAGTTCGCCTTCTCGAAGTCCGCCACCAGGGCCTGGTAGGTCGGCGCCTCATTGGTGGCGTTCGAGGTGTCCCACCAGGTGATGGTGACGGGACCGTCGGCCTTGTCACTGCCGCTGTCGCCGCCGCAAGCCGTCGCCGCGAGCCCGAGCGCCGCAACCAGCGCGGTGGCCGCTATGCCACGCCGCATGTGATCTCCTCCAGGATGAAAGCCCGTGATAGTGCGGGGCGCGTCGCCGCGTCCCCCCTGCCGACTGCACCGTTGCGGCCGCCGGGCTGTCGAGGAACGTAACAGGGATGAAAGCTTCCGGAAAGACCTTGCAGCAAAGACTTGCAAGATCTTCCGATCGTTACGTCGGTGTGTCCCGGCAGTTGCCGAGAGGAGACGTGCGGGAGGAAGCACGACGACCTGGAAGTCATTACGCCATCTTCCGCAAAATTTTGAAAGGCATTGCCGATCGGGCGGTGGATGGGAATCATCGGCAGGAACCGGCGCCGACTCACGAGGGACCGACATGACCCAAGAGCTCGCCCCCGTCGTCCACGGCGCGGCCCCCGCGGCCGCGGACCGCTCCGAGGCCTCGGACCCCGGCTGGTGGCGCAGTGCCGTCATCTACCAGGTGTACGTGCGCTCCTTCGCGGACGGCGACGGCGACGGCGTGGGCGACCTGCCCGGCGCCCGGGCGCGGCTGCCCTACCTGGCGGAGCTGGGGGCCGACGCCGTCTGGCTGACCCCCTTCTACGCCTCCCCGCAGGCCGACGGCGGCTACGACGTCGCCGACTACCGGACCGTGGACCCCCTCTTCGGCTCCCTCGCGGACGCCGACGACCTCGTCCGGACCGCGCACGAACTGGGTCTGAGGGTGATCGTGGACGTCGTCCCGAACCACACCTCCGACCGGCACGCGTGGTTCCGGGCCGCGCTCGCGGACCGGCACGGGGGTCCGGCCCGCGAGCGCTACCACTTCCGTCCCGGCAAGGGCGCGAACGGCGAACTGCCGCCCAACGACTGGGAGTCGGTCTTCGGCGGCCCGGCCTGGACCCGCGTGCCCGACGGCGACTGGTACCTGCACCTGTTCGCGCCCGAGCAGCCCGACCTCAACTGGGAGCACCCCGAAGTGCGGGAGGAGTTCGAGCAGATCCTGCGCTTCTGGCTCGACCTCGGCGTCGACGGCTTCCGCGTCGACGTCGCCCACGGCATGGTCAAGGCCCCGGGCCTGCCCGACATCGGGCACAAGGAACAGGTCAAGCTGATCGGCTCCCAGGTGCTGCCGTTCTTCGACCAGGACGGCGTGCACGAGATCCACCGCTCCTGGCGGCGGCTGCTCGACGGCTACCCGGGCCGGCGCATCGGCGTCGCCGAGGCCTGGGCGCCCACCCCCGAACGCATGGCGCTCTACGTGCGTCCCGACGAACTGCACCAGGCCTTCAACTTCCACTTCCTGCGCTGCGCCTGGGACGCCGCCGCCATGCGCGCGGTCATCGACGAGTCGCTGGCCGCCACCGTCTCCGTCGGCGCCCCCACCACCTGGGTGCTCTCCAACCACGACGTGGTCCGCCATGTCACCCGCTACGGCGGCGGCGCCACCGGGCTGCGCCGCGCGCGGGCCGCGGCGATGCTGATGCTGGCGCTGCCCGGCTCGGTGTACGTCTACCAGGGCGAGGAACTGGGCCTGCCCGAGGTCGCCGACCTGCCGGACGAGGTCCGCCAGGACCCCTCCTTCTTCCGCGACAACGGGCAGGACGGACTGCGCGACGGCTGCCGGGTGCCGATCCCGTGGACGGCGGAAGGCGGTTCGTACGGTTTCGGCAGCGGCGGCAGCTGGCTGCCGCAGCCCGCCTCCTGGGCCGGCCTGAGCGTCGAGGCCCAGACCGGGGACCCGGCGTCCACGCTGGAGCTGTACCGCGCGGCCCTGCGGCTGCGCCGCGAACTGCCCGGTCTCGGCGACGGCCCGATGCGGTGGCTGGACGCCCCGCAGGGTGTGCTGGCCCTCTCCCGGCCCGGCCTGGTCTGCACCGTCAACACCCGCTCCACGCCCGTCGAACTGCCCGTTCCCGGGCGGCCGGTGCTCTCCAGCGAGCCGTTGGGAACCACCGGCGGAAACATCCGTCTTCCGGCCCATTCGTGCATCTGGTGGGCGATCTGAGATGCGACCGGTACAGTCCAATCCTGTGACCGCAAGGCTTGCCGACATCGCAGCCCAGGCGGGGGTGAGCGAAGCGACGGTCAGCCGGGTTCTCAACGGCAAGCCCGGGGTCTCCGCGGCAACCCGCCAATCCGTGCTGACCGCACTCGATCTGCTCGGCTACGAACGGCCGGTCCGGCTGCGCCGGCGCAGCGCCGGGCTCGTCGGGCTCATCACGCCCGAGCTGGAGAACCCCATCTTCCCGGCCTTCGCCCAGGTCATCGGCCAGGCGCTGACCCGCCAGGGATACACCCCGGTGCTGGCCACCCAGACGCCGGGCGGCTCCACCGAGGACGAACTCGTGGAGATGCTCGTCGAGCGCGGTGTCGCCGGGATCATCTTCGTCTCCGGCCTGCACGCCGACTCCACCGCCGACATGGAGCGCTACGACCGGCTGCACGGCCAGGGCGTGCCCTTCGTCCTCATCAACGGGTTCTCCGACCGGATCAAGGCGCCGTTCGTGTCCCCCGACGACCGGGGCGCGATGCGGCTGGCCGTCACTCATCTGGCGTCGCTCGGGCACGAGCGGATCGGCCTGGCGGTCGGGCCCAAGCGCTTCGTCCCGGTGCAGCGCAAGATCGAGGGCTTCCTGCGCAGCATGGACCAGGTGCTCGGCATACCGGCACGGCTCGCCGAGGAACGCATCCAGCACTCGCTGTTCACCTTGGAGGGCGGCCAGGCGGCCGCCTCGGGGCTGATCGGGGCCGGCTGCACCGCCGTGGTCTGCGCCTCGGACATGATGGCGCTCGGCGCCGTCCGGGCCGCCCGGCAGCACGGCCTGTCGGTGCCCGGTGACGTCTCGGTCGTCGGGTTCGACGACTCCCCGCTCATCGCGTTCACCGATCCGCCGCTCACCACGATCCGCCAGCCGGTCACGGCCATGGGCCAGGCCGCGGTGCGCGCGCTGCTGGAGGAGGTCGGGGGCACCCCGGCCCCGCACAGCGAGTTCGTCTTCCTGCCTGAACTGGTCGTACGCGGTTCGACGGCATCAGGTCCCGGGGCCGGGGCAGCCGTACCGGTACAGCAGTCGGCCTGGAGGCGTACGCAGGATGCACGGAATCCGACCGGGGGCTGATCGGACGGCCTACCCCCGCATGGCAGACTATCCCCCCATGGGGGAATCGACCGCGAAGATCCTGGCACGCCGAGCCGCAACGGCAGCCCCGCCGCGCTCCATCGATTCCCGTGACGCCGATGGAGCGACGACGGGCAACGGGCGGCTGGCACCACGCCGACCACGGCTGTGGTTCGAGATCCTGCTGATCGCCGTCAGCTACTGGATCTACTCACTCGTGCGCAACGCCGTGCCCGAACAGCAGGCAGCGGCCATGCGCAACGCGGACCGGGTGTGGGACCTGGAGCAGTCCTTCGGCCTCGCCTTCGAGCACGCGATCAACCATGCCGTGAATTCGGTAACGTGGCTCATCGTCGGGATGAACTATTACTACGCCACGCTGCACTTCGTGGTAACTCTCGCGGTGCTCGTCTGGCTCTTCCGCCGGCACCCCGGGCGCTACGCCCCGACCCGGCTGGTGCTGTTCGTGACGACCGGCATCGCACTGCTGGGGTACTACTTCTTCCCGCTCGCGCCGCCGCGGCTGATGGGCAGCGGCTTCATCGACACCGTGCGGATCCACCACACATGGGGCTCGATGGCCTCCGGCGACCTGGCGCACGTGTCCAACCAGTACGCGGCCATGCCCTCGATGCACATCGGGTGGTCGCTGTGGTGCGGCATCACGGTCGCCATGCTGGCGCGGCACACCTGGGTCCGGGTGCTCGGGGTGCTCTACCCCGTCACCACCCTGCTCGTGATCGTGTCCACCGCCAACCACTTCTGGCTGGACGCGGCCGGCGGCACCGCCTGCCTCACGGTCGGCTTCGCCGCCTCCTGGGCGGTCTACGGGGGGCTGGCGTACAAGCTCCCGCGCCAGGTACGGGTCGCCACCGCGTAGTGCCGCGCGGGCGGGGCGGGACGGTCGCGCCCCCCGGCATCACTGCTGGGCGTCGTAGAAGAGGCGCTCCACCACCGCACGGGCGCGGCGGGTTGTCCGGCGGTAGTCCTCCACCATGTCGCCGACGTGCCCGGGTTCGTACCCGAGGTGGCGGCCGACCGCGGCGAGTTCCCTGCCGTCCCCCGGGAAGGTGTCGCCGGGGCGGGCGCGGACGAGCATCACGGCGTTGCGGACGCGGCCGGCCAGCACCCAGGCGGCGTCGAGGACTTCGGCGTCCTCCGCGCCGAGCAGGCCCGCCTCCGTCGCCGCGGCGAGCGCGGGCCGGGTACGGGTCGTCCGCAGGCCCGGGATCCGCGCGCCGTGCTGCAACTGGAAGAGCTGCACCGTCCACTCGACGTCGCTGAGCCCGCCCCGCCCCAGCTTGGCGTGCGTCGTCGGGTCGGCGCCGCGCGGCAGGCGCTCGGACTCCATGCGGGCCTTGAGACGGCGGATCTCGCGGACCGCCTCCTCCGTCAGTCCCCCGGCCGGGTAGCGCAGCGGGTCCGCGAGCTCCATGAAGCGCGCGCCCAGCTGCTCGTCGCCCGCCACGTGTTCGGCCCGCAGCAGCGCGTGGCTCTCCCAGGCCAGCGACCAGCGCCGGTAGTACGCGGCGTACGAGGCCAGCGTGCGCACCAGGGGGCCGCTCTTGCCCTCCGGGCGCAGGTCGGCGTCGATGAGGAGGGGCGGATCGGTGGTGGGGATCTGCAGCAGGCGCCGCAGTTCGTTGGCGACCTTCACCGCCGTGCGGGAGGCGTGGTGCTCCTCCACGCCCTCGTACGGCTCGTGCACGAACAGGACGTCGGCGTCGGAGCCGTAGCCGAGTTCGTGACCGCCGAAGCGGCCCATGCCGATGACCGCGAAGCGGGTCGGCAGCGGCTCGCCGTCCGCCGCCTCGACGGCGTTGACGGCGGCCTGCAGCGCGCCCGCGACGGCGGCGGCGTTGACGTCGGTGAGGGCCGCGCCCACCGCGTCGGGCGCCCCCCGGTGGACCCCGGTCACATCGGCCGCGGCGGTACGGAACAGCTCGCGGCGCCGGACGCCGCGCACGGCGGCCACGGCCTGCTCGGCGGAGCCGGCGCGGTGGACGGCGGCCAGCACCTCCTGGTCGAGGGCGGCCCGGGAACGCGGTTGCAGTCCCTCGTCGTCGGCGAGGAGGGCGACCGCCTCGGGGGCCCGCATCAGCAGGTCGGGGGCGAGCCGCCCCGAGGACAGCACCCGGGCGAGGTTCTCGGCGGCGGCGCCCTCGTCGCGCAGCAGCCGCAGGTACCAGGGGGTGCGGCCCAGCGCGTCGCTGACCTTGCGGAAGTTCAGCAGGCCCGCGTCCGGATCGGCGGAGTCGGCGAACCAGCCGAGCAGCACCGGCAGCAGCGTGCGCTGGATGGCGGCCTTGCGGCTCACCCCGGAGGCCAGCGCCTCCAGGTGGCGCAGGGCGGCGGCGGGATCGGCGTAGCCGAGCGCCTCCAGGCGCTGCTTGGCGGCGTCCGGGCTGAGGCCGACCTCGCCGGGCGCGAGCTGCGCCACGGCGTCCAGCAGCGGCCGGTAGAAGAGCTTCTCGTGCAGACGGCGCACCTCACGGGCGTGCCGCTTCCACTCCCGGTGCAGCTCGGTGACGGGGTCGGCGCGGAACCCCAGGGAGCGGCCGAGCCGGCGCAGGTCCGTCTCGTCCTCGGGCACGAGATGGGTGCGGCGCAGCTTCTGCAGCTGGATGCGGTGCTCCATCGTCCGCAGGAAGCGGTACGAGGCGTCGAGCGCCGCGGCGTCCGCCCGCCCCACGTAGCCGCCGGCGGCGAGCTGGGCGAGCGCGGTCAAGGTCGTGCCGCTGCGCAGCGCGGGGTCGGTGCGGCCGTGCACCAGCTGGAGGAGCTGCACCGCGAACTCCACGTCCCGCAGCCCGCCGGGGCCCAGCTTGAGCTCCCGGTCCACGTGCGCGACGGGGATGTTCTCCACGACGCGGCGCCGCATCTCCTGCACGTCCGGCACGAAGTGGTCGCGTTCGGCGGCCTGCCACACCATCGGCGAGAGGGCCTCGACGTACGCCTGGCCGAGCGCCGGGTCGCCGGCGACCGGGCGGGCCTTGAGCAGCGCCTGGAACTCCCAGGTCTTCGCCCACCTCTTGTAGTACGCGACGTGGCTGGAGAGCGTCCGCACCAGGGGGCCGCGCCGGCCCTCGGGCCGCAGATTGGCGTCGACCTGCCAGATGCTGCCCTCGGCGGTGGTGTCGGAGCAGATCCGCATCATGCGCGAGGCCAGCCGCGTGGCCGCCTGGACCGCCCTGGCCTCGTCCTCCAGGCCCTCGGTCTCGGCCCGCGCCTCGGCGACGAAGATGACGTCCACGTCGGAGATGTAGTTGAGTTCGTGGCCGCCGCACTTGCCCATGGCGATCACCGCGAGCCGGCACTGCGCGGCGTCGGCGGGGGCCTCCGCCTCGGCCATCGACAGCGCGACGCGCAGGGTCGCGGTCGCCAGGTCGGCCAGCTCGGCGGCGGTCTGCACGAGGTCGCTGGTGCCGCACACGTCGCGGGCGGCGATGCCCAGCAGGCAGCGCCGGTAGGCGGCCCGCAGCGCGTCGGGGTCGGCGGCGGCGCGCAGGCCGCGTTCGAACTCCGTTGTCCCCGGGTGGAGATCGGCGTGCTCGTAGGTCACCAGGGCGTGCCAGTCGCGCGGGTGCCGGGTCAGGTGGTCGCCCAGCGCCTCGGAGGCGCCCAGCACCCCGAGCAGCCGGTCGCGCAGCGGCTTGGCGGCGGTGATCGTGTCGAGCAGGGTGCGGCGCTCGCCCTCGTCCAGGGCCTCCACCAGCCGGACGAGCCCGGTCAGCGCCTGGTCCGGGTCCGCGGTGGCGCCCAGGGCGTCCAGGAGCACCGGGTCGTTGCCGACGGACCCCAGTTCCTCGCCGCCCAGCAGCCCTTCGGCGGCCACGGCATCGGCGAAGCCCCGTTTGAGCAGCCGCCCGAACCTGGTGTCCCGTCGCCCTTCCAGCACTCCGCCTGCCTTTCCCGGTACCCCCGGCTGGGCTGATCGTCCTAGAGAGAATATCCGCCCTGTCCCGGCTTGGTTACCTGGCGGTATTGCCCCCGTGTCGGCAGTCGGCCGGCGATGTGAGCCCGGTCCGGCCCTTCTGGTATAAAGCGCTAGCTGTTTCAGAGGTTTCGGAATGCAACCAACGGTACCCACGGCTACCAAGGGTGGGAACGGGGCGGGGAAGAACATGCGTCGAATACGTCTCCGCGGGCGAGCGTGGCTCGCGGTCGGGGCGGTCGTGCTCGGAGGGGCCGGCGTCGTGACCGTCGCGTCGGTGGCCGGCGGTCCGAAGGGAACCGCCTCATCGGCCGACGCGAAGAAGCCGGTGCATACCCAGGTGCACGCTCTGGCACTCTCCGGCGACGGCGACGAGCGCGCCTTGCCTCAGCAGCGCACAGAGAGGTTCGGAACGCTGGGGGTCACCTGGGACGATCCGAAGTCTCAGCTCGACGGCACAGTGGAAGTGCGTACCCGGGCCGTGAAGAGCGGCCAGTGGTCCGACTGGTTCGGGATCGAGACCCACACCGACGACGCCCCGGACGCGGCAGAGGCCGCCGCTGTCGGCGGCACGCCTCCCCTGTGGGTGGGATGGTCCGACGGCGTGCAGGTCCGCGTGCGGTCGGACAAGGGCGCCGCCGGCCTCCCCAAGGGGCTGCATCTGGCCCTCGTCGGCGAGAACGACGAGAAGAGCAGTGTGGACGTGGCAATGGCGCCGGCCGCTTTCGCCGCCGACTCCGAGGGATCTGCCTCTCCCAGTGCAGACGCCTCCACGACGCCGCCGTCCGAGACGCCGCCGTCCTCCACGACCGAGCCCCCGGCCACGGCATCGACTTCGCCGACCGCATCGGCAACGTCCACCGGCGCCTCGCCGAGCACCAGCGCGCCGCAGACGGCGTCGCCGTCGTCGTCCCCCTCCACGTCAGCGTCCACACCGCCGCCCACTTCGAGCATCCCCAAACCGGTCATCGTGACGCGCGCGGGATGGGGGGCCAACGAGAGCATCCGTGAGCAGACGGAGCCCGCGTACGCACCGCAAGTGTCGGTCGTGTTTGTGCACCATGCGGCGACCTACGATCCCAAGACCCACAGCGGCGACTACAACTGCTCCGACTCGCCGAGCATCATCCGGGGCATCTACGCGTACCACCTGCAGATGAAGCCCGAGCCTTGGCGTGACATCGGATACAACTTCCTCGTCGACAAGTGCGGCACGATCTACGAGGGCCGCTACGGCGGTGTGGACCGTGCCGTGGTGGGTGCCCAGACGGAGGGTTACAACACCGGCACCGCGGGCATCGCGGTCCTTGGCTACTACCAGACCGACAAGACCGTCACCAAGCCCACGGTCATCAGCTCGGCGATGCTCGGCTCGGTCTCGGCCCTCGCCGCCTGGAAGCTCGGCTTCGCCAATATTCCTCCCAATCCGAGCACCAAGACACAGATCGTCAATGGCAAAGCGTTCTTCCCCATCTCCGGCCATCGCGACGGGTACGCAACTGAGTGCCCCGGCGAGGATCTGTACGCCAAGCTCCCGACCATCAGGCAATATGCGGCCGGCCCAGCTGCAGCGCCGACGCTGAACGGCGTCTCCGGCGGCGCCACACTCTCCGGATCCGCGTATTACACCAAGGGCACGGCCACCGTCGCCTGGAAGGAATCCACTCCGGCCGCCGTCATCAAGAATTTCCAGGTCCTGGTGGACGGCAAAGTGGTGACCACTGCCGGCCGCACGGCCACCTCAGCGGCAATCACCGTCCCGGCAGGCAAGCACACCGTCACGGTGCAGACCGTGCACATAAGCAACAAGGTCACCAAAGCGGCGACCTCCTACACGATCGTCGGCGACACCACCAAGCCCACGTTCACCACCGCCCCCGAGGTGAAAATCCGCAACGCCGGGGTGTCCGACACCTCGGTGCCGGTCACGGTGACCTGGAAGGCGGCCGACAACACGGTGCTCAAGGGCTCCGCGGGGACCTCGCCGAGCGCCGCCTCCTTCGGTCCCACGACGACGAGTTGGAGCACCGCGGGCAAGGCCGGCAGCGCCGTGACCTACGGTCTCAAGGCCACCGACATGGCCGGCAACTACGGCACCGCCTCGGTGAGCCGCACGGCGGCGATCGTCCAGGAGACCTCGGCGGTCAAGAGCGGAACGTGGTCCGCGAAGAGCTCCACCAGCTACCTGGGCGGCAAGTCGCTCACCTCCAGCTCCAAGAACGCCTCGCTCACCTGGACGTTCACCGGGCGCTCGGTCGGCTGGGTGGTCTCGCGGGCCTCGACCTCGGGACAGGCGTACGTCTACGTGGACGGCAAGAAGACCGCCACCGTGGAGCTGAAGTCCTCCAGCACGCTGTACCGGCAGACCATCTGGTCCACCGCCTGGAGCACCAGCGCCAAGCACACCCTGAAGATCGTCGTGGTCGGCACCTCGGGCCGCCCGACCATCACCACGGACGGCATCACCTACGTCAAATGACCTGAGGTGACGCTCCGACAGCGAGGGCCCGGGAGGCGCGAGTTGCGCGCCTCCCGGGCCCTTTGCCTGCCCTTGACCTCCCGGTTCCCGGTCCTACGGAGCGTTCGACGTACCTTCATCTGCGGAGCGCTTCCGGCTTCCGCGGCCCCCTCCTAACCTGGCGCGGCGCCACTCTCTGTCCCCCGCCCCGGAGGTCCGTCGTGTCCGGCTGGTCCCTGTCCAGTCCCCGCCGCACTGTCACCGCACTCGCATCCGCCTGCGGCCTCGCCGCCGCCTCGCTCGGCCTGTGGGCCGCCCTCGGCGGCGCCGAGACCGCCCACGCCGCGGGCAGCGTGCCCAACCCCGACCACGTGGTCGTGGTGATGATGGAGAACCACGCCTACAACCAGGTCATCGGCAGCTCCAGCGCCCCGTACATCAACAACACGCTGAAGGCCGGCGGCGCCAGCCTCACGCAGTCGTACGGCGTCACGCACCCGAGCCAGCCCAACTACATGCAGATCTTCTCGGGCGGCAACCAGGGCGTCACCGACGACGGCTGCTACACCCCCGGCTTCAGCAAGGCCGCCAACCTCGCCTCCGAGCTGATCGCCGCGGGCAAGAGCTGGGCCAGCTACAACGAGACGCTGCCGAGCCAGGGCTCCACCACCTGCAGCAGCGGCGACTACGCGCGCAAGCACAACCCGTGGTTCGCCTTCAGCAACGTCCCGACGTCGACGGCGAAGACCTTCACGCAGTTCCCGACGGACTTCACCACGCTGCCGAAGGTCTCCTTCGTCACGCCGAACCTGTGCAGCGACATGCACGACTGCTCCGTCTCCACCGGCGACACCTGGGTGAAGAACAAGCTGGGCGCCTACGCCACCTGGGCCAAGACCCACAACAGCGTCCTCGTCGTCACCTTCGACGAGGACAACCGCCTGGCGGGCAACCGCATCCCGACGGTCCTGTACGGGCAGCCGGTCAGGGCCGGTTCGACCTCGGCGACGACCTACAACCACTACAACATGCTCCGCACGCTGGAGGACCTCGCCGGTCTCACCACGCACGCGGGCAACGCCGCCTCCGCCTCCGACATCACCGGCATCTGGGCGAGCTGAGCGTGTACGTCGCGGACAGCCGCGGCGCCGCCGGCAGCGAGGCCCGGGACGCGACGCGTCCCGGGCCTCGGGTCGCGGCCGCCGTCGCCCCCACGGTCCTCGTCCTCGGCACGGTCAGCCTCATCACCGACGTCTCGTCGGAGATGGTCACGGCCGTACTGCCGCTCTACCTCGTCGCCGGGCTCGGCCTGTCACCGCTCGGCTTCGGCCTGCTCGACGGCGTCTACAACGGCTTCAGCGCGCTGGTGCGGCTGGTCGGCGGCCACCTCGCCGACCGCGGCGGCGGCCGCCACAAGGCCGTCGCCGCCTTCGGCTACGGCCTGTCGGCGGTGTGCAAGCCGGCCCTGCTGCTGGTCCACAGCCTGCCGCTGATCGGCGCGGTCCTCGCCGTCGACCGCACCGGCAAGGGGCTGCGCACGGCGCCGCGCGACGCCCTGATCTCGCTCTCCTCCACGCCCGAGACGCGCGGGCGGGCCTTCGGCGTGCACCGCGCGATGGACACCGCCGGGGCGCTGCTCGGCCCGCTGGTCGCCTTCCTCATCCTGCGGCAGGCGGCCGACGGCTACGACGCGGTCTTCACGGTCAGCTTCTGCGTGGCCGCGGTGGGCGTGGTCGTGCTGCTGCTCTTCGTCCCCGGCGGCCGGATGAAGCCCGCCGCGGACCCGGCGGCCCCCGCGGCCGCCGCCGCACAGCCCTCGCTGCGCGCGTCGGTGGCACTGCTGCGGCGGCCGGACGTCCGGCGGCTGACGATCTGCGCCACCCTGCTCGGGCTGTCGACGGTCAGCGACTCCTTCGTCTACCTGCTGCTCCAGCACCGCCTCGGGGTGCCCGACCGGTGGTTCGCGCTGATGCCGCTGGGCACGGCGGCGGCCTTCCTGCTGCTCGCGATCCCGCTGGGGCGGCTCGCCGACCGGCTGGGGCGCTGGCGGATGTTCCTCGCCGGGCACGTGGCGCTGCTCGGCGCGTACGCCCTGCTGCTCGCGCACGGGCCCGCCGTCCTCGTGCTGCTGCTGCACGGCACCTTCTACGCCGCCACGGACGGCGTCCTGATGGCCGCCGCCTCCACCGCCGTGCCCGCCGAGCAGCGCGGCGCCGGGCTCGCCCTCATCCAGACCGGTCAGGCCGCGGCCCGCTTCGCCGCGTCCCTGGCCTTCGGCGCCGCCTGGACCGCCTGGGGCGACCGTACGGCCCTGACCTGCGCCGCCGTGGCCCTGGCCGGGTGCGCGGCCTGCGCGGTGTGGCTGCGCCCGGCAGCCCCGGCAGCCCCGCCGGCCCCGGCCTCCTGAACCCCACAGAAAGGCTGCGCATGGACAGCGCCCAGAGCGCCCCCCTCAGCAACCGGAACCGCCTGCTCGTGCTGCTTGCGGCGGTGGCGGTGCTGGCCGCCGTCGCGGCGGCGGCCGTGCTGCACGCCGCGGACCGGGCCGCCGAGAAGGACCGCCCCCAGGCGGGCGGTCCCGCCGTCACCGAGGGCAGCGTCTCGCTCGCGCCGGACGCGCCCCGCATGGTCTTCCGGAACATGGCCTGGGGACCGCACCGCGACGAGCTCGCCACGGTCCCCGCCGACGACCCCACCGGCGCCCGTACCGCCTCCGGCACCAAGTGCCTGCGCTTCTACGCGGCAGCCGGCACCGGCATCTGCCTCCAGGCCGTGCACGGCGCCGTCCAGGACTCCTACCGGGCGGTCGTGCTCGACGCGCACCTGAAGGAGCTGCGCCGCTACCCGCTGGCCGGCATCCCCACCCGGGCCCGGGTCTCCCCCAGCGGCCGCATGGTCGCCTGGACGGTCTTCGTCGGCGGCGACTCCTACGCCGGCACCAACTTCTCCACCCGCACCTCCGTCCTCGACACGCGCACCTGGGACCTGCGCCAGAACCTGGAGGACTTCTCGATCACCAAGGACGGCAAGCCCTACCACGCGGCCGACGTCAACTTCTGGGGCGTGACCTTCGCCGACGACGGGCACTTCTACGCCACCCTGGGCACCGCGGGCCGCACCTACCTGGTGCGCGGCGACGTCGCGGCCCGGAGCGTGCGCACCCTGCGCAGCAACGTGGAATGCCCCTCGATGTCCCCCGACGGCACCCGCCTGGTCTTCAAGAGGCGCGTCGCGGGCCTGTCCCCCGACGCCCCGTGGCGCCTGTACGTGCTGGACCTCGCCACAATGCGCGAGCGCCCGCTCGCGGAGGAGCGCAGCGTGGACGACCAGGTCGTCTGGCGGGACGACCGCACGATCGTCTACGCCCTCGCCGGCGACTTCGGCGCCGACCTGTGGACGGTGCCGGCCGACGGCACCGGGAAGGCGCGGCGGATGGCCACGGCCGCGCTGGCACCGGCCTACCTCGGGTGACGCCCGGCGGGCCCGGGATCAGGCGGCGACCACCCGCACGGGGAGCTCCGCCCAGCGGGTGACGCCCTCGCAGTCGGTGCGCATGCCGTAGCGGGCGGACAGTGCCTTGACGATGCCGAGCCCCCGGCCGTGCTCGTCCGGGTCGATGCCGCCGGGCGGCCCGCAGGGGTTGGCCGGCCCGGAGTCGGTCACCTCGATGTGCAGGGCGCTCAGACCGTCCAGCGCGGTCCACGACACCCGCAGGGTCGCGGGCCCCAGGGCGTGCACGATCGCGTTGGTGGTCAGCTCGGAGACCACCAGGAGCACGTCCTCGGCCAGCTCGGGGCAGAGGTTCCAGTCGGCCAGTACCGCGCGCACCCGCCGGCGCACGACGGACAGGGCGCCGGGGATGTGCGAGAGCGGGGCCACGTGCACGTCTTCACGCTGCGGCATCGTGTTCGGCTCCGCCGCCATGTGTCCTCCCTCCGAGGGGCCCGGCCGGGCGTGGGCACCCGGGCGTCGTGGGAACGGTATTGACAGACCCGGCGAAGGGCAATGAAACCGGGTCGGCATTACCGAACGCCGCAATCCGCCCGCCCCGGGGCCTCCGGGAGCGCGTCCGCTGCCGACCCGTAACAGCCGGGCTACGATCGATACATGGCCGGCCCGCTCCAGTCCATCGAACGGGCGGCGGCGATCCTGCGTCTGCTGGCCGGCGGCTCCCGCCGACTGGGACTCGGCGAGGTGGCGGCCTCGCTGGGACTGGCGAAGGGCACCGCCCACGGAATTCTGCGCACCCTCCAGCACGTCGACTTCGTCGAGCAGGACCCCGCGACCGGGAAGTACCAGCTCGGCGCCGCCCTGCTGCACCTGGGCAGCAGCTACCTGGACGTCAACGACCTGCGATCGCGCTCCATCAACTGGGCCGACGCCCTGGCCGCGCGCAGCGGCGAGGCGGTACGGCTGGGCACCCCCCTGGAGGGCCAGGTGCTCATCGTCCACCACGTCTTCCGCCCCGACGACAGCCTGCAGACCCTCGACATGGGGGTACTGCTGCCGCTGCACGCCTCCGCCCTCGGCAAGGTGCTGATGGCGTTCGGGGCCAGCCCCGTGGAAGCGGCGGTCGCCGCCGGGCTGGAGGCGTACACCCGGCACACCCTGACCGACCCCGACGACCTCCAGCGCGCCCTCACCGAGGTCCGCGAGCAGGGCTGGGGCGCGGAGGTGCAGGAGATGTCGATGGGCGAGGCGAGCGTCGCGGCACCCATCCGGGGGCACGGCGGGCTGGTGGTGGGCGCGATCGGGGTCTCCGGCCCCGTCGAGCGGATCTGCGACTCCAAGGGCCGGCCGCAACCGGCCATGGTCACCCTGCTCCGGGAGGCGGCACGGGCGATCTCCAGAGACCTGGGCGCGGCCCGCTGGTAGCAGGTCGCCCAGCTGGCCCCGAACGCATCGGAAGGCAGGCCCCCGACATGGTTGAACGGTATGTGTTGTCCATCGACCAGGGCACCACCTCCACCCGATGCATCCTGTTCGACCATCGCGGCCGCCTGGTGGCGGTCGCCCAGCGCGAGCACCAGCAGCACTTCCCCAAGCCCGGGTGGGTGGAGCACGACGCCCTGGAGATCTGGCGCAACCTCCAGCGCGTGGTCCCGCAGGCACTGTCCGAGGCCGGCATCACCCCCGAGGAGGTCGCCGCCATCGGGATCGCGAACCAGCGGGAGACCGCCGTCGTGTGGGACCGCGCCACCGGCACCCCGCTGAGCCGGGCCATCGTCTGGCAGGACACCCGCACCGGCCCCCTCGTCGACGAGCTGCTGCGGGACCCCGGGGCGGAATTCTTCATGGAACGGTGCTGCCTGCCGCCCTCCACCTACTTCTCCGCCCCCCGGCTGCGCTGGCTCTTCGAGCACTCCCCCGGACTGCGGGAACGCGCCGCGAACGGCGAGGTGCTCTTCGGGACGATGGAGACCTGGCTGCTGTGGAACCTCACCGGCGGCCCGGACGGCGGCCTGCACATCACCGACGTCACCAACGCCAGCCGCACCATGCTGATGAGCTTCCGCTCGCTGGCCTGGGACGACGAGCTGCTGGACTTCTTCGGCGTGCCCCGCGCGATGCTCCCGGAGATCCGCGCCTCGGCCGAGGTCTACGGCGAGGCCAAGGCCGTGCTCCCCGGAGTCCGCCTGGCCGCCGCCCTCGGCGACCAGCAGGCCGCCCTGTTCGGGCAGACCTGCTTCTCCCCCGGCGAGGCGAAGTGCACGTACGGCACCGGCAGCTTCCTGCTGCTCAACACCGGCGACCGGCTCGTGCGCTCGAACCACGGGCTGATCACCACCATCGCGTACAAGATCGACGGACAGCCCGCGGTCTACGCGCTGGAGGGCCCGATCGCCGTCACGGGCTCGCTCGTCCAGTGGTTCCGGGACCGCCTCGGCCTGATCAACAGCGCGCCGGAGATCGAGACGCTGGCCCGCACGGTCGAGGACAACGGCGGCTGCTACATCGTCCCCGCCTTCTCCGGGCTCTTCGCCCCGCACTGGCGCAGCGACGCCCGCGGCGTCATCGTCGGCCTCACCTCCTACATCACCAAGGGCCACCTGGCCCGCGCCGTCCTGGAGGCCACGGGCTGGCAGACCCGCGAGGTCGTCGACGCGATGAACGCCGACTCCTCGATCGCCCTGAAGGAACTCAAGGTCGACGGCGGCATGACCGCCGACAACCTCCTCATGCAGTTCCTCGCCGACGTCCTCGACGTCCCCGTGGTGCGCCCCATGGTCGCCGAGACCGTCTCCCTCGGCGCCGCCTACGCCGCCGGCCTCGCCGCCGGCTACTGGCCCGACCTGAAGGTCCTGCGCCGCAACTGGCACCGCGCGGCCCAGTGGCTGCCCGCGATGGAACCCGCGGAACGCGAGGCCGAGTACGACTGCTGGAAACGCGCCGTCGAACGCTCCATCGGCTGGATCCGCCCCCCAAAGGCTCCCTGACCGGGCGCCGCCGTGCGGGTGCGCCAGCGGGCCACTCGGGCGGCCGGTCAGCAGCGCGGGCCGTCCCCGGCGGCGCCCCTGGTTATTTGAGGAGCCGGAAGCCCGGCCGCGCTGCCCACGCACGCAGGAACTCCGCTGTGGCGAACGCGGTCGGCCACGCATCGTCCGTCATCGCCAGCACACCGGGAAGGCCCGCCACGACGGGCATCTGGCCGTCCCACAGCTCGACACCGGCCACGCCCCCGACCACGTCCATGATGGAAGCCGTCAACAAGGCCGTGGCGACGTGATCGATCCGGTCGTTGCACCCGGCCATGACGTTCACGGCATGCGTGGGGCGGAACCCGACGAGTGGTTCCAGATCAGGCCCGTCCTCATGCTCGGCTTCGAAGGTCTCCTCGTCCCCGATGCCGGGCCCCATCACGGACACCAGGAAAGGCCGGCGCAAGTCGGCCTCCCCGGGCTCCACAGGGCCCATACGGTCCGCGAAGACGTTGACGTCGTAGAAGCCGGGACGCCGCTCCTCGAACCAGGCCGAGATACCCGCCAGCATGTCGCGGAGTCGTCCGACCACCGCGGCGGAGGGCACCGCGGGCAACTCGATCACCAACACCGGGCCGGCAACGGCGCGATCCTAGCCCCCACCGCGTCAGCGGTCCGGCGCATGTGGGAACACGGTCCAGGGTCTGACAGACGCGGCACCGAACGGGTTGAGCCGCATCAGGCTCAACGGTCGCCCAGGGCAAGCGTGTTCGTTCGTCCTTCACCTGTCCGTCGTCGTGGGTTGCGGCCGGACGCGCAGGCTTGCGCGATGCGCACAAGGCTCAGGGGGGCCCTTGATCGCGCCGCGGGCACGGACATCGTGCTCCGCGACACGGGGGGAACGATGGTTCATGGGGGCGGTCGGCAACCGACGGCACCGGCTGGCACCGGCCCGGCGCCGGGACGCCGAGCGCGCATGAACAGGCGAGCCCGCCTCAGGTCCGCAACCGCCGCCCCGGGCACTGAGCAACCGCTCCACCGACGGCCCGCACTCACCCACACCGACCAGGAGACTCCGCCATGCCCGGCTCGCTTCCGGCATTTCTCGCACGCCTGAGAGTCGTCACCGCTCTCACCCTTCTGACCGGCCTCCTGTTCGGCGCCGCCCCCGCAACCGCCGCGACGTACGTGCCGATCTCGGGAGCCGGGTCAACCTGGAGCCAGAACGCGCTGGACCAGTGGCGGGCCGATGTCCGGCAGTCGGACCTGATAATGAATTACATCGGCACGGGCTCGTCGGACGGCCGCAACCAGTTCCGCAACAGCACGGTGGACTTCGCCGTCTCCGAGATCCCCTACGGCTTGACGGACTCCGGCGTCGTCGACGTGCCGCCGACGCGCAGTTTCGCCTACATGCCGATCACGGCCGGTGGCACGTCCTTCATGTACAACCTCACCATCGACGGGAAGCGGGTCACCGGCCTGCGGCTGTCCGGCGAGGTCATCGCCAGGATCTTCACCGGGCGGATCACGAACTGGAACGACCCCGCCATCAAGGCGGACAACCCCGCGATCGCCTCCAAGCTGCCCGACCGCCCCGTCGTCCCGGTGGTGCGCGCCGACAACTCGGGCACCACGGCGCAGTTCAGCACCTGGATGAGCAAGCAGTACCCGTCCCTGTGGGACGACTACTGCGGCCGGGCCGGCCGCAGCACCCCCTGCGGGACGACCTCGAACTACCCCACCGTGGCGGGCAGCGGCTTCGTCGCCCAGGCGGGCTCGAACGGCGTCGCCGGCTACGTCGCGCACCAGGGCAACATCGGCACCATCACGTACGTCGAGTACTCGTACGCGAAGTACACCACCGGCTTCCCGGTCGCCAAGGTGCTCAACAAGGCCGGGTACTACGTCGAGCCCACGGCGCCGAACGTCTCGGTGGCGCTGCTGAACGCGCGGATCAACCTGGACATGACGCAGAACCTCGACGGCGTCTACAACGACACCGACCCGCGTGCCTATCCGCTCTCCAGCTACAGCTACATGATCGTCCCGACCAGGCTGGAGTCGAACTTCACCGCCCAGAAGGGCAAGACCCTGGGCGCCTTCGCCTACTACGCGCTCTGCAAGGGCCAGAGCCACGTGGACAGCCTGGGGTACGCGCCGCTGCCCATCAACCTCGTGCAAGCGGGTATGACCCAGATCCGCAAGGTCCCCGGCGTCAACGTCGAGAGCATCGACATCAGCACCTGCCAGAACCCCACGTTCTCCACCGACGGCACCAACACCCTCGCCCAGACGGCCCCTTACCCGTCCGTCTGCGACCGCCTGGGCAGCAGTCCCTCGTGCGAGGACACCGGCCTCGACGACGCGACGCAGTTCATCACGACGACCCTCCAACCCGGGACGTTGGTGATGTCCGTCGCGGGCTACCCGCACGTGGAACTGCCGAACCCGCTGCTCGGTGAGTCGGGTGAGTACCTGCACACCTCGGGCCGGATGACCCCGGTCACCGTCACCGACACCCGCCCCGGCAACATCGGCTGGACGGCCACGGCCCAGGCCGGCGACTTCACGGACCCGGCCGGCCACACCATCGACGCCGGCCACCTGACCTGGACCCCCAGCGTCGCCAACCGCGGCAACGTCCACACGGTCACCGCGGGCGACCCGATCCCCCTCGGCGACGGCACCGGCCTGAGGGACGCCCGGACCCTGGCCACCGGCACCGGCCCCGGCACCGCGGACCTCGGCGCCGAACTCCACCTGGACGCCCCCACCACCACCCTGCCCGGCACGTACACCGCGGTCCTCACACTGACCGTCATCTGACCTGCCCGGCCCAGGGCCTTCGCCCCGGAACGAGAGCGTGAGCGCGGCCACCCCGCGCTCACGCCTCCTCGTACGGCCCCGCCGGCAGCGCGACCCGCAATCGCTGTCAGCCGGCCGTGTCACTCCGGACTGCCCCGGCTGTCGGCGGGCGACGCGAACGGAAAGCGCGCCACACCAGGCGGAGTTCGCTGAGAACCCCGAGCGCGGGCACGAGGGCCCACCAGACCGACCCACCCTGCCGGTACTGGGAGACTCCCACGCTCAGGACCAGGAGAGCCACCACCAGCCCGGCGCAGGAACTGATCCTGTCCACCAGGGGATCGTCTCCGAAACGACGCTTCATGATCTCTCCAGCGGTGCACAGGGCTTCAGCACATCCTGGCAGTACACCCCAGCAGGCCGACGACCGGGACACCAGGGAAGCCCCCGGGTGGCACAGGGCGAAACAAGTCGACGCCGGGCCGGCAGCTTCGCGCTGCCGGCCCGGATCGCGTCGTACCTGGCCCGCGGCTAGAGGTTCGGGAGGTTCTTGCGGAGCTCGAACGCCGTGACCTCGGAGCGGTACTCCTCCCACTCCTGCTTCTTGTTGCGGAGGAAGAAGTCGAAGACGTGCTCACCGAGCGTCTCGGCGACCAGTTCGCTGCGCTCCATGAGGTGGATGGCCTCACCGAGGTTCTGCGGCAGCGGCTCGATGCCGAGGGCGCGGCGCTCGGCGTCGGACAGGGCCCAGACGTCGTCGTCGGCGCCCGGGGGGAGCTCGATGCCCTGCTCGATGCCCTTGAGGCCGGCCGCGAGGAGCACGGCGTAGGCGAGGTAGGGGTTGGCGCCGGAGTCGAGGGAGCGGACCTCGACGCGGGTGGAGCCGGTCTTGCCGGGCTTGTACATGGGCACGCGGATCAGCGCGGAGCGGTTGTTGTGGCCCCAGCAGATGTACGAGGGGGCCTCGCCGCCGGCGCCCGCGGTGCGGTTGGCGCCGCCCCAGATGCGCTTGTACGAGTTGACCCACTGGTTGGTGACCGCGGAGATCTCGCCGGCGTACTTCAGCAGGCCGGCGATGAAGGAGCGGCCGACCTTGGAGAGCTGGTACTCGGCACCGGACTCGTGGAAGGCGTTGCGGTCGCCCTCGAAGAGGGACAGGTGGGTGTGCATGCCGGAGCCGGGGTGCTCGCTGAAGGGCTTGGGCATGAAGGTGGCGTTCACGCCCTGCTCCAGCGCGACCTGCTTCATGACCAGCCGGAAGGTCATGATGTTGTCGGCGGTGGACAGCGCGTCCGCGTAGCGCAGGTCGATCTCCTGCTGGCCGGGGGCGCCCTCGTGGTGGGAGAACTCCACCGAGATGCCCATGGACTCCAGCATGGTGATCGCCTGGCGGCGGAAGTCCTGGCCCACGTTCTGCGGCGTGTGGTCGAAGTAGCCGGAGTTGTCCGCCGGGACCGGCACGGTGCCGTCCAGCGGAAGGTTCTTCAGCAGGAAGAACTCGATCTCGGGGTGCGTGTAGAAGGTGAACCCCAGGTCGGAGGCCTTGGCCAGGGATCGCTTGAGGACGAAGCGCGGGTCCGCGTACGACGGCGAGCCGTCGGGCATGAGGATGTCGCAGAACATCCGGGCGGTGCCGGGCGCCTCGGCGCGCCACGGCAGGATCTGGAAGCTGCCGGGGTCCGGTTTGGCGATCATGTCGGACTCGTAGACCCGGGCGAAGCCCTCGATCGCGGAGCCGTCGAAGCCGATGCCCTCGTCGAAGGCCTGCTCCAGTTCCGCCGGCGCGACGGCCACGGACTTCAGATAGCCCAGCACGTCCGTGAACCAAAGCCGCACAAAGCGGATGTCCCGCTCCTCAAGGGTGCGGAGAACGAACTCCTGCTGCTTGTCCATAGCTACATCCTTGCAGGTCATACGGCCTGTGCACCACAGCCAAGGGCATGGCGGGAGCACGTCAGTATCACCCGCCGCGGTTTCCACAAGATTACGCATCCGTCGCGCCGCTACGACAGTCGGGAAAGCACGGACGTGGCTTGCGCCACACAGCCGCGCTCTCCTACATCGCGTCGGTTTGACGATTACACTGGGCGCCGTGCCTCAACTACGCCTCGCTCTGAATCAGATCGACTCCACGGTGGGCGACCTCGCCGGCAACGCGGAGTCGGTGGTGCGCTGGACCCGGCACGCGGCCGAACAGGGAGCCCACCTCGTGGCGTTCCCGGAGATGGCGCTGACCGGGTATCCCGTCGAGGACCTCGTGCTGCGCTCCTCCTTCGTCGAAGCCAGCCGGACCGCCCTGGAGCAGCTCGCGGCCCGCCTGGCCGCCGAGGGCTTCGGGGACCTGCCGGTGGTCGTCGGCTACCTCGACCGCAGTGAGAAGGCCCAGCCGCGGTACGGCCAGCCGGCCGGCTCGCCCCGCAACGCCGCCGCCGTGCTGCACGGCGGCAAGGTCGTGCTGAAGTTCGCCAAGCACCACCTGCCCAACTACGGCGTCTTCGACGAGTTCCGCTACTTCGTGCCCGGCGACACCCTGCCGGTCGTCCGCGTGCACGGGATCGACGTCGCCCTCGCCATCTGCGAGGACCTGTGGCAGGACGGCGGCCGCGTGCCCGCCGCCCGCACCGCGGGAGCCGGGCTGCTGGTCGCGATCAACGCCTCCCCGTACGAGGTCGCCAAGGACGACACCCGGCTGGAGCTGGTGCGCAAGCGGGCCCAGGAGGCCGGCTGCACCCTCGCCTACGGTGCGATGATCGGCGGCCAGGACGAGCTGGTCTTCGACGGCGACTCCATCGTCGTCTCCGCCTCCGGCGACGTCATCGGCCGCGCCCCGCAGTTCGAGGAGGGCTGCGTCCTGCTCGACCTCGACCTGCCGGCCGCCGACCCCGCCAAGGTGCCCAGCGGCATCGTGGACGACGGGCTGGAGATCGAGCACGTCACGCTCTCCGCCGAGCCGCTCCCGGCGTACGAGCCGGAGGTCCGCGGCGAGGAGGCGGCCCGGCTCGGCGACGACGAGGAGATCTACACCGCGCTCGTGGTCGGCCTGCGCGCCTACGTCGCCAAGAACGGCTTCCGCTCCGTCCTCATCGGGCTCTCCGGCGGCATCGACTCCGCCCTCGTCGCCGCCATCGCGTGCGACGCCGTCGGGGCGGCCAACGTCTACGGCGTCTCCATGCCGTCCCGGTACTCCTCGGACCACTCCAAGGACGACGCGGCCGAGCTCGCCCGGCGCACCGGGCTCAACTTCCGCACCGTCCCCATCGCCCCGATGTTCGACGCGTACATGGGCGCCCTCGGGCTCACCGGCCTCGCCGAGGAGAACCTCCAGTCCCGCCTGCGCGGCACGATGCTCATGGCCATCTCCAACCAGGAGGGGCACATCGTGCTCGCCCCGGGCAACAAGAGCGAGCTCGCGGTCGGCTACTCCACCCTGTACGGCGACTCCGTCGGCGCGTACGGGCCCATCAAGGACGTCTACAAGACCACCGTCTTCCGCCTCGCGCAGTGGCGGAACCGCGCCGCGGCGGAGCGCGGCCAGACCCCGCCCATCCCCGAGAACTCCATCGCCAAGCCCCCCAGCGCGGAACTGCGGCCGGGGCAGGTCGACACGGACTCCCTGCCGGACTACGACGTCCTGGACCGGATGCTGGCGATGTACGTCGACCAGGACCAGGGACGCGACGCGATCGTCGCCGCCGGGTTCGACGCGGAACTCGTCGCCAAGGTGCTGCGGATGGTGGACACGGCGGAGTACAAGCGGCGGCAATACCCGCCGGGGACGAAGATCTCGGCGAAGGGGTTCGGCAAGGACCGGCGGCTCCCGATCACGAACCGCTGGCGCGAACACGCCTGACGCTTCGCGTCCGGACCGGGTTCTTTCCCCGCCCGCCCTCCCGTGTGCCCTGTGAAGTCAGTTGCCCCGGCGCACGTTGTTGGGGTGTCGGGTGCGGGGCCTCCGGGGCTGGCCATTCTGGACAGCACATTTCGGTGCCTCGGGCACTGTCCGCTGCGCGCCCGGGGTCATGCACCCAAATATGCTCCACAGTCCAGAACACCCACCCCTCCACCCCCGCCCCCTCAGGTCTCGTCACGCGCCTGATCCCCGGAGGGGGGGTGTAGGGGGCGGCCGTGCTCCGGGCCACCGTCGGCGCAGCGCAGTCGGTTGCGGGAGAGCGATCACCCGGCAGCCGGGGACAGCAAAAGTGCGTTCTGCGGATACGACAGAACCGCGGCACCCTGACGTGCGCAAACGCCGACCCCGTCGCCCGGATTTCTCGTGCGGCGGGCGCAGGCGCGTTGTGGCCGAGAAGCGCAGCGCCCAGTGGCTGGCGGAAGGGTAGGGGGCGCAGATCGACCATCGGCGGTCGTACAACAGGCGCCGAGCCGACGACCGGTCCGAGCACGGTGCCGTCTCTACCCCCCACCGGGGATCAGGCGCGATACGAGACCTGAGGGGGCGGGGTCGTAGGGGTGGGTGTTCTGGACTGTGGAGCATATTTGGGTGCGTGACCCGGGGTGCTCAATGGGAAGCACCTGAGGCACCGAAATGTGCTGTCCAGAATGGCCAGCCCCGGAGGCCCCGAACCCGACCCCCAACGAAACGCGCGTCGGGGCGCCCAGACCTTGCCGGGTACACGGGCGGGAGGGCGGGGAAAAAACCCAGGCGGCCAGGCGCTAGCCGACCCGCTCGGGCGCCGCCCCCCGCACCACCCCCGCCGCCACGACCCGCGACCCGGACACCCCGCCACGCCGCTCCAGCAGCGCAGCCGCCCCCGCTATCGCGACGCCGAACACGGCGAGCCCCGCCCCCGCCACCGCGGGCGCGACATAGCCCAGGCCGCGGGCGATGACGAACCCGCCGAGCCACGCGCCGCCCGCGTTGGCGAGGTTGAACGCCGCCTGGTTCGCGGCGGAGGCGAGGCCGGGGGCCTGCCGGGCCTTGTCCATGACGAGCATCATCAGGGGCGAGCCCGCGGCGAACGCCGCGATCCCGAGGAGGACGACGGTGAGCGCGGCGCTCCACTGCGCGTGCGCGGTCACCGTGAAAAGGAGCAGGACGACCGCGAGCGCGCCGAGGCTGCCGAGCAGGGCGGGCCGCAGGGCCCGGTCGGCGAGGCGGCCGCCGAGCAGGTTGCCTATGGTGGCGCCGACACCGAAGAGCGCGAGCACGATCGTGACACTGCTCTCGCCGAAGCCGGCGACCTTGGTGAGCAGCGGCGTGACGTAGCTGTAGACCGTGAAGACCGCGGCGAAGCCGAAGATCGTGGTGGCGAGTGCCAGCCAGACCTGTCCGTTGCGGAAGACCGAGAGTTCGTGCCGCAGTCCGCCGCCCGGCGTCATGGGCAGGCGCGGGACGAGGAGCGCGATGCTGGCCATGGCGAGGAGGCCGATCACTCCGACGGTGAGGAACGTGGCCCGCCATCCCAGGTGCTGGCCCATGAGCGTGGCCGCGGGGACGCCCACGATGTTGGCGACGGTGAGCCCGGCGATCATGAGGGAGACCGCGCGGGCCCTGCGGGCCGGGTCGACCATGCCGGCGGCCACGACCGCGCCGGCGCCGAAGAAGGCACCGTGCGGGAGCCCGGCGACGATGCGCCCGGCGAGCAGCCAGCCGAAGCCGGGGGCGAGCGCGGAGAGGGTGTTGCCGACCGTGAACAGGCCCATGAGCATGATGAGCAGGGCCTTGCGCGGCATGCGCGTGGTGAGGGCGGCGAGCGCGGGCGCGCCGATGACGACGCCGAGGGCGTAGCCGGAGACGAGGTAGCCGGCGGTCGGGATGGAGGTGTGCAGGTCGTCCGCGACGTTGGGCAGCAGGCCCATCATCACGAACTCCGTCGTGCCGATGCCGAATGCGCTGATCGCCAGTGCGAGCAGGGCGAGAGGCATGAGTGACCCTTCCGGGGAGGTGGGAGGCGGGGAGCCCCATTAGTTTATCTTCGGAACAAACTCTCCCCGACCATTCTTCCCGTGGCGTCACCCACAGACGAACGGCACGTTAAACCCGCTTACTGCGAGAGAGCCACTTTCGCGGCCACCGGCCGGTGGTCGCTGTCGGTCGCCGGCAGCACCCAGGAGTCGGTGGGTTCCGCGCCCCTGACGAGGATCTGGTCGATCCGCGCCATCGGGAAGTCGGCGGGCCAGCTGAAGCCGAACCCGTGGCCGGCGGCGCCCTGCGTGGAGCGCATCTGCGAGGTGATGTTGGCGAGCGCGCGGTCGTTCATGGTCCCGTTGAGGTCGCCCATGAGGATCACGTCGGGCATCTTCTCCCCGGCGATGGCCTCGCCGAGGTCGTCGGCGCTGTGGTCCCGCTCCCCGGCCGTGAAGCCCGCGTTGAACTTGACCCGCACCGAGGGCAGGTGGGCCACGTAGACCGCGGCCTTCCCGTCCGGTGTGGTGATCGCGGCCCGCATGGCGCGGACCCAGCCGAGCCCGATGTCGACCGGGCGCACGCCGGTGAGCGGGTACTTGCTCCACAACCCGACCGTGCCCTGCACCGAGTGGTACGGGTAGGCGGCCTTGAGGCCGTGCTCGTACGAGGGCGCCTGACCGACGGCGATCTCCTCCAGGGCGATCACGTCGGCGCCGGAGGCGATGAGGTCGCGGGCGGTGCCGGCCGGGTCGGGGTTGTCGGCGTTGACGTTGTGCGTCAGCACGGTCAGATCGCCGCCGCCGGTGTGCTTGTCGGAGAGCAGGCCGCCGAAGAAGTTGGCCCAGACCAGCACCGGCACCAGGAGTGCGATCAGCGCGGTCGCCGAGCGCCGCAGCAGCGCGATCACGAGCAGGACCGGGATCGCCAGGCCGACCCACGGCAGGAAGGTCTCGGTCAGGCTGCCCACGTTGCCGATCCGGTTGGGCAGGGCACCGTGAAAGCCCATCACCAGGGCCGTGAGGACCGCCAGTACGGCGGTGATGATGCCGCGCCGCCACATGCCGTCCCTGAACTTCCCGATCCAGCGCCTGAGTCGTCCCGCCGCGCCGGACCCGCGTCGCGGCTCTCCGCCGCCGTCGGTGGTCACGTTCGCGTCGTACGCCTGGGCCATGGGGGAAGTCCTCACTGTCTTGCGAAGTGCTCAGTCGACCATAGGGGATCGACACAAGGAGGACGGGGCGCGCCGGACGGCGGGTTCCCGCGAAGGGTGGCGGGAGGCCGCCTGTGACACAACGGGCACATTCCCCCCGTTACCGCCCGCTCAGGGCGCGCCACGCACGGCACGCACCCCGCCCAGCACCGAGTCCACGATCTGCTCGGACAGTCCGTCCGGGAGCGAGGCCTCCGGGCGGAGCATCACGCGGGAGAGCATAGGCCCGACGAAGAGGTCGCTGAGAAGTTCCAGGTCCACGTCGTCGCGCAGTTCGCCCTCGCGGATACCGCGCGCCAGCACCTCGGCGACCTGCCGGCGGCGGGTGACGATGACGGTGTCGTGGTAGGCGGCCCACAGCTCGGGCACGTTCTGGAACTGGGCGAGGACGTTGCGCATGAGCGCGGACGACCGCTTGACCAGGGCGCGGCGCCGTATGAACTCCACGCAGGTCACCAGGTCGTCGCGGACCGAGACGCCGGCGAGTTCGGGCGCCTCCTCGTCGACGGAGCGCAGGACGTCCAGCATGAGGGCGTCCTTGCCGGGCCAGCGCCGGTAGACGGTGGCCTTGCCGACGCCCGCGGCGCGGGCGATGCCCTCCATGGACAGCCCGCCGATGGTGGCGCCCTCCTCGATGAGCCGCAGGACGGCCTCGACGATCGCCGAGTCGGCCTCCGCGCTGCGCGGACGCCCGCGCGGGCACCGGGGCCGTCCGGCCTCGGAGTCCTCCCGCGCGGGCGTCACCGGCAACGTCATCGGCCCACCTCCACCGGACGGGCCTCACGCTCCCCGCCGCCCGCGGGCCGCGCCGCGGCGCCCTTGCGCGGCAGGAAGAGCAGCACGACGACCATCCCGAGCAGGGCGACGGCGGTCGAGGCCAGCGCGGTGACGTGGATGGCGTGGATGAAGGCGTCGGTGGCGGGGGCGATCAGCGCCTTGCCCGCGGGCCCCATGTGCTCGGCGACGGCCCGGGTGGCCTCGATGGACTCGCCGGCCTGGTGCTGCACGCCGGCGGGGAGGCCGGTCAGATGGTCCTTGATGCCGTCACGGTAGACCGTGGACATCACCGAGCCGAGGACTGCCACGCCGAGGGCGCCGCCGACCTGCCGGAAGGTGTTGTTGACGGCCGAGCCCGAACCGGCCTTCTCGCGCGGCAGCGAGGACATGATGGCGACGGTCGCCGGCGGCATGACGTGCGCCATCGCCGTGCCCATCAGGAAGAACAGCACCTCGAGGATCCAGATCGGGCTGTCGGAGTCCAGCAGCTGGAAGCCGAGGAAGGACAGCGCGATCAGCCCGAGGCCGGCGCCGCAGGTCGCCCGGGCGCCGACGCGGTCGACGACGAGCCGGGCCCGTGGCGCGAAGATCAGCTGGGCGACGGCGAGCGGGAGCAGCAGCAGGCCTGACTCCAGGGCGCTGTAGCCGCGCACGCTCTGCATGTAGAAGACCATGAAGAACGTCACGCCCATGAGCGCGAAGAAGACCAGGCCGATCGCGGAGACCGAGGCCGAGAAGGTCGGGTTGCGGAAGTACGCCACGTCGAAGGCGGGGTGGGTGCTGCGCGCCTCGAACCAGACGAACGCGCCCAGGATCACCAGGCCGCCGACGATGGTCGTCCAGGCCGCGGGGGCGCCGAAGTCGGCCAGCTGGCCGCCCTTGATGATGCCGTACACCAGCAGCACGAGGCCGACGATGGACAACAGCACACCGATGGGGTCGAGCCGGCCCGGCCGCGGGTCGCGGGAGTCGGGGACGAGCAGCACCATCGCCACCAGCGCGACCAGGATGATCGGCACGTTCACCAGGAAGACCGAGCCCCACCAGAAGTGCTGGAGCAGCAGGCCGCCGGTGACCGGTCCGATGGCGATGCCCAGGCCCACGGCGCCGGTCCAGATGCCGATCGCCTTGGGCTGCTCCTCGCGCTCGAAGACATTGATGATGATGGCGAGGGTGGCGGGCATGACGAACGCGCCGCCGAAGCCCATGACGGCGCGGAAGGCGATCAGTTCCCCGGAGGAGCCGGCGAAGGCCGACAGCACCGATCCGATGCCGAAGGCGACCATGCCGAAGAGCAGCACCTTCTTGCGGCCGATCCGGTCGCCGAGCAGACCGGCGGTGAAGAGCAGACCAGCGAAGACCAGCGTGTAGGAGTTGATCGCCCACTCCAGCTGGCTCTGGGTGGCACCCAGTCCGGTCGGGGCGGGCTCGGCGATGGTCTTCATCGCCACGTTGAGGATCGAGTTGTCCAGCACCACCACGAGGAGGCTGAGCAACAGGACGCTGAGTATCGCCCAGCGGCGGCGGTGAACCGCCTCCGGGACGCTGAGGGGCCGGATCTGCGGCACGTCGGCGGACATGGTCCCACGCTAGACCCGAGTTTCGATACGAGACCGTCTCGTATTGTAAAACCTCGGCAAAGCGGCGGGACCGGAGTCCCCCTTTGCGCGGACGGCAGGTCGTGTCAGCATGGAAACGGTCCGGGGACGCCGTCAGGGCGCCTCGAGATGAACACAAGGAGCGTTGCGATGACGCACGCCGTTTCGGCCGCCCAGCCGCCCGCCCCGTCCGCACCCGACAGCAGCAAGGCGCTGTACGGGGGCAAGGGGACCCGCCGCATCACGGTCCGGGACATCGCCGCCGCCAAGGAGCGCGGCGAGAAGTGGCCCATGCTCACCGCCTACGACGCGATGACCGCCTCCGTCTTCGACGAGGCCGGCATCCCCGTCCTGCTGGTCGGCGACTCCATGGGCAACTGCCACCTCGGCTACGACAGCACCGTCCCGGTCACGCTGGACGAGATGACGATGCTCGCCGCCGCCGTCGTGCGCGGCACCAAGCGCGCGATGGTGATCGGCGACCTGCCCTTCGGCTCGTACCAGGAGGGCCCGACGCAGGCGCTGCGCAGCGCCACCCGCCTGCTGAAGGAGGCCGGCGTCGGCGCCGTGAAGCTGGAGGGCGGCGAGCGCTCCGCCCACCAGATCGAGCTGCTGGTCCAGGCCGGCATCCCCGTGATGGCCCACATCGGCCTCACCCCGCAGTCCGTCAACGCCTTCGGCGGCTACACCGTGCAGGGCCGCGGCGAGGAGGCGGCCCAGCAGCTGCTGCGCGACGCCAAGGCCGTGCAGGACGCGGGCGCCTTCGCCGTTGTCCTGGAGCTGGTCCCGGCCGAGCTGGCCGCGGAGGTCACCCGCAGCCTGCACATTCCGACCGTCGGCATCGGCGCGGGCGCGGAGTGCGACGCCCAGGTGCTGGTGTGGACCGACATGGCGGGGATGACGGGCGGCCACGTGCCGCGCTTCGTCAAGCAGTACGCCGCCCTGCGCGAGACGCTCGGCGGCGCCGCGAAGGCCTTCGCGGAGGACGTGGCCGGCGGGGCCTACCCCGCCGCGGAACACAGCTTCCACTGAGGTCTCCCGCCGGGGACGTCCTGCGAGGTCCGGCCCCCCGAAGACCCTCCTGAGCGGCGGTGCGCCCTGCCGCCTGCTTCCGCCCCGGGAATCCCCCTCCCCGGGGCGGAAGTTTTTTCCGGGACGGTTGAGTACACCCGGGCCCCCGCGCGTATGAGTGGGCAGCCGCCCACCAGGGGGCGGCGGAGCACCGACCAGGAATGCCGGGGGCACAGGCATGAGCCTTGACAAGCTGCACCGATCAGTGATCGCGGGGGCCTTCGCCGCCACGATGCTGATCGCTGCCACCGCCTGCAACGCGAGCGGCGGCAGCGGTCCCCCGGTGGACGCGGTCCTTCCCCAGCCCTCCGCCACACAGCAGGCGGCGGGACTGCGGACCGTGGACAACGCCCAGCTGGGCACGCTCGTCACCGACAACCAGGGGTGGGTCCTCTACCGCTTCGACCAGGACAGGAACGTCCCGCCGACGGCGACCTGCGCCGGCCCGTGCGCGACCCGGTGGCTGCCGGCCGCCGCGGTCTCGGACACCCAGGTGCAGGGCGTCGACCAGAACCTGGTCGGCAGCGTCAAGCGTCCCGACGGATCCCTCCAGCTCACGCTGAACGGCTGGCCGCTCTACCGCTTCACGGGCGACAAGAACCCGGGCGACACCAGGGGCCAGGGCGTGGACCGGGTCTGGTTCGCGGCCGACATCCAAGGCGAGAAGGCCGTGCCCGGCGCACGGCCGAAGAGCGCCACCACCCAGAACGGGTCAGACGGATACTGATGGGACAGCAGGCATTGCGAGGACTCGACCCGCAGCGATCAGTAGGGCAGGATGCGCTCGTGGCCGACCATCGCTCAGGTGGGGTCCCCGAAGAGGACCTCATGCGGGCGCTCTACCGCGAACACGCGGGCGCTCTCTTCGCATACGTCCTTCGGCTGGTCGGCGGTGACCGCTACCTCGCCGAGGACGTCGTGCAGGAAACCCTCCTGCGCGCATGGAAGAGCGCCTCGCGGCTCGACCCGGGCGCCCGGTCATTGCGGCCCTGGTTGGTGACGGTCGCCCGACGGATCGTGATAGACGGCCACCGCAGCCGTCAGGCACGGCCCCCGGAGGCCTCCCCGGCCGCCCTCGACCAGCTCCCGGCCGAGGACGAACTCGAACGCTCCCTGAGGCTGATGACGATCTCCGACGCACTGGAAGATCTCACCGAGGCCCACCGCCAGGTGCTGATCGAAACGTACTTCAAGGGCCGGACGGTCAACGAGGCCGCGGCGGCGCTGGGGGTACCGCCCGGCACCGTGCGCTCGCGGGTCTTCTATGCCCTCCGCTCACTGAAAATCGCTCTTGAGGAAAGGGGTGTGACCACCTCGTGACGGTCTACGGTTACGGTTCCGGGGCAGGTACGCCTCACGACCCGCACGTCGACGTCGGGGCCTACGTCCTCGGCGTCCTCGACGACGCCGACATGGCGCGCTTCGAGGAGCACCTGGCCATCTGCCACCAGTGCGGGCAGCAGCTCGACGAGCTGAGCGGGCTGGTGCCCGTGCTCGCCGAACTCGCCCCCGCCGGCGCCGGCGCACCGCTGCCGCCCAGCGGCGACGCGGTCCTCGGCAAGCTGCTCGGCAAGGTCTCCGACGAGCGCAAGACCCGCGCCCGGCGCAGGATGTTCGCGCTCGCCGCCTCGGTCGCCCTGATCATCGGCGGCCCGACGGTCGCGGTGCTGGCCTCCGGCGGTTCGGACTCCCCGGCGGCGCACACCTACGCCCAGGAGTTCAAGAGCTCCGACACCGCCACGGGCGTCAAGGCCACGGTCGGCGTCAACGAGAAGAAGTGGGGCAGCGAGGTCGGCCTCAACCTCTCCGGCGTCCAGGGCCCGCTCACCTGCCGCCTCGTCGCCATCGGCAAGGACGGCTCGCAGCAGACCGTCTCCACCTGGAGCGTCCCGACGGCGGGTTACGGCACCTCCGCCCAGCCGCAGCCGCTGACGCTCGACGGGTCGGCGGGGATGCAGCCGGACGACATCGCGCGCTTCGACGTCATCACGGCGCAGGGGCAGCGGCTGGTGTCGGTGAACGTCTGAGCCCTGCGGGGCCGGAAGAGCCGAGGGGGGACGCGCGATGCGCGCGCCGCCGCCGCGGCCAGTCCGGCAGGACCGTCTGCGTCCACACCCACGCGAGGACGTCCGCGGCACGCTCCGCCAGATCCGGCCGGCGCAGCAG
>NZ_JBEYWO010000024.1:0-161386 GCF_040644455.1 Streptomyces sp. NPDC046977
GCTTCCTTCGAGACCGTTTCACCGGCCCCTCCGGGCTTTCCCTTCGTTGTCACCAGCTTATCAGACTCTTTCGGGCCCGATTCCCGCCGGCGGGGATTCTTGCTTTCCTGCTTTCCTGCTTTCGCGTTCCGGCCTTTCGACTTTCCCGCTTCACCGACTTTAGCAGATGCTTTCCGTCGGATTTACCACCCGAATACGAGGACACACGTTTCCGCAGTGACTCGTCCCGGGGGTTGTCCCAACCTAGTGGACCCGCCCGGTCGGAGCAAATCCGCTGCCCAGAGGTGTGGGGGGTCGGGAGGGGGTGGCAGACTAAGTGGTCTGGACCACTTGCAGGAGGCTTCACTATGACGACTGTTTCGGCGCCCCTGAGCGGGCGAGTCATCGGACTGGCCGCCGTGCCCGACCCCGTGTTCTCCGGCGCGATGGTCGGTCCCGGCACGGCGGTCGACCCCGTGCGCGAGCCGTCCACGGCGGTGTCCCCGGTCGACGGGGTGGTGGTCTCCCTGCACCCGCACGCGTTCGTCGTGGTCGACGCGGAGGGCCACGGTGTGCTGACGCACCTGGGCATCGACACGGTGCAGCTGGGCGGCGCGGGCTTCGAGGTGCTCGTCGCCAAGGGCGACACCGTGGCGCGCGGCCAGGCGATGGTGCGCTGGAACCCGGCGGCGGTCGAGGCCGCCGGCAAGTCCCCGGTGTGCCCGGTGGTGGCCCTCGAGGCGACGCCGGAGTCACTGTCCGGGGTCGTGGAGGACGCCGACGTGGTCGTCGGGGCCACCCTCTTCTCCTGGACGTAGCCTTTTCGGCAAGGCCACTCCCGACGCAGTTGAACAAGGAACGCGGTCGCGTACGTCCGCGACAACCGGAGACGGGTGAGATGGAGACAACGCTGCGAGGCGTCGGTGTCAGCCACGGTGTGGCGATCGGCGAGGTACGGCACATGGGCACCGCGGTGCTGGAGCCCCCGGCCAAGCAGATTCCGGCCGAGGAGGCGCCGCGGGAGCAGGCACGGGCACGGCAGGCCGTCGAGGCGGTCGCCAACGACCTGATCGCGCGCGGCAATCTGGCCGGCGGCGAGGCGCAGGCGGTACTGGAGGCCCAGGCGCTGATGGCGCAGGACCCCGAGCTGATGGCCGACGTGGAGCGGCGCATCGCGGTGGGGAGTTCGGCGGAGCGCGCGGTGTACGACGCCTTCGCCTCGTACCGGGCGCTGCTGGCGAACGCGGGTGAGTACCTGGCGGGCCGGGTCGCGGACCTGGACGACGTGCGGAACCGCATCGTGGCGCGCCTGCTCGGCGTGCCCATGCCGGGTGTGCCGGACAGCGACGAGCCGTACGTGCTGATCGCGCGGGACTTGGCGCCCGCGGACACGGCACTGCTGGACCCGTCGCTGGTGCTGGGGTTCGTGACCGAGGAGGGCGGCCCCACCAGTCACAGCGCCATTCTGGCCCGGGCCCTCGGGGTGCCCGCCGTGGTGGCGCTGCCGGGCGCGACGGAACTGACCGAGGGCACGGTCGTCGCGGTGGACGGCAGCACCGGCGACATCTTCGTCGATCCGGGCAAGGAGCGGCGGGCGGAACTGGCGAAGGCGGCGGCGGAGCGCAGGGCCGCGCTCGCGGCGTCGTCGGGGCCGGGCGCGACCTCCGACGGGCACATGGTGCCGTTGCTCGCGAACGTCGGAGGGCCGGCCGATGTCCCCGCGGCGGTCGCGGCGGGTGCCGAGGGTGTCGGTCTGTTCCGTACGGAATTCCTGTTCCTGGACGATTCGAAGAAGGCTCCTTCCGAGGAGAAGCAGGTCGAGGCGTACCGGCAGGTGCTGGAGGCCTTTCCCGAGGGCCGGGTCGTGGTGCGGGTGCTGGACGCGGGCGCGGACAAGCCGCTGGAGTTCCTGACGCCGGCGGACGAGCCGAATCCGGCGCTGGGCGTGCGGGGGCTGCGGACGCTGCTGGCCCACCCGGACGTGCTGCGGACGCAGTTGCGGGCGCTGGCCACGGCCGCCGAGGGGCTTCCGGTGTACCTGGAGGTCATGGCGCCGATGGTGGCGGACCGCATCGACGCCAAGGCGTTCGCGGACGCGTGCCGGGAGGCCGGTCTGCGGGCGAAGTTCGGTGCGATGGTCGAGATCCCGTCGGCCGCGCTGCGGGCGAGGTCGATCCTGCAGGAGGTCGAGTTCATTTCGCTGGGGACCAACGACCTGGCGCAGTACACCTTCGCGGCGGACCGCCAGGTCGGGTCGGTCTCGCGGCTCCAGGACCCGTGGCAGCCGGCGCTGCTGGACCTGGTGGCGGCGTCGGCCGAGGCGGCGCGCGCGGAGGGCAAGAGCTGTGGTGTGTGCGGCGAGGCGGCCTCCGATCCGCTGCTGGCGTGTGTGCTGACGGGTCTGGGCGTGACCAGTCTGTCGATGGGCGCGGCATCGCTGCCCTACGTCCGGGCGACGCTGGCGAAGTACACGCTGGCGCAGTGCGAGCGTGCCGCGGCGGCGGCGCGGGCGACGGACACGGCCGACGAGGCGCGCCGGGCGGCGCAGGCGGTGCTGTCCGGCGAGTGAGGTGGACGCGGTTCCGACGAGGGGCGTCCCGCCGGTGTGCGGGGCGCCCCTCGGCGCGTCGGCGGCGGCCGCGTGCGGTCAGTCCTCCGGTGGCGGGAGGGGGAAGCCGGGGCGGTGGACGACGCCCGGCTCGGGCGGGACGGGTTCGCCGGTCTCGGCGTCCGTGCAGTAGGCGTTGAAGACCTCGGCCTCGCTCAGCGGCCTGAGCCAGCCGTCGCGCAGCGTCCAGCCGCGGACCTCGTCGGGTGGCCCGTCCCCGGGGCCGCCCCGTCCCGCGGAGCCCGGGGAGAGGGCGGTGCTGCGCACGACGAGTCCGCCGGGGCTGTCCGTCGCCAGGCCGGCGGCCAGGACGGTGCAGCAGACCAGCGCCTCGGCCTCGGCGAGGTGGACCATGCCGTGCTCGTCGCAGCGGGCGTGCATCGCCGCGAGGAGGGTGGTGTCCTCGGTGGGGACGCTGCACACCACGTGGTGGCTGCCGGGGCCCGCGGTCTCCAGGAGGCGGGTCAGCGCGTGGGAGGCGCGGTCGAAGGAGGTGCGGGCGAGGTCGTCGCCGCAGCACGCGCAGTCCCCGGCGCGCGCGAGGATGTCGCCGGCGAGCTCCCAGGTCGCCTGGCGGGTCGTCTCGTACTCGATCTGCGTGACGAGGTGTTCCAGTGCCTGGCCCGCGTAGGGGACGGTGGGTCCGGAGGCGGTGACGTCCGCCGCGTAGCGCGCCCGGGCGCGGGAGGTGTCGGGGTCGCCGCCGGTGTCCGCGCAGTAGTGGGCGTACTCGCCCGGGTCGAAGACCCCGACGCGGACGTGGATGCCGCGGGAGGTCAGTGTGCGCAGCAGCCCCTCCATGCGGCGCAGGTACTCGGCGTGGTCGTGGAACCGGAAGCTGCGGTAGCCGCGCATGGCGGCGAAGTCCGCGGCGCAGGTCAGGAGTGCGACGGTGGTCGGGGCCTCGCGGCGCAGGGCGCGGCGGCCGGTCCTGACGGTGCGGCGGGCGGTCTTCGCGCGGTTCTTGGTGTGGGTCATGGCTCCCCCTGGGTGCGACGGTGCGACGCTGTGACGACCTGGCGGTCAATGCTCACTCACCGTAACCGAGGGCACTGACAGTGACGGTCCCGGCCGCGTCGGGGGCGGTGGGGGTCGCCCTGAGGCGGGCGGCCCCGGCCCGGTTTCAGCCGCGGGTGCGGGCCAGTTCCTCGTAGAACGCCAGGAGCCGGATGTCGTCGACGGAGCCGGGGTTGACGGCCTTGGCGAGCGGGGTGCCCTGGAGGAGTTTCTTGACGGGCACCTCGATGCGCTTGCCGGTGAGGGTGTGCGGGATGCCGGGGACCGGGATGATCTCGTCGGGCACGTGCCGGGGCGAGAGCTGCTCGCGGATGGTGCGCTTGACCTTGTCGCGCAGGGTGTCGTCGAGTTCGGCGCCCTCGGCGAGCTGGACGAACAGCGGCATCCAGTAGCCCCCGTCGGGCTGTTCGACGCCGATGACGAGGGACTCGCGGATCTCGGGGAGGCGTTCGACGGCCTCGTAGATGTCGGCGGAACCCATGCGGACGCCCTGGCGGTTGAGCGTGGAGTCCGAGCGTCCGTGGATGACCACCGTGCCGCGGGAGGTGAGGGTGATCCAGTCGCCGTGCCGCCAGACGCCGGGGTACATCTCGAAGTAGCTCTCGCGGTAGCGGGCGCCGTCGGGGTCGTTCCAGAAGTGGATCGGCATGGACGGCATGGGGTTGGTGACGATCAGCTCGCCGACCTCGTCGGTGACGGGTTTGCCGTACGGGTCCCAGGCCTGGAGGTCGGTGCCCAGGCAGGGCGCCTGGAGCTCGCCGATGTACACCGGGAGGGTCGGCACGCCGCCCGCGAAGCAGCTGCACACATCCGTGCCGCCGCTGACGGAGGCGATCCAGAGGTCCTCCTTGACCTCGTCGTGGATCCAGCGGAAGGCGTCCGGCGGGAGCGGGGAACCGGTGGTGGCCACACACGTGACGGCCGAGAGGTCGTGGTCGCGGCCCGGGTGCACGCCGGCCTTGCGGCAGGCGATGACGTACGCGGCGGAGGTGCCGAAGACGGTGGTGCCGGTGCGCTCGGCGACCCCCCACTGGGCGCCGGTGTCCGGGAAGCCGGGGCTGCCGTCGTACAGGACGATCGTGGAGCCGGCGAGCAGGCCGCCGACGAGGAAGTTCCACATCATCCAGCCGGTGGAGGTGTACCAGAAGAAGCGGTCCTGCGGCCCGAGGTCCATGTGGAGCCCGGTCTGCTTCAGGTGCTCCAGCAGGATGCCGCCCTGCGACTGGACGATCGCCTTGGGCAGGCCGGTGGTGCCGGAGGAGTACAGCACCCACAGCGGGTGGTCGAAGGGGACCTGCTCGTACGCCGGTTCCCGGTCGCCGGAGACCAGGGCGTCCCACTCCAGCGTCCCCTCGGGCGCCGCGGTGCCCAGCAGCGGGATGTGCACGACGGCGCGCAGCGAGGGCAGTTCGCCGCGCAGTTCGGCCACGACGGCGGTGCGGTCGTGCTCCTTGCCGCCGTAGCGGTAGCCGTCGATGGTGAACAGGACGACGGGCTCGACCTGCTGGAAGCGGTCCAGGACGCTGCGGGCGCCGAAGTCGGGCGCGCAGGAGGTCCACACACCGCCGACCGCGGCGGTGGCGAGCAGCGCGACGACCGCCTGCGGGACGTTGGGGAGGTAGCCGCTCACCCGGTCGCCGGGGCGGACCCCGAGGGCGCGCAGTTCATGGGCGAGGGAGGCGACCTGGCGGTGCAGTTCCGCCCATGTCGTCGCCCCGATGTCGTGCCGCTCGTCGAGGTGGAGCAGGGCGGGCTCACCCGCCCGGGCGGGGTCGCCGGCCGGACGCAGCGCGTGCTCGGCGTAGTTGAGGGTGGCACCGGGGAACCACCGCGCGCCCGGCATGGAGGCGTCGGCGAGCACCGACTCGTACGGGGTGGAGAAGCGCACGTCGAACCACTCGACGACGGCCTGCCAGAAGGCCTCCGGCGCGCGCACCGACCAGGCGTGCAGCGCGGCGTATCCCGCGACGGGGTCGGCGAGGTCGGCCGCGGGCGCGCCGTGGTGCCCGGCGGCCCAGGTCTGGAAGCGTGTCACCTGGGCGCCCGCGACGCGGTCGGGGCCGGGCTGCCACAGCGGCCGCACGGTCTCCGCGGGGGTGGCGGGCTCGGATGTGGTGCTCATGGGGCGGCTCCCGGACGTACGCGGCGCTGCGTGGTGTGCGGTCGGACCGCGGCGGGCGGAATGTCCCGGCGCGCGGATGGGCAGGACGATGCCACGTGATCGTCTTCGGCGCCAGGGCCCACCCCACACATTCGGGGGTGTCACCATGTGCCGGGCCCCCGCTGTGCCGGGGGCCCGCGGGCGGCGGGGCGGCCGGGAACGCTGAAAGGGTGGGGTTCATGGATGCTGGGGACCTGGTGCGGCAGGTGCGCGCGGTCGGATCGGCGAACGGGCTGCGGTCGGTGCGCGCCGCGTGGCGCCGCCACCGGACGGACGCGCGGGACCTGCCGCGGCGGGGCCCCGAGCGGGCGCGGGTGCCGGGGGCGGCCGAGGGCGCGGACCCGCTGCCGGGCGGCGGGCTGGTGCGCTTCGCCCGGTCGAGCCTGCGGGTGCGGGTCACGGCGGGCGGCGCGGTCTTCTGCGGCTGGGACGGGGCGGAGCCGGAGCCGTCGTACGCGCTGGCGGCCGGCTGCCCGGACGCGGACGTCCGGGCGGTGATGGAGCCGGACAAGGACGGCTGGCGGGTGGTGTCGGAGCGGGTCACCGTGACGGTGTCGCGGCACGGCGCGGTGGAGTTCCGCACCCCCGGGGGGCTGCTGCTGCGCAAGGACCTGCCGCCGCGCTGGTGGGACCCGATCGGTGCCCGGGAGGGCACCGAGGCGCGCTGGGTGCAGCGCTCGGAGACGGCGGCGGACGCGGCGGTGTTCGGGCTCGGCGGGCGGGCGTCGGGGCCGCGGCTGGGCGAGGGCTCGTACCGGCTGTGGAACACCGACCCGGACGGGGCCTTCGAGCCGGAGACCGATCCGCTCTACATCACCATGCCGGTGCAGTTGGTGGTGGCGGACGCGGGCAGCCACCTGGTGTTCCACGACAACACCTGGGACGGCCGGGTGACGCTGCGCGACGGCGAGGAGGGCGCGGGGTCGGGCCACGACCGCCCCGGGGGCTGCGAAGTGCGCGTGGACGGCGGCCCGCTGCGCTACTGGGTGATCCCCGGCACGCCGTCGCGCATCCTGACCGCGTGGACGGCGCTGACCGGACGGCCCGCGCTGCCGCCCCGCTGGGCGCTGGGGCACCAGCACTCGCGGTGGGGGTTCGGCTCGGCGGCCGAGGTACGCCGGGTCGTGGCCGGCTACCGGGAGCGGGGGCTGCCGCTGTCGGCGATCCACCTGGACATCGACCACTACGACGGCCACCGGGTCTTCACCGTCGACCGCGAGCGCTTCCCCGATCTGCCCGGACTGGCGGACGAGTTGGGAGCCGGCGGCGTGCGCCTGGTGTCGATCGTCGACCCGGCGGTCAAGGAGGAGCCGGGCAACCCCGTGCACGACAGCGGGGCGGCCGCGGACGCTTTCGTGCGCGACGCCCACGGCGAGACCGTCCGGGGTGTGGTGTGGCCGGGCGAGGCCGTGTACCCCGACTTCACCGACCCGCGTGTGCGCAAGTGGTGGGGCGGGCTGTACGCGGAGCGCCTGGCGCAGGGCTTCGCCGGGGTGTGGCACGACATGAACGAGCCGGTGTCCTTCGCGGCGTTCGGGGACGCGACGCTCCCCCGCTCGGCCCGGCACGCCCTGGAGGGGCGCGGCGGCGACCACCGCGAGGCGCACAACGTCTACGGCCTGGGCATGGCGCGGGCCGGTTACGAGGGGCTGCGCGAACTGCGGCCCGACAGCAGGCCGTTCCTCTTCTCCCGCTCGGGCTGGGCGGGCATGCAGCGCTACGGCGGCACGTGGTCGGGCGACGTCTCGACGGGCTGGCCGGGGCTGCGCGCCTCACTGTCGCTGGTGCTGGGCCTGGGGCTGTGCGGGGTGCCGTACTCGGGGCCGGACGTCGGCGGGTTCACCGGCAGCCCGTCGCCGGAGCTGTATCTGCGCTGGTTCCAGATGGCCGCGTACTTCCCCTTCTTCCGCACACATTCGGCGATCACGGCGGGCCGCCGTGAGCCGTGGGAGTTCGGGCCGCGGGTGCTGGAGGGCGCGCGGGCGGCGCTGCGCGAGCGGGAGCGGCTGATGCCGTACCTGTACACGCTGGCGCACGGGGCGCGGCAGTCGGGCGCCCCCTATGTGCGGCCGGTGTGGTGGGGCGACCCGGAGGACCGCAAACTCCGTTCGTGCGGGGACGCGTTCCTGCTGGGCGACGCGCTGCTGGTGGCCCCCGTGATGGAGCAGGGCGCCACCGAGCGGGCGGTGCGGCTGCCGCGCGGCGTCTGGTACGACACGGCGACCGGCGAGGCGTACCAGGGCCCCGGGCAGGTGCTGCTGCCCGCGCCGCAGGAGCGCATCCCGGTGCTGGCGCGGGCGGGGGCGGTGGTCCCGGTGGCGGAGGACGACGGGTCCGTGGTCCTGGAGGCGTGGGCCCCGCAGGCCGGGCGCACGGGCGGCGGCCTGCTGGTCACCGACGCGGGCGACGGCTGGGCGGAGCCGCGTACGGAGCGTTTCTCCTCCCGGCTCGCGGACGGCGCGGTGGTCGTGACGCGCCAGGGACACGACGAAGTGGGCCGGGCCGTACGGGTGCGAGGCGCCGCCGCTCAGTAGCGGCCGGCGAACCAGTTCCGCACGGCCTCCGTGTGCAGCGGGAAGGCGAGCGGGACGGGCGCGGTGAGGATCTGCCGGGAGTCGGTCTCGTCCGTGGGGACGTCCGGCGGCAGGTCCTCCTCGGCCCGTTCGGGCAGCAGGCCGAAGAGCAGCACATGGCCGGTGTCGCCGCTGAGGGCGTCCGCGAGCCGGACGTCGTCGACGGAGGCCTTGATGCCGGTCTCCTCGTCGAGTTCGCGGACCACGGCCTGCTGCCAGGTCTCGCCGTGGTCGACGAATCCGCCGGGAAGGGCGATCATGCCGCGTGCCGGCTCGATGGTCCGGCGGACGACGACCAGCCCCGTCGTGCCGTCCGTCCGCACGGGCAGCACCGCGATCGCGACCGGCAGCGGGTTGCGGTAGGTGACGTTGCCGCAGACGGGGCAGGTCCGCGGCCATCCGGCGCCGGGGCCGAACGCAGCACCGCAGTAGGAGCAGTGGCTGTCCTTCTGACGATTGGTCACCCGCGGACTGTACCCGGTCCGGTACGGCCTCAGGGTGTCGGCCGCCGATCCCTGTCCGACACGGCGGGTGACAGGGCAGACTGGCCTGCGTGACACCCGAATCCCTGCGAAAGGGCGCCAATCTCCCGGTGCCCGTACCGGCCGTGCGGGCCGTGCTTGACTGGTCGCCGGGCCCCGGCGTGCCCGACGTCGACGCCTCGGCGCTGCTGCTCACCGCCGAGGGGCGGGTGCGTTCGGACGGCGACCTCGTCTTCTACAACCAGCCCGTGCACGGCTCCGAGGCCGTACGGCACGTCGGGAAGCAGCAGGGCCCCGCGCTGGCGACAGACGCCCTCGACGTCGACCTCGCGCGGGTGGAGCCGACCGTCGAGCGCATCGTGCTCTGCGCGTCCGCGGACGGCGGGACCTTCGGGCAGGTGCCGGGGCTCCGGCTGCGCCTGCTGGACGCCCGCAACGGGGCGGAGATCGCGCGCTTCGACATGCGGGCGGAGTCGGAGACGGCGTTCGTCGGCGGGGAGCTGTACCGGCGTTCGGGCGTCTGGAAGTTCCGGGCGGTGGGCCAAGGCTGGGCGTCCGGACTCGCGGGGCTGGCCACCGACTTCGGCATCACCGTCGACGCGCCGGCGGCCCCCGCCGCCCCCGCGGCACCGCCGCCTCCCCCGTTCCCGGTGACGGCGCCCCCGCCCCCGCCCGCGCCGGTCGCGGCCGTACGGCTCACCAAGGGCGAGGAACACCTGCCGCCCGACATGCGCAAGCGCCTGAGCCTGCGCAAGGAGCAGGTGGCCGTCAGCCTGCGCAAGCACGGAGCGGCGGACGTCGTCGCGCGGGTGGTGCTGGTGCTCGACGCGTCCGGCTCGATGAGCGGCCTGTACGCGCGGGGCGTCGTCGCCGGGGTCGTGGAGCGCATGGCGGCGGTCGCCGCGCAGATGGACGACGACGGCGAGATGCAGGCGTGGACCTTCGCCTCCTTCCCGGCGCGTCTGCCGGACCTGCGCCTGGCGGAACTGCCGGAGTGGCTGCGGCTGCACGTGCGGGTCGGCGAGCTGAGCCTGTTCGGCCGGCCGAGAAAACCGCGCGGCGGCATGCAGCCGGGCCAGGTCGACATGCGGTTCGTCGGCATCCAGAACGAGGAGCAGAAGGTCATCGCGGAGGTCCGGGACTTCGTGCGGGCGAACCCGGCGCCGGTGCCGACCCTCGTGCTGTTCTTCTCCGACGGAGGCGTCTACCGCGACGCGCAGATCGAGCGGCAGCTGCGGGAGGCGGTCGAGGAGCCGGTGTTCTGGCAGTTCGTCGGGCTGGGCCGGGCCAACTTCGGTGTGCTGGAACGCTTCGACACATTGCCGGGCCGGCGCGTGGACAATGTGGGGTTCTTCGCCGTGGACGACATCGCGGCCGTGCCGGACGCCGAGCTCTACGACCGGATCCTGTCCGAGTTCCCGTCCTGGCTGACCGCCGCGCGGCAGGCCGGCATCCTGCGCTGAACCTCCCGCTTGTCGGCGGCGGTCGGCCCGTACGACTCCAGGACGACAGGGGCGCCCAGCGCCGCGCCGACCGCCTCCGACCAGGCGTCCGCGTCGGCGCCGGGAACGTCCCAGCGCGCGGGCCGGGCGGTCGCCAGTCGGGCGGTGAGTGCGGCCTGAGCGGTCAGGTCGCCGGTGCGGGGGACGGGCAGCCGGCTCTCCCCGGTGTCGTAGCCGCGGACGAGCCGGAGCTCCGGGCAGCGTGCGGGTGCGTCGAGGTGGGTCAGCGCGAGGGCGTCCACGCCGCCGCACACCTCGGCGGCGTAGGCGTGCGCCACGGCGTCGAAGTGGCCGACACGGAAGGCTCCCTGCCAGGCGCCCGTGCCGTTGTGGGGTTCGGGCAGGAAAGGGGCGAGCCCGGGGTCCTCGGTCATGTGCGGCCCGGGGCCGTGCCGCGTGGTGTACGCGCGGACGACCCCGAGGCGCCGCGCCGTCCGGCCCGACTCGGCCAGCAGGGCCGCGGCGTTGGCGAAGGTCGTCGTCGACCAGGTGGTGTACGGGTGGAAGCCGTGCCACTCGTCGAGGAGCACTCCCTGGGCGCCCTCGAACACCACGGGTCCGGTGCGCAGCACGCGGGCCAGGTGCGCGCCGTCGGTGAGGGTGACGGCGCGGGCGAAGGCGGTGAAGGCGTCGGCGCAGTGCTCCGGCGGCGGGGCGGGCAGGGCGCGCCCGAGCTCGTCGGCCAGGCGGTCGTGCAGGAGGCGCAGCTTGCGCAGGAGCCGGGGGCGGGAGACGCAGTCGCCGGCGGTGGGTGCGTCCTCGGGGTGCGCGAGGGCGTACGCCGCGGTCTCCCCGATGCCCATGCCGCACGAGCCGTGCCGCGCCGCCCCGCGCGCCCGCTCGCGCAGGCGGTTGGCGGCGGCGTGGTAGGGCGTGGTGAGGCGGGCCTCGCGGTCGACGGTCAGCAGGGCGTACGGCGCCGGGACGCCGAGCGCGGTGAGGTGGTCGGCCTCGGCGGCGAGCGCGAGCGGGTCGACCATCATGAAGCGGGACAGGTGCGTCGGCACCCCGTGCAGGGTGCCCGAGCCGAACTGGGCGAAGGTGTGGTGGCGTCCGTCGGCGGTGACGACGTTGTGGGCCGCCTGGGCGCCGCCGTTGAAGCGGACCACGGCGTGGACCGGCCCGGTGGCGCAGAGCCGGTCCACGACGGTGCCCTTGCCGGCGTCGCCGTAGCCGAGGTCGACGACGATGGTGTGCACGGTTCGGGGTCCCTCCGGTGGGGTGGTGCGGTTACAGGCGCGTCGTACCGCGGGAGTCGTCCGCGTCGTCGGTGCCGTCCGCGCCGTCGAGAAGCGACGTGTCCGTCACCGCCACGGCCGAGCGGTCGCGGTCCAGGGCGGCCAGGGCCTTGCCGACGGAGGCGGTGGCCGCGGAGCCGACGTCGGCGAGGTCGTCCAGGCCTTCGGCGAGGTCGATGGCCTCCTCGCCGAGACCGACGGTGAGGGCGATGGTCTCGCAGACGGCGTCGAGGTCGTCCAGCTCGATGACGTTCTGGCCGAGCAGCTTGCGCCAGGTGCCGAGGACCTCGGCGTTGCCGACGTACGAGGAACCCGCCGGCAGGATGTAGTACACGTCGAACTTCTGCCGGAGTTCGGCGACGATCCGTGTGACGGGGATGTCCTCGGGGAGGTCGTCGCCGAGCACCTCGTACACCTCGTCGGCCTTGACCTTGCCGTAGGGCAGCTCGTCGCCGACGAGGAAGAGGTAGCCGCGCCGGCCGCGCTTCTCGTGGCAGTCGAGGGAGGTGTGCCGGGCCATGGCGTAGAGGGCGAGCTCGTACGACTCGGTCATCTGGCCGCCGCCACCGCCCTCCAGAAGGATGTTGCCGAGGTCGTCGTCCATGCGGTTGTCGGACTCGAACTGGCCGAGCTGGAGCGGGACCCGGTCGCAGGTGGCGTCGCCGATCGCGCCGAAGAGGAGCTGCGGGTGCTCGGCGTAGCCCTTGCGCAGCAGCAGGCCGAACAGCTCGGGGAGCTTGGTCTGCAGCACCTGCGGGACGGTCCGCATGGAGCCGGTGACGTCGAAAAGAACGGCGATGGCCAGCGAGGTGGGGTGCTCGTCGGAGTCGCGGCTCTCGCGGACGCCGATGCCCTTCGGGTCGAGCGAGGGGTGCGCGGCCCAGGAACCGCGCGGTGCGGACGAGGTGACGCGGTCGCTGTAGGCGAAGGCGCCGGTGCCGGAGGCGGCGCGGTAGCGCGCGGCGGCGTCGTAGACGTTGGTGGACCAGCTTCCGCTGCCCATGGTGTTTCCCCCTTGGTGGGTCAGGTGCGGGTGCCCGGCATGGTGAACGGGCGGAAGGTGCGCGGGCCGTAGAGGCGTTCCAGGGCCTCGTCGAGCTCCGCGAGCAGCCGCCACGCGTCGTGCGGACGGCGGGCCTCGGCGGGGAGCGTGCAACCGCGGAGGAAGGCGCGCAGCGGCATGGGCGCCCGGTCCCCCATCAGGTGCGCGACGCACTGCGAGGCGAGGTGGATGTCGGTGGCCTCGGTGGCGGGACGCCGGCCGGTGACCTCGGGCGGGTAGAGCGCGCGATGCCGCTCGACGAGCGCCGGGACGGTCGCGCCGCGCTCGGTGGCGTAGCACCAGTCGATCAGGACGAGGCCGTGCCGCGCGGGATGGATCAGGACGTGCTCGGGCAGGACGGCGCCGTGGACGATCCCCGCGCGGTGCGCCCAGCCGAGGGCGACCAGCAGCCGGCGCCACATCCAGGCGGCGTCGCGCGGGTCCAGGCCGCCCGGGTGGAGGGCACGGACCTCGGCGAGGGTGTGGAAGCCGCGCAGCCGCTGGAGGGCGTTGACGCGGCGTTCGGTGCCGTCGGGGCCGCGGTGGCGGAACGACTCGACGAGACGGGGGGCGTAGGCGCGGTGCCGCGCCTCGGCCGCGGTGTGCAGCCGGGTGAGGGCGTCCGCCTCACGCTCCATCAGGTCGTTGTCGGCGGGGCGGCGCGGGATCTTCAGGACGGTGTCCGGGCCGCCGGCGCGCAGCACCGCCAGGTCGCCGGTGGCGAGCACACGGCCGAGCGGGTACGTGCCGCGTGCGGTGGTGAGCACGGGGCCGTCGCCGGTGTGCCGCCGCCACTGGGCGGTGAGCCGCACGAAGGCCGTCTCCGCCTCGGCCGCGCGGCCGGCCGGTGCCGTGTCGGGGTGGAGCAGCCGGGCGAGGCGGCGGTAGTGGCGGGCGGCCTCGGCGCTGTCGGAGGGGAACGGACGCCCCAGGGCGGCCAGCGCCTCGTCGAAGGTGCGCGGCCGGCGGGCGGTGGTGTTCATCGGACGCTCTCCTCCCGGTCGGGGCGGAGCAGTGCGGGATGCAGCAGGCGCGCGTCGCCCGCACGGTAGAGGCGGGCACGGGGGCCGCCCTTGGCACCGCCGCGCGCGGCGGTGGCGCCGGTCGACTCCACGAACCCGGGGACGGAGAGGATCTTGCGGTGGAAGTTCCCCGCGTGCAGGGTCCGCCCCCACACCGCCTCGTAGACGGAGCGGAGTTCGGTGACGGTGAACTCCTCGCCCAGGAAGGCCGTGGCCAGCGGGCTGTACTCGATCTTGGAACGGGCGCGTTCGAGGCCGTCGGCGAGGATCGCGCCGTGGTCGAAGGCGAGCGGCGTGCCGGTGTCGGACGGCAGGACTTCGGCGGACCGGCGGCCGGAACCACCCCCGTGGATCCCGGCCGGCCGGTCCTGCTCCATGGGACGCGGCGGAGCCGGGTCCGGGTTCCCCTCCGGGGCGAGGGACGCCACCGGGACCCACTCGGCCGCGGCGGCGTCGCTGCCGGCGCGGGCCTCGGGGAGGTCAGGGGCGAAGGCGAGATAGGCGACCGAGACGACATGCATGCGCGGGTCGCGGTCGGGTGCGCCGTAGGAGCCGAGCTGTTCGAGGTGGACGCGGCCGAGGCCGCGCTCCTCGTCCAGCCCGGTCTCCTCGGCGAGTTCCCGGGCGGCCGCCCGGTCCAGGGATTCACGGCCGGCCCGCACGAAGCCGCCCGGCAGCGCCCAGGCGCCCTCGAAGGGCTGCGCGCCGCGCCGCACCAGCAGCACGTGGAGCACTCCCTGACGCAGGGTCAGGGCGACGACGTCGACGGTCACGGCGATGGGGTCGAAGGCGCGTGGGTCATAGGCGGCGAGGAAGTCGTCCTCACCCTGCCGGTCCGCCATCCCCCGCCACCTCCGGGTCAGTTGTTCTCACTTCGAGTATTTCTCGCTTCGAGAAGAACCTAGCAGCCGGCCCCGACAGCGTCCAGCCTGTTTTCGTGCGGATTCCGGTCGATCCCGCGCGGACCCCCGCCCCCGCACGGGAGGGCGGCACGGACCCGCGCGACCCGGCGGACGTACGGCCGGACGGACGCCGGTAGGCCGCCGCGCCCGGCCGGCCCGACAGCGAGTAGCTGCGGATCACCGGCGGCCCGTCCGGGCTGGGCCGCATCCGCACGGTCAGGAACTGCCCGGGCAGCCCCGGCGGTACCGGCCGGCCGTCGGCCGCGGCGAGCGTCACCGGCGGACGTACGGCCGGACGGACGCACGGCAGGTCACGGGCGGCCGCGCGGGGGTGACGGCGCACCGGGCCCGTCCTCGACGGCGATGCCACGGCTCGTCGGTGGTCGTAATCAGGTGATCTGTCCGATAGCTTGACGGTTCATCACCCCAGGACAACACTTCCGGGTGGCGCGGAAGCCGGGCGGGAGGCGGGACCCTCTGCACCCGTGTCTCCGTGCGATTCTCTGGCCGGCGCACACCCGACACGTGCGCCCGCAGAAGGAGCCGCCATGTATTCCAACGGAGACGTCTTCGTCGGCGAGATCATCGGAACGGCGATCCTGGTCCTCTTCGGCGCCGGTGTGGTCGCGGGCGTGCTGCTCCACCACTCGAAGGCCCGGGCGTCGGGCTGGATCGTCATCTCCTTCGGCTGGGGGCTCGCCGTCCTCGCCGGCGCCTACACCGCCGGACCGCTGTCCGGCGGCCAGCTCAATCCCGCCGTGACCTTCGGGGTCGCCATCAGCTCGGGCAAGTGGACCCAGGTCCCGTACTACCTGGCCGGGCAGATCGTCGGCGCGATGCTCGGCGCCGTCCTGTGCTGGCTCGTCTACTTCGGCCAGTTCCGGGCCAACGCCGAGGAGGAGGCCCGGCAGCCCACCCTGGCGGTGTTCTCGACGATCCCCGAGATCCGCGTCTGGTGGCAGAACCTCGCCACCGAGACCATCGCCACCATGGGCCTCGTCCTGCCGATCCTGGCCTTCGGCCTGAGCAAGGGCCTCGGCGAGACCGGCACCGGCACCCTCATCGTGGCCCTCCTCGTCACCGGCATCGGCCTGTCGCTCGGCGGGCCCACCGGCTACGCCATCAACCCCGCGCGTGACCTCGGCCCGCGCATCGTCCACTCCGTCCTGCCCATCCCGTTCAAGGGCACCTCGGACTGGACGTACGCGTGGATCCCGGTGGCCGGCCCGCTGCTCGGCGGCGCCCTGTCAGGTCTCATCTACAACGCAGCGTTCAAGTGAGGCGGTCATGACCGAAACGTCCGACCAGGCCACGCGATACGTGGCAGCCATCGACCAGGGCACGACCTCCAGCCGGTGCATCGTCTTCGACTCCCACGGGTCGGTCGTCGCGCTCGACCAGCGCGAGCACCGCCAGATCTTCCCCAAGCCCGGCTGGGTGGAGCACGACGCGACGGAGATCTGGTCCAAGGTGCAGGCGGTGGTGGCTGGCGCGCTCGCCAAGGCACGGCTGCGCCCCGACCAGCTCAGCGCCCTCGGCATCACCAACCAGCGCGAGACGACCGTGCTGTGGGACCGCGCCACCGGCCGCCCGGTGCACAACGCGATCGTCTGGCAGGACACCCGGACGGCCGCGCTCTGCGCCCGGCTCGGCGGCACCGACGGCCAGGACCGCTTCCGCGAGTCCACCGGGCTGCCGCTGGCCAGCTACTTCTCCGGACCCAAGGCCGCCTGGCTGCTGGACAACGTACCGGGACTGCGGCGCCGGGCGGAGAACGGCGAGATCGCCTTCGGCACCGTCGACTCCTGGCTGATCTGGAACCTCACCGGCGGCACCGAGGGCGGCACGCACGTCACGGACGTCACCAACGCCAGCCGGACGATGCTGATGAACCTGGAGACGCTCCAGTGGGACCCGGCGATCCTCGCCGCGATGAACGTCCCCGAGGCGGTCCTCCCGGAGATCCGCTCCTCCTCGGAGGTCTACGGCACCGCGGTCGGCGCCCTCGCCGGCGTCCCGGTCGCCGCCGCGCTCGGCGACCAGCAGGCCGCCGTCTTCGGCCAGGCCTGCTACGCGACGGGCGACGCGAAGAACACCTACGGCACGGGCAGCTTCCTGCTGCTCAACACCGGCGACCGCCCGGTGCCGTCCAAGAGCGGGCTGATCACCACGATGGGCTACCGGCTGGGCAGCGAGCCGCCGGTGTACTGCCTGGAGGGCTCGATCGCCATCACGGGCGCCCTCGTCCAGTGGTTCCGCGACAGCCTCGGCATCATCAGGTCCGCCGACGAGATCGAACCACTGGCCGCCAGCGTCACGGACAACGGCGGTGCCTACATCGTCCCGGCCTTCTCCGGCCTGTACGCGCCCTACTGGCGCTCCGACGCGCGCGGGGTGATCACCGGCCTCACCCGGTACGTCACCAAGGCGCACCTGGCGCGGGCCGTGCTGGAGGCGACGAGCTGGCAGACCCGCGAGGTCGTGGACGCGATGTACCAGGACTCCGGGGTGCGGCTGACCGCGCTCAAGGTGGACGGTGGCATGACCGCCAACAGCCTGCTGATGCAGCACCAGGCGGACGTCCTGGGCGTCCCGGTGGTCCGGCCCCGGGTCCCGGAGACCACGGCGCTCGGCGCGGCCTACGCGGCGGGGCTCGCCACGGGTGTGTGGGACGGCCTCGACACCCTCAAGGCGCTCTGGCAGCAGGACGCGCAGTGGGAGCCGCGGATGGACGCGCGGACCCGTGAGCAGGGGTACCGCAGTTGGAAGAAGGCGGTCGAGCGCAGCTTCGGCTGGGAGGAGGAACCGACCGGCGCCGCGGGCGCCGGCGGGGACGACGATCTCGACGACCGTGAGGACGGCGTGCCCGTACCGGCCGTCTGAGCGGGCCGCGCGGCTCAGTTGGCGGCGGCCGCCCGCCGGACGCCCGCCTGCTGGGCCGCGTGCTCGACGACGGTGATGAGCACTTTCTTCGCCGAGGCGCGGTCCCGCGCGTCGCACATCAGCAGCGGCACCTCGGGGTCGAGGTCGAGCGCGTCGCGGACGACCTCGGGCTCGTGCTGCTCCGCGCCGTCGAAGCAGTTCACGGCGACGGCGAAGGGGATGCCGCGCCGCTCGAAGTAGTCGATCGCGGAGAAGCAGTCCTCCAGCCGCCTGGTGTCGGCCAGGACGACCGCGCCCAGGGCGCCCTGGGCCAGCTCGTCCCACAGGAACCAGAAGCGGTCCTGGCCGGGGGTGCCGAAGAGGTAGAGGACCAGGTCCTCGCGGAGGGTGATGCGGCCGAAGTCCATCGCCACGGTGGTGGTGCGCTTGGACTCGACACCGGCGATGTCGTCCACCGGACGGCCCGCCTCGCTCAGCGCCTCCTCGGTGCGCAGCGGCCGGATCTCGCTGACCGCGCCGACGAGCGTGGTCTTGCCGACACCGAAGCCGCCCGCCACCAGGATCTTGAGGGTGACCGGCTCGACGACGGAAGGACGGCGGTCAGAGCGCCCGAAGACCATCGATCACTCCTGGAATTGTCGGACGGTCGGCTCACGGCAGGGGGAACCCTACTACGATCCGACCGCCCAACTCGCCGCGGGCCCTGTGCCGTTGCGGCCCCGCTGGTTTTTCCCGGACAGCACCGTCGTCACAGAGCGCGCAGGCCCTCGATGACCTCGCGCAGCAGCCCCTCGTCGGGCAGTTCGGCCGGCGGCACCGGGCGGGTCACGTGGACGAGCCCGGCCTCCAGAACGTCACCGACGAGCACGCGGACGACACCGACCGGCAGATCGAGGTCGGCCGCGAGTTCCGCCACCGACGTCGGCTGCTCCCGGCACCGTTCCACGATGTCGACGTGCTCGGGCGACAGGGTGTGGTCGGCGTCCTCCTCGGCGTCCCCGGAACGGGACTCGGAGATCACCAGGGCGATCAGGTCGAGCCGGCTCTCGGCGGCATGGCTGGTACGCCCGCGCGTCATCGCGTAGGGCCGCACCACGGGCCCGGCGTCGTCGTCGTACCAGCGGTCCGCTTCGGAAGTCATCGCGCGCCCGTCACACCGCCCGGGCGTCTTCGTCGCGCGGCGCGGTGGCCAGGTGCACGCCCACCCGCTTCACCAGCAGCGCCATCTCGTACGCGATCTGGCCGACGTCGGAGTCGGCGTCGGCCAGGACCGCCAGGCAACTGCCGTCGCCGGCCGCCGTGACGAACAGGAAGGCCTCGTCGAGCTCCACAAGGGTCTGCCGGACCTGGCCGGCCTCGAAGTGCCGTCCGACGCCCTTGGCGAGGCTGTGGAAGCCGGAGGCGACGGCGGCCAGGTGCTCCGCGTCCTCGCGCGACAGTCCTTCGGACGCGCCCGTGGCCAGGCCGTCGCCGGACAGCACAAGGGCCTTGCGGATGCTGGCGACGCGGCCGACCAGCTCGTCGAGGAGCCAGCTCAGCTCGCGGGTCGGGCTCGATGGTGCGGTCATGGACCGTTCCCCTCAGTGGTGGTTCTGGTTGCGCTGTCTCCCCCCGGCTCCGCCGGGGCAGCCCCCGGGCGGGCGGGACGGGGGGCGTCTGGTTCGTCGAGGTGGTCCGCCCGGCCGCGCTCCCAGCCGCGCTGGAGGGAGGCCATACGGTCGCGCACCTCCTCGGGGGTCCGCTCACGGCCGCCGCCGTCCCCGGTCGCGCGGGCGGCGGGAACGGGCGTCTCCGTACTCGTGTCGGTGCGCAGTTGCGGGGCGAGGCTGGCCTGCCGCACCCGGCGCGGGAGCCCGCCGGAGGCGGCCGCGTCGGGTGCGGGAGCCTCGGCCGCGGGCGCGGGACGCTCCTTGGTGCCCGCGGCGACCGGCCGGCCGTTCTCGGAGACCAGCACCGGGGTGCGGCGGCGGCGCGGCAGGGCGCCCGGCTCCGGCGGTTCCGGCGCGGCCGCCGGAACCACGGACAGCGGCGCGGCCGCCGGGTCCGGGTCGTGCCTGCGGTGCTCGCGCGGCTCCTCGTCCGGCTCCGGGTTCAGGCCCCAGGTGCGGAAGCCGTGCTCGGTGGCGGCGGCCATGGCGTCGTCGCCCCCATCGGAGCCGCCGGGCTCGCCGAAGACGGCGTCCTCGGCACGGCCGCCCGCGCCGGCGGCGTCACCGCCGTCGGTCAGCAGCTCCGTGGGGACCAGGACGACCGCCGTGGTGCCGCCGTAGGGGGACTGACGCAGCGAGACGCGCACGCCCTGGCGCCGGGCGAGCCGGCTGACCACGAAGAGGCCGAGCCGGTCGGTGTCGGAGAGCTCGAACTCGGGGGTCTCGGCGAGCCGGAGGTTGGCCTCCAGCAGGGCGTCGGGGGTGAGCCCGAGGCCGCGGTCGTCGATCTCCAGGGTGAAGCCGTTGGCGACGGCCTCGCCGTGCACCTGGACGTGCGTGTGCGGGGGCGAGAACACCGTGGCGTTCTCGATGAGTTCGGCGATCAGATGGGTCAGGTCGGCGACGGCCGCACCCGTGACCGCGAGCCGGGGCAGCCGGCGCACCTCGACGCGCTCGTAGTCCTCGATCTCGGCGACGGCCGCGCGGACCACGTCCATCAGCTGGACCGGCTTGCGCCACTGCCGTGACGGCACCGCGCCGGAGAGGATGACCAGGCCCTCGGCGTGCCGGCGCATGCGGGTGGTCATGTGGTCCAGGCGGAAGAGGTCCGCGAGTTCCAGGGCGTCCTCGGTGCGGCGCTCCATGGCGTCCAGCAGCGTCAGCTGGCGGTGCAGCAGGACCTGGCTGCGGCGGGCGAGGTTGACGAAGACCTCGGAGACGCCGCGGCGCATCTCGGACTGGCGCACGGCCGCCTCGACGGCGGCCCGCTGGAGGGTGTTGACGGCCTTGCCCACCTGGCCGACCTCGTCGTCGGAGTAGTCCAGGCGCGGTGCCTCGGTCTCCACGTCGACCTCCTCACCGGCGGCGAGGCGGCGCATGACACGGGGCAGCCGGACCCCGGAGACCTCCTGGGCCTCCTTGCGCAGCCGCGACAGGTCGCGGATGAGGCCGCGGCCGATGCGGAAGGAGACGACGACGGAGGCGATCACCGCGACGAGGCCGAGACCGCCCGCGATCGCGGCGCTCGCCAGCAGCCGCATGGCGATCGGTTCGGCGCTCTTCTTGTAGAGGTCGCCGGCCGCGGTGCCGGTGCGGTCCAGGTCGCCGAGGGCGGCGGTGGCCGTGGACTGCCAGGAGGCGCGGTCGGCGGCCCTGGGTGCGCCGCCGGCCCCGGCGGCGATCACGGCGTCCTCGGCCGTGCGCAGGGCGCGTCCGGCCGGGCCCTCCCAGTAGTCCCGGTAGACGGCGCGCTCTGCCTCGGTCAGCAGGCCGAGGTTGTCGGCGAAGTAGGCGCGCTGCTCGGCCACGGCGAAGGTGAACGAGCGCATCTCCTGCGGGCTCATGCGGCCGGCCGTGACGGCGGCGGCCACGAGCGCGTCCTCCTGGCTGACCGCCTCGCGGGCCCGGGCGAGCTGGATGAGCGCGCGGCTCTGCTTGTCGATGGCCGCGTTGTTGAGCGGGTTGAGCGTGTCGAGGAAGTCGTAGCACGGGCGGAACAGCGCGCTGTAGGCGGCGAAGGCCTCATTGCGGCCCACGGTGCCCTTGACGACCTTGTCGCGCAGCGCGTCGACGGCGCCGAAGCCGCTGACGACGAGATCGAGACGGCGGCGCGCGTCCTCGGTCAGCGGGGCCCGGTTGGCGGGGGAGGCCGCGTTGGAGCGCAGTCGCGCGATCAGGTCGTCCGTCTCGCGCTCGCTGCGCAGCAGGACGCCGCGGGTGTCGGACCGGCGAGGATCGGCCAAGTACACCAGGGAGGCCCTGCGTTCCTGCTGAAGCGCCTGAACGGTGTCCTCGACCGGGTAGCGGAGTTCGTTGACCGTGCGCTCCACGCCGAACAGGCCCCACACCTGACGGCCCGTCAATGTGGCCGCGAAGGCCCAGATGGCCGTGAGGGACACCAGCGGAATGAGCAGCAGTGCCACGATCTTCCGCCGGATCGTCGTACCGCGAAAGCGCATGGCCTCCCCAACGTCGGACCCGGTCACGGGGCGTCCTGTTCCGGCAATAAACGGCGCGAGCCTACTACTGCAACCTGCCCCGTCCGAAAGCCCGCCTTCCTCTCTTGTCCCGGGACGACCCGATTCGTACGGATGAACGGCGGCCGTCGCTGGCCGAAATGCAGCGCATCGGGAACCACGGGCACCTGTCGTTCGTGATCGGGGCGGGGAGGGGCGCTCCGGAATGCGGGGGGCATTCATCGGCGGATACCGGGCAGCCACTCTGGAGTCGGACATCGGGGGTCCGGCACCGCACCACCCGGATCCCGCGAGGGAGCAGATTTCGTGGACGACCTTGTCGAGGACGCATTGGATCGGGACATTCCGGAACGCCGGAAGCGGCGCTCACTGTGGGTCGAGGAGCCGGTCGGGCGGCCACGCATGCCCGATCCGGTCCGCGTCTCGGCCGTGCGGGCCGTGCTCGTCGTGTCCTTCACGCTCATCGCGGCGGTGGTCGCGACACTGGGGGCGGCCGGACACTCGTGGATCGCGGCGCCCGCGACGCTCGCCGCGATAGGCAGCACCGTGGTGGCGACGTGGGCGGTGCTGGACGTGTGGATCACGCGCCAGGTGTGGAACCAGCGCAACGGCGTGATCTCCAGCCCCAGCAGCGCCGCCCGCGCGCTGCGCCGCGAACGGCGGCGGGAGCGGCGCCGGGCACGCCGCGGGACCCGCGGCACGGGCGGTGCCCGGACACTGCCTGGGCACCGGGCGCGGGTGGCTTCCTAGACCGCGGCTCCGACGGGCCCCGCGCTCAGCCGGCGTCCTGCGGGGCGGGCTGCTCCGCGGGGCGGCGGAACATCCGCGTCGCGGTGATCTCGCCGTGCACCGGCTCGGACTCCGGGTCCCGCTGCGGCAGTCCGGGGCGCAGGTGCTCCTCGACGCTGATGTACTTCAGGCCCGCCCGCAGGTCGGCGTCATTGCGCAGCCGGACCACCAGCGGGAACTCCGCGAGAGCGGTGGTGTCGAACAGGCCGGTGGTGTAGATCAGCTGGACGCCGAGCGCGTCGGCGACGGCGCGCTGCAACTCCAGCAGGTACGTGGCGTTGGCGCGGCCGATGGGGTTGTCCAGGAAGAGCGTGCCCGCGTGCCGGTGCCGGTCGCGGCCGCGGTCGTTGCTCCGCAGGGCCGCCATGGTGCAGTAGAGCGCGATGGCCGCGGTGAGCAGCTGGCCGCCGGAGAAGACGTCGCCCATCTGCCCGACGGGTACGCGCTCGGCGCGTAGCACGGCGTCCGGCTTGAGGATCTCCACGGCCACGCCCTTGGGCTCCAGCGCCGCGGCGACCGCGCTCAGCAGCAGGGACATCCCGTCGCGCCGCAGATCGGAGTTCTTGCGGACGGCGGCGCGGGTGGCCTCGTCGATCACCGCGCCGAGCCGCTCGCCGAGTACGGCGTGGTCCGGGTCCTCGAAGCGGATGCGCAGGAACTCCTGACCCGACCACTCCCCCAGCCCCTCCGGCAGCCGGGACAGCCGCTGCGCGGAGCGCAGGGTCGTCAGTGAGGACTCCACGAGGCCCCGCAGCCGGTCCACGATGCTGTCGCGGTTGCGCTCCAACTGCTCCAGCTCGTCGGTCAGTACGCGCAGCCGCGGCTCGAACGCCGTGTGCCACGCCGCCGCGTGCTCCGGCAGCGCCGAGGCCGGCAGCTCCCGGATCTGCTGCCGGGCGGGGGTCCTGACCTGCTCGTAGCGGGCGGCGTTGGCGTGCCGCACGAGGACGTCGCTCGCCTCGCGCAGCTGCGCGTCGGCGCCGGACAGGTCGGCGGCGCAGCCGCGCAGGCCGCGGCGGGCCTCGGCGGCGGCCGTCCTGGCCTCCTCCAGGGAGCCGGGGTGCGGCTCGGGCTCGTCGTCCTCCTCGTCCGCCTGGCGGTCGCCGTCGCGGAGCAGGTCCCGCAGGAGCGCGGCCAGTTCGTCGAAGCCGCTCGCCGCGTCCTCGGCGCCGCGGTGCGCGCGGACGAGGTCGCCGTGGGCGGCACGGGCCACCTCCAGCGCCTCGGTGCGCGCGGCGAGTTCGACGTTGGCGCCGCGCAGCAGTTCCTGGGCGTGCCCGGCGTCGCGGGGCTCCAGCTCCCCGGGCAGCGCGGTGTGCGCCTCGCCGTCCGCGGGGGCGTGCCGCTCCGCCTCGCCGCGCAGCCGGCCCAGCTGTTCGCTGGCGGTGGCGGCCCGGGAGTCCAAGGTGCCCACGAGTTGTTCGGCACGGGAGGCGGCGGCCTGCCGGGACGGGCCGTCGGCACCGTCCGGTCCCTCCAGCAACTGGGCGGCGCGGGTGCGGACCTTGTTGCTCAGGCGCTCCAGCTCGGTGAGGGCCGACTGCTCGCTGCTCTCGGCCCGCGCCTGCTCCGCGCGCAGGTCCGCGCCGACGCCGACCTTCTCGTACAGCTGCGAGGCCGCCCGGTACGCCTCGCGCAGCGCGGGCAGCGCCCCGGCGGGGCCCTCGGCGTCCCGTTCGCCGTCCGCGGCCGCGTCGTCGGGGGCGCCGGTGATCTCGGCGCGCTCCGCGCGCAGGACGCGGGCGGTACGGCGGGCGTCGTCCGCGGCGCGCTGGGCGGCGCGGCGGTCCTCGTCGGCGGCGCGGGCCCGTTGCAGGCACACCTCGGCGCGGGTCTCCGCCTCGGTGGCGTCCTCGGCCAGTTCGCGGGTCCGGCGCTGCCAGGTGGCGCGTTCGCGCAGCCGGAACGCCAGGCCGGCCAGGGCGTCGGCCGCGCGGCGGGCCAGCTGGGCCGCCTCCTGCCGCTCGTCCCGCAGCCGGGTGGCCTCGGCGGCGGCCTCGTCGGCCTCCACGCGCCGGCCGCGGGCCTCGGTGAGTTCGTCGCGGGCGGTCACCGCGGCCGTCCGGGCGGTCTCCACGGCCTCGCCGAGTTCGCCGAGGCGGCCCGGCGGGCAGCCGTCCCGCCACGACGACAGCCGCGCGGCGAGCGTACGGTCCTCGGCCAGCCGGGCGGCCAGACCCCGGATGTCCTCCTCGCGGGCACCGGCCCGCGCGCGCAGCGTGCGGCGCTCGCCGTCGGCGGCCAGCTCGTCGTGCATCGCCGGGTTCGGCGGCACGAGGAAGACCTCCGGCTCGGGACCGGCGGGGGCGGGCGGCGCGAGGAGGGCGGCGGAGGTGCCGACCGCCACCGTGGACCGGGGCAGCAGCGCCGCCTGCGCCAGCACCTCGCGGGCCCGTGCGTGGGTGCCCGGGTCCGTGACGACGACCCCGTCCACCAGCTCCGGCCGGGCGGCCAGCACCGCGGCGTGGTCCACGGGGTCGACGGCCTGGGCGAGGTAGCGCCAGCCCGGGAGGGCGGGGATGCCGTGCTCCCCCAGGTACTCCACGGTGGCCAGCACGTCCGGGCTGGGCGGCAGCAGACCGCCGTCGCCGAGGGCCGCCAGGATGCGGGCGTCGTCGGCCGCGGCGGTGCGCAGGTCGAACAGCTGGCGCTCGGCGGAGGCGACGGCGCCCTCCAGCATCTCCCGCAACGACTCGGCGAAGCCGTCGAGTTCGGCGGCGCTCAGCGGGCCGTCGGCGGGGTCGCGCGGTACGGAGTCCTCCGGGGCGGGGCGGCGTGCGCCGGTCGCCTGCGAGGGGATCGCGGCGGCCGGCTCACCGGCGGGACGGCCGCCGTCCGCGGCCGGCGGCAGGCTCAGCAGCTCCGCGAGGCGCGGCTCGGCGGCCAGCGCGTCGGCGACCCGCGTCTCGGCGGCGTGGGCCGTCTCGGCGGCCGCGAGGGCATCCGCGGCGCGGGCGGCGGCGAGTTCGGCACGGGACTCCGCGGCGGCGGCGACGCGGGCGAGGTCGCCGGTGCGGCGAGCGGCCTCACGGGCCGCCTCGGCGGCGCCCGCGGCGGCCTTCTCGGCGTCGGAGGCCTCCAGCGCGGCGCGGGCCGGATCGGCGTCGGGGGCGGAGTCGTCGAGCCATCCGGCACGGACCGCCTCGGTGGTCTCCTGCTCCACCTCGGCGAGGCGCTGCGCCAGGTGACCGGACTCGCTGCGGGCACGCTGGGCGGCGGTGGCCGCGTCGGTCGCGTCGCGATGCGCCGCCTCGGAGCGCGCCTGCAACTCCGTCGACCGCTCCTCCTCCGCGTCGGCGCGCTCGTCGGCGGTGTCGGCGGCGGCGTGCAGCGCCCGCACCAGGTCGCCCGCGGCCCTGGTACGGGCGGCGAGCGCGGGCGCGGCGTCGCGTTCCGCCTCGCGGATGGCGGCGGTGACGCGTGCGAGGCGGTCGGCGGCGGCGCGGTGCCGCAGCACGATCTCGGCGGCCTGCCAGGCGGACTGGAGCGTGCGGGCGTCGCCCAGTTCACGGCGCAGTGCCGCGGCGCTCTTCTCGCCGACGGCGAGCGCCAGCGAGGCGTGCCGGTAGGCGAGTTCGGCGGCGATCAGGGAGCCGCGGCCCCGGGCGGCGTCGGCGTCGGTGACGGTGTGCGCGGCCCGGGCCATCTCCTCGGCGAAGTCGGCGGCCCGGCCGCGTTCCTCGTGGGCGCGGGCCGACAGCCGCCGGGCCAGGCTCCGCGTACGGCGCTCGGACTGGACGTGCACGGCGCGGGCCCGGTCGCGGGCGGCCGTGGCGTCCACGATGCGGCCGAGGAGTTCGAGGGAACCCGCGGTGAAGTCGCGTTCCGCGGTGAGTTCGGCGCGGCGGCCGAGCTTCCCGGCGAAGCCGTGCACGAGGTCGGCGAGCCCGTCGGTGTCACGGGTGTCGGTCACGGCCCGCAGCAGCAGATCGGTGAAGTCGGAGTCCTTCTTGACCGCGAAGAGACCGGCCGCCTCGCCCTCGTCCGCGTTCATCTCCCGCTGGTAGCGGAAGAGTTCGGGGTCGAGGCCGAGCAGCCCCAGGTGCTCGTTCCAGCGGTCGTGGATCTCCTCCCACACCACGTCGAGGTGCGGGTAGAAGCGTCCGGCGTCGGTGAGGGCGTCGCGGAAGCCCTTCATCGTCCGGCGGCGGCCCCGCGCGCCCGAGGTGCCCTCGGCGGACGGCCGCACCGCGGTGGACTCGGCGACGGGCAGCGAGTCCAGGCCCAGACCGGGACCGGGCCGGAAGGAGTACCAGGCCTCGGCGAACCGCCGCGGGTCGGAGGAGACCTGGCGCCCCCGCCACTCGCTGACCTTGCCGACCACGACCAGTTCGCCGGTGACGGTGTGCTGCCACTCCAGCGCGACGTGCCCGCAGTCGTCCGCGAGCAGGAACTTGCGCAGCACGCCCGAGCTCGCGCCGCCCAGGGTGTTGCGGTGGCCCGGCAGCATGACCGAGAAGATCAGCTTCAGCAGGACCGACTTGCCGCCGCCGTTCTCCAGGAAGAGCACCCCCGCGGGCGCCGGCCGGCGCGGCGGCCCGGCCGGCTCCTCCTCGAAGAACTCCGCCTGGGCGGGGGCCGGCTGGGGCACGGGCTCGCCCACGCCGCGCAGATCCAGCACGGTGTCGGCGTAGCGTGCGCCGGCAGGCCCGATCGAGTAGAGGCGGACCCGGGACAGCTCGTACATGGCGGACTCTCGTGGTGGTGGTCAGGGATCGGGGACGGGGCGACGGAGGTCGGGGTCGGGGTCGGGGTGGGTGCGCGGGACGGGGCGGCGGCGGGGCTCAGGAGTGGAAGGGCAGACCCGCACCGGCGACGAGGTCCAGGTCCTCGCCGTCCTCGGGCGGCAGTAGCGCGGCGGAGCCGTCGGCCACCGGGACGATGCCCAGGTCCAGGAGCTCCGCCATCGCCGCGCTGCCGGCCATGTCGCGGACCTGCAACTGGTAGCGGGCGGTCGTGCGGAACGTGCCGCCCGACTCGTCACCCGTGCGCTGCAGGAAACCGGAGTCGACGAGGAATGCCACCGCCTTGCCGACGATGCCGGTCGTGGAGCCGGCGAGCCGGCGGGCGTCCTTGGTGGCGCCGGTCGAGCTGCGGCGCACATAGACCCGCCAGGCGGCCTCCAGGCCGGGGGCATCGCTCGCCGGGTCGGTGTTCTCGCCCTGCTCCTCGGCGCGTTGCTCCAGCCTGCGGCAGGCCTGCCGCAGAAAGCCGTCGATGCCGTTGACGGTGACCCGGCCGATGTAGGCGTCGTCGGCCAGGTCCTCCGGGCGGGGGAACGCCATGGCGGCGGTGGCCAGATGGGCCAGGCCGTGCAGGAAGCGGTCCCCGGCGTCGGAGGCGGCGCGGCGCGAGTAGTCCCCTATGCGCACGGCGAAGACCGAGTCCTCGCCCGCGGCCATCGCCATGCCCGCGCGGGGCGAGACCTCGAGCACGACGAGACCGAGCCCGGTGGCGACGGCGTCGGCGAGCCGGGCGAAGGGGGGGTCCTCGCGGTAGCGGCGGATCAGCTCGGCGTACTCGGCGTCGCGGGCGGGCAGCAGCTTCGGCTGGAGCCCGAAGGCCGCCAGGCGGGCGGCGTCCGCGGCGTCCGCGGGGGTGACGCCCCCCGTGCCGGCGGAGGGTGCGGGCTGGGGCGCGCTCTCGCCTTCGCGGTGGTCGCTCACGGGGTGGTCTCCTGGGGACGGACGGTCGTGCGGTGTGCGGTCGTTCGGGCGCCGGTGCGGCGCACGGGGGTGCCGGTCGTCACGCCACCTCCGAGCGTTCCGCCGCCATCCCGGCCGCGTCCAGCCGGGCGGTGCCGACGATGAGGTCGGCGCCGCCGAACTCGGGGTCCTCCAGCCGCGTGCCGTCGTCGACGGCGAACAGCAGGCGCTCCTCGCCCTGGCGGTAGGCGGTGCCGACCGGGGGGCTGGCGGCGTGCACGGCCAGCAGCGCGACCAGATAGGGCAGTTCGGGATCGCGGCGGCGGGCCTCGGCCAGCAGGCCGGACAGCCGGCGCGGGGCGTCGTGCGGCAGGTCGAGCAGATCGAGGGCGGACTCCAGCTGCTCGTCGCTGAAGCGGCTGTCGTCCGGGGTGGCGATCAGGTCGGGCTCGGGCATCTCGGCGCCCAGGTGCTCGCGTTCCACCGGCGGGGTGAGCAGCGCGTCCACGAGGTCGGTGACGCGTACGCAGGACGCCGTACGGAAGCCGGTGCCCCGGGCGAACCAGGCGTCCGTGACGCGCAGCGCACGTTCCACGGGGAGCGGGAGGACGGGGGCGACCAGCTGCCCGTACAGGTCGAGCACACCGACGAGGGCGCTGCCGCGCGGGGCGGCGAAGGCCTGGCGGTCCTGCTCGGCGCGGAAGATGGGCCCTGCCTCCAGCAGCCGCGACTGGAGCTGGGTGTGGCGGCGGATGCAGTCCTTGACGATGTCGACGAGCTCGGCGGCGCGGCGCTTGTTCTCCGGGTCCTCTGCCTCGTCGCGGGCCTTGCGGATGTTGGTGAGGATCGCGTTCTCGTGGCGGTAGCGGTCGGCGACGTGGGCCAGCGCCTCGTCGATCATGTCGGGCACGGTGCGCAGCCAGTCGACGGCGCGCACATTGCGCCGGGTGGCGTCCAGGGCGCGGCGCAGCGACTCGGCGTACTGCACCGTGCGGTAGCGGGCCTGCTCGGCGGCGAGCTGGGCGTCGGCGAGGCGGCCGCGGTTGACCAGCACCTCCAGCTTGACCTCGGCGGCGATCTGGGCGCTGGTGACGTCGGTGTCGAGGGCGCCGACCAGGACGTTGACGGCCTCGTCCGTGGTGCGCAGGTAGACCGTGCCGTCGCGGCCGGCCACCTCCTCGACGAGCTTGAAGTCGTAATCCCTGCGGACATAGGACCCGTCGGGCCCGAAAGTGCCGTAAACGGCTCGGAAGCCGCGGTCGACACTGCCGACGTTGATCAGGTTCTCCAGCACCCAGCGGCCCACCCGCTCGTGCTCGGCGGCGGAACGGCCGGGCGCCTGGGCGGCGACGCGGGGCAGCAGCCGGGAGATTATCTGGTCGTGGTCGGCCCCGGTGTCGAAGTCCATGTTGAGCGTGACCAGGTCGATGGCGGCCAGGGCGATCTCCGCCATCGCGTACACCGAGTACTCGCCCGCGAGGTTGGCCTTGCGCACGTCGAGGTCGTGCAGCGGCGCTGTGCAGGCCAGGGCCTTGAGCCGACGGGCCAGGCCCTCGTCGGCGGCGGGTCCCGGCGCGGGCCGGACACCGCCGCTGAACTGGTGCGGAACGGTGGTGGTCACGACGACAGACTAGGCGGTCCCACCGACATCGGCCGAAACGACGCGGACCGGCCGGTCCGTCCCGCTGCCGACCCCCTTGTCCCCTGTGCTCCTCACCCCGCCCTCGTGGTCTCCCCCGTCCCTCCCCGTGGCCCCGCCTTTCGTACTCACCGCCGCAGCCCGCGAACCGGCCCGCGCCCGCCCGGACGGGGGGCGCGGTCCCGGGTCACGTCGTCGTCGGCGTCACGCCCGAAAGGCGGGAGAGCGCCAGCTCGGTGGCGTGCCGGGACCGCAGGTCCAGCAGTCCGTCGGTGCCCGCGAGGCGGTGCCTCGCCTCCTGGCCGGCCAGCCGCATGAGGTCGGGCAGCAGGTCCGTGCAGCGGGCCACCACCCAGCGCGTGCCCTTGGTGGCCATCCACAGCACGCTCGCCGCGGTGCTGGGCCCAGGACCTCCGGGGACCGTGGACGGCGGCTCGCCGACCGGCAGTCCCTCCGCGACCAGCAGCTTGTGGAACTCGCGGGCCAGGAGGCGGTGTCCGAGCTCGCTGGGGTGCAGCTTGTCCGCGCTCCACGACGTGCGGTCGGCGACCCACGAGTGGCGGGCGGCGTGCAGATGCACCGTGCCGTACCGCTCCGACAGGGCGTGCACGACCGCGTTCAGTTCGGCCATGCGCCGTCCCAGCGGGCGGGCCAGCGGCCACGGCAGCCCCAGCATGCGCCCGGGGTCGGGCAGGCAGGCGGTGAGCACCACCGCTCCGTGGGCGCGCAGTTGGCTCACGACCACGTCGAGCCGCCGGGCGACGGTGCCGATGTCGAAGGAACCGCGGAGGGTGTCGTTGGCGCCGACCACCACGGACGCGATGTGCGGGCGGTGGCTGAGCGCCTCCTTCAGCTGCTCCTCGGCGACGTCCTTGGTGAGGGCGCCGCTGCGCGAGCAGTTGATCATCCGTACGTCCGAGGGCTCCGCCGCGAGACTCGTGGCCAGCAGCGCGGCCCAGCCGCGCCATCCGCCGGGGACGGGGTCGCCGAGTCCGGCGGTGAGGGAGTCGCCGAGCGCGACGAAGCGCACCTCGCGCGTGCCGAGTTTGGACACCATGGACGGTACGGACGTCCGCGCGGGCGGCGCGGCGGGGCCCGCCGGGACGGCAGGCGCGACCGGCGGGGCGACCGGCACGACGGCCGCGACCTGGGCGGCCGGCGTGCCCGGCGCGGCCGTCACGGAAGCCACAGCGGCCACGGGAGCCGGGGGTCCGGGCAGCTCGGCGGCGAGCGGTACGTCGGTGCCCGCCGCGGTCATGTCGCGACCTCCGGGCTGTACACCGGAGCGGCGTCGTGGGCGGCGAGGAAGGCGTTGACCGCGGTGGGCCAGCCGTACCGCTCGGCCTGGGCACGGGCGACGGCGCGCCGGATGTGCTCGGGCCGGGACAGCAGGTGGCTGACCGCGTCGGCGAAGGCGGGGCCGTCGTCCGTGGCGGCGGCACCGGCCGGGCCGAGGATGTCGGGCAGCGCGGACAGGGCGCTGGCGACGACCGGGGTACCGCAGGCCAGGGCCTCCAGGGCGGACAGCCCGAAGGTTTCCACGGGGCCGGGCGCCAGGACCACGTCGGCGGTGGCCTGGAGCGCGGACAGCGAGTGCCGGCCCGAGACGTGCCCGAGGAAGGAGACCGGCAGCCGGGCCTCGCGGGCACGCGCCTCCAGCCGTTCCCGCATCGGGCCCTCGCCGGCGACGACGAGCACCGCGTCGACGCCCTGGCGGCGCATGTACGCCAGCGCCTCCAGCGCGCGGCCGGGACGCTTCTCCGGCGACAGCCGCGAGCACATCACCATCAGGATCTCCGCACCGCCCGCGTACCTGGCCCGCAACTCCGGGTCGTGGTGCGAGGGGTGGCAGTTCTCCAGGTCGACGCCGAGCGGTGCGCGCACCACATTGCGGGCGCCGATCCGCTCGAACTCGGCGGCGGCCCAGCCCGTGGTGCACACGATGCGCGAGTAGTGGTGCGCGCTGCGCCGGTTGATGCGGTCGGCGGCGTTCTGTGCCATGGCGCTGGGCATGCCCCAGGTGCGCAGAACACCGTCGACGCTCTCGTGGCTCACCATGACGGCGCGCACCCGGCGGCGGCGGGCCCACTCGCCGGTCCAGCGCAGCGTCGTACGGTCGGAGACCTCCAGGCGGTCCGGGCGCAGCGAGTCCAGGAGCTGCTCCAGGCGCGGCCGTCCGGTCAGCACGCGGTAGCCGCCCGTGCCGGCGACCAGCGGGCCGGGGAGGGTGATGACGCGGCCCTGGGAGGTCATCTCGTCGGAGCCGGTGGCCCCGGGGACGATCAGGACGGATTCGTGGCCGGCGGCGACGTAGCCCTCGCCGAGGTGGCGCAGCGCGGTGCGCAGGCCGCCCGAGGTGGGGGTGACGAAGTTGGCCAGCCGGACGATGCGCAGGGGGCGGTTCACGCGGCCACCGCCGCACGGGCGTCGATCACCTGGGCGTAGTGGTCGAGCAGCATGTCCCCGACGGCGTCCCACGTGCGGGCGGCGACGTCGGCCCGGCCGGCGGCGCCGAACTGGTCGCGCATCGCGGGCGCGGACGCGAGGGTCCGTACGGCCTCGGTGAGCGCGTCCATGTCGCGGGGCGGCACCAGCAGGCCGGTGCGGCCGTGTGTGACCAGGTCCAGCGGACCGCCCACGGCGGGGGCGACGACCGGCAGGCCGGATGCCATGGCCTCCTGCACCGTCTGGCAGAAGGTCTCGAACGGGCCGGTGTGGGCGAAGACGTCCAGCGACGCGTAGATGCGTGCCAGGTCGTGGCCGGTGCGCCGGCCGAGGAAGACCGCGCCGGGCAGTGCCTCGCGCAGGCTCGGGGCGCTCGGCCCGTCGCCGACGACGATCACCTTCACACCGGGCAGCCGGCACGCGCCGGCGAGCAGCTCCACGTGCTTCTCCTGGGCGAGGCGGCCGATGTAGCCCACCAGCACCTCGCCGTTCGGGGCGAGCTCACGGCGCAGCTCCTCGTCGCGGTGCCCGGGGTCGAAGCGCGAGGAGTCCACACCGCGCGGCCACAGGTGGACCCGCGGCACCCCGTGCTCCTCCAGGTCGCGCAGCGACGCGCTCGACGGCGCCAGCGTGCGGTCCGCGGCGGAGTGCACGGCGCGGATGCGGCGCCACGCGGTGCTCTCGCCGAGGCTCAGGTACGTGCGGGCGTAGCCCGCCAGGTCCGTCTGGTAGACGGCCACGGCCGGGAGGTGCTGCCGGGTGGCGGCGGCCATGCCGCGCACGCCCAGGATGAACGGGCTGGCCAGGTGGACCAGTTCCGCACGGTGCGCGGCGATCGCCGCGGCGGTCCTGCGGCTCGGCAGCGCCACCCGGACCTGCGGGTAGCCGGGCAGCGGCAGCGACGGCACGCGGACGACGGGACACGGGTCGTCCCCGGGTGGTACCTCGTGCGGTCCTGCTGGCGCGATCACCAGCGGTTCATGGCCCTTTCGGACCAGGTGCTCGGCCGTACGCAGGGCGCAGTGGGCCACTCCGTTGACGTCGGGAGGGAAGGACTCGGTGACGATGGCTACTCGCATACGGACGTTGTCGGCTCTCTGGGCGTGTTCCCGGCCACGTGGATCTTTCACCTTGGGGAACGGGCCGTGAGCGTTGGCCCCTCACTGGGCCTTCCGCCCGAAGCGCCGGTCCCCGGGCGAACCGGGCCCAATTGATCGACTGCCCCGAAAGGTGCCGTCCTGCGGCTGTCATGCGGCGCTGCGAGTGCCGTCCGTGCAGGGAGAACGCCGCCGGTTCCCGGCGAGTTCCCGCACCTCGCGAATGTGTCCGAAAACCGGTGCGTGCCACGTCTGTTGCCGTGCCGCCCGCGACGGGGGACGGCCGACGGCCGTCAGTATCCGGCCGGGGGCCGGCGGCCCCGGGAGCCGGTCAGCCGGCAGGCTCGCCCGAGCGGGCCGCGGACAGCCGTCCGGACCTCCGCATCCTCCGCCGGGTCGGCGGCGAGCCGGCGAGCCGGCGAGGCTGGACGAGCACACGGACGTCGGTAGTCGTGGCCGCACGCGCGGCCTCTGTTGGAACGGTCGTCAGCATCCGGCCAGGGGCCGGCGGCCCCGGGAGCGGGTCAGCCGGCAGGCTCGCCCGAGCGGGCCGCGGGCAGCCGTCCGGACCTCCGCCCCCTCCGCCGGTCGGCGGCGAAGCTGGACGAGCACGCGCACGTCGCCAGTGATGGCCGCACGTGCGGCGTCTGCTGCTGGGCCGTCCGCAACGAGGAACGGCCGACGGCCGTCAGTATCCGGCCGGGGGCCGGCGGCCCCGGGAGCCGGTCAGCGGGCGGGCTCGCCCGAGCGGGCCGCGGACGGCCGTCCCGACCTCCGCCTCCTCCGCCGGGTCGGCGGCGAGCCGGCGAGGCTGGACGAGCACACGGACGTCGGCAGTCGTGGCCGCACGCGCGGCGTCTGCTGCCGGGCCGTCCGCGACGAGGAACACCATCCGGCCGGGGGCCGGGAGCCGCGCCCCCGGGAGCGGGTCAGCGGGCAGGCTCGCCCGAGCTGAGGCGGCCGCGGACGGCCGTCTGGACCTCCGCCTCCTCCGCCGGGTCGGCGGCGAGCCGACGAAGCTGGGCGAGCACGCGCACGTCGGCGGTGGTGGCCGCGCGCGCGGCGAGTTCGCGGGTGGTCTCCTCGCAGTCCCAGAGGCACTCGACGGCCAGGCCGGCGCCGAAGCAGGGGTCGGTGGACGCGAGGGCGTGGGCGGCGACGCCGCGCAGCTGGGAGGAGGAGGTCTCGCGGTAGATGTGGCGCAGCACGGGGGCGGCGCAGTCGATCCTCAAGCGGCCGGTGCCCTCGACGAGTTCGGCCAGTCCGTCGGCGTCGGCCCCCTCGTGCTGGACGAGGCGGCGCAGGGCGCCGAGGACGCGGTCGGCGTCCTCCGCGCCGCCGCGGCAGGCGAGCATCCGGGCCGCGGCGGCACCGAGCGCGTCCTCGCGGGCGGACCAGACGCGGGCCCGGGTGACGGCCGCGACGCTGCGCATACGGGCGAACGACTCGAGCGCGGCGCGGGCGACGATGTCGGAGGGACCGGCGGCGGCCGCCTCCACGAGATCGAGGGCGGCGCGGTCCTGGCGGTCGGCGAGGTGCCTGAGGGCGGCGGCGCGGGCCGCGTCGGGACCGCCGCGGGCGGCTTCGAGGAGCTCGTCGCGGTCCTCGGGTCCCGCGACGGCGGCGAGACAGCGGGCGGCGGGCGCGTCGCGGTGCTGCGGCGGGTTCTCGGCGAGGCCCTCCTCGGCCCAGTCGAGCACGGCGCGCACGCTCCACCCCGGGGTGGGGCCGGCCGGCCGCAGTTGGCGTTGCCATCGGTCGAAGGCGGTCTGCTCCGAGGCCTTGCGCACGCGTTCGGAGACCTCGGGATCCGCGTCCTCGGCCCACAGCCGCCAGGGCCGGGGCTCGTACGCCTCGCGCAGCGCGGCGGCCAGTCGCGCGTCCCCCTCGGGGGTGCGCGGGAAGCGGGCGAGGACGGCGGGACCGAGCGCGCGCAGCGCCTCGTCGTCGTCACGCACCGCTAGCTCGTCCAGGGCCCATTCCCAGTTGCCGCCGGAGGCGGCGTAGCGGCGGAGCAGCAGCACGGCGTCGCGGCGGCCGTAGCCGGCGAGGTGGCCGAGCACGGACAGGGCGAGGCCGCAGCGGTGCTCGTCGGGACTGCCGGTCCCAAGGGTCGCGTCGGTGCCGTCGGCCCCAACAAGGTCTTCCGGGGCGAAGAGATGCTGTTCGATGCCGTCGAGCGGACCCTCGAGTTCGGAGTACAGGCGCGCGTAATAAAGGGAGCGTGACTCCACGCGCCAGTCGTGGCGGGGGTCGCGCAGGACGCACTGCTCCAGCGCGGCGAGCGCGTCGGCTCGCTGCGCCGCGAGGGCATGCAGGGTCCCGTCTCCGCGTCCTCGCTGGAGGAGGCCGAGAAGGGTACCGCTGGGCGCTATGTCGGGGTCGAACATGAGGTCAGCATCCGGTGCGGGGGGTAGGTTGGCAACGGGATTTTCCGTTGCCGGCTGCGAGGTATCTTCGCAGATCGTCCCGGGTTCAAACCCTTCACCCAGGCCCGGGGCGGCCCGCGGGGCCCCCGCGGTCGACGGGCCGCAGCTTACCCGGACCGGGCGATTCCGCGGAGGGTGAACACGTCACGGTCCGCAAGGCTCCCGGCATATGTCGGAAGCACCACCGGATCGGGTATCGCCGAAACCCTTACGGGCCCTCACGCCTTGTGCAACAGTCGTGACCGGACCATCCGTACGGCCCCAGTTCGGCCGGCGTCCGCATCGGAGACATGTTCGGAGAGCGTCATGCCGCCCCATCTGCATGAGGATCGTGCCACCACGCAACCGGAGCCCGGTGCCGTGGACGCGCTCATCTCCCAGGCACGTCAGTTGCGTGGCAAGGTCGACGCCGTGCGCCGCGACGCGGCCGACGACACCGAGGACCCGCGACAGCGCTGGCAGCGCGCGCTGTGCGACCTGGCCGTCCACCAGCTGGACGACCTCGGCGAGCACCTCGGCCAGCTCCGCGAGGGGTTCCCCGAGTCCGACGCGGACTCCGACACCGCGACCGGACCCGGCGCCGGGACCGGCACCGCCGCCGCGCCGCCCGAGACCTTTCTCTCCGTCCCCGCTCCCGGGCGCGCCGCCGTGCAGGCCCTCGGCCGGGCCGGCAGCGCGGAGTGGGATCTGGTGACGGACGGTGTCGAGTGGTCCGAGGAGCTGTACCGCATCTTCGGGCGTCAACGCCACGAGGGACCGCTCACCCTGGACGAGCTGCCCACCTTCCTCTTCGCCGAGGACCAGGCGGTCCTCAGCACCGCCGTCACCGGCTGCCTGGTGGACGCCCGGCCGATCGACTGCGAGTTCCGCATCGTCCGCCCGGACGGTGCGGTGCGCACGGTGCACATGGTGGGCGAGCCGGTGCTCGACGCCGCCGGCGCCACCGCCTCGATGTGGGCGGTGCTCCGTGACGTCAGTGAACTGCGCCGCAGCCAGCGAACGCTGCGCGAGACCCGTGACTCGCTGCAGCGCGAGCGGCAGATCGCGCAGACCGAGCACCGGCTGGCGGTCGAGCTGCAGGAGGCCGTGCTGCCGCCGTGGCGGGGCTCCCTGCGGTTCCCGCAGAACGGCGGCCTGCCCGCGGTCGATCTGGCCGCGCACTATCTGCCCTCCGCGACCAGCGCCCTCATCGGCGGCGACTGGTACGACGCGCTGCAACTGCCCAACGGCTCGGCGCTGCTGACCGTGGGCGATCTCACCGGGCACGGGGTGTCCGCCACGTCCGGTATGGCGATGCTGCTCGGCGCGCTGCGCGGCATGGCCGTGGCCGGGCTGGAGCCGGGCCCGCTGATGGGGTGGCTCAACCAGATGCTGGACAGCTCCGCCCAGCCCGCGCTGGGCAGCGCGCTGTGCTGCCGCTACGACCCCGCCGACCGCAGCCTGCTCTGGTCGCAGGCGGGCCACCCCGCCCCGTTGCTCTTCCGCGACGGGACGGGGCGGCAGTTGGAGGCGCCGGAGGGTGTGCTCCTCGGCGCCACCGCGGGCGCGCAGTACGGCCAGGCGAGCCTGCGGGTGATGCCCGGCGATCTGCTGGTGCTGCACACCGACGGGCTCACGCCGCGCCGCCCGGGTCGCGGGTCGGCCACGGACGTCCCCGTCGGGGTACGCCGGCTGCTGGAGCTCGGCCCGAGGTTCGCCCAGGCCCGTACTCCTCAGGAGTGTGTGCGGATCGTGGTGGAGGAACTCGGCGCCCCCGAGCGCGAGGACGACGCCTGCGTGCTCATCGCCAAGTTCCACTGACCGACCCGGCCGTTCCACAGGGGACGGTCACGGCATGCGGTCACCCATTCCTCTTCACATGGACGCGCGGCCCGTTCCTCAGGGATGCCGGAAGCGCTCGGGAGAGCCGGCTCGTTCGGCGTCGAGTCGGCTGGTCCCGGTGCGGGGCACCCGGTCGGACGGTACGGGAGTCACGGCCGGATCAGATGGCGGTGCCACGGCGCTTCGGGGCCGGCAGTGAGTTCTCGATCTCCTCGCGCAGATCCTGGATCTTGGTGAAGTCGGCGTAGCGCGCCGTGAGCCGGTACATCTCCCGCAGCCGGTCCCAGGTGCGCTGCGAGGAGTTCTGCTGGATGGTGAGCAGCGCGAGCCGTGCGTAACGGTCCGCCTGCTCCGGGTCGTCGGCGATGAAGCAGGCCGAGGCGAGCGAGATGTAGTCGAAGATGTTGGAGCGCTCGCGGCCCTTGCCGCGCAACTCCAGTGCCCTGCCTGCGTGCATCTGCGCCTGCCGGGCCGCGAGCGGCTCGTACTCGGCGAGGGTGCGGTACGCCAGCGCCTGCATGCCGTGCAGGTCGGCCTCGTCGAACATCTGCATCCAGCTGGGCGGCGGGACGTCGCCGCGGTCGGAGGCGAACAGGTCCTCCGCCTCGCCCAGGGTGCGGCGCATCGCCTGGCCCCGGCCCATGGACGCCTGCGCCCAGGCCTCGATGGTGCAGAGCATGGCGCGGGTGCGGGGCAGGGTCTGCTCCCCCGAACCCGACTGCGCCAGCTTCATCAGGTCCAGCGCGTCGTCGGGACGGCCCAGGTGCACCATCTGCCGGGCGGCACGGGACAGCGCCTCGCCGGCCCGCGGCCGGTCGCCCCCCTCGCGGGCGGCGTGCGCCGCGATCACGAAGTACTTCTGGGCGGTGGGCTCCAGGCCCACGTCGTGGGACATCCACCCGGCCAGTACGGCCAGGTTGGCGGCCACGCCCCACAAGCGGCGTGTGAGGTGGGTCGGGTGGTCGTAGGCGAGCATGCCGCCCACCTCGTTGAGCTGGCCCACGACCGCCTTGCGCTGCAGCCCGCCGCCGCGGGCCGCGTCCCAGGCGCGGAACACCTCGACCGAGCGCTCCAGCGCCTCGATCTCCTGGGAGCCGATGGGGGCCGCCTCGTACCGGTCGTAGGAGGCGGCGTCGGCGGCGAAGGGGTCGCCGCTGGTCCGTGCTCCGGCGCCGGGCGCCGGATCGGTGTGGAGCCAGTCGTACATGGCGTTGCTGATTGCGGAGCCCGCGGCGAGCGCGGCGCCCGCGCCCACCAGACCGCGTCGGTTGAGCATGAGGTCCATTCCCGTGAATTCGGTGAGGACCGCGGCTGTTCGCTCCGGTGGCCAGGGCAGTCCGTCGGCGCTGACGGACTCCTTCTTTCCTGTACGCCGATGCCGGCCGAACCCGAGATCCTCGATGGTTACGACACGGCCGAGGCGCTCGGTGAACAGTGCGGCCAGCACGCTCGGGACGGGTTCGCGCGGGGATTCCCCGGTCTCGATCCAACGGCGCACGCGCGACGTGTCGGTCGCCAGCTGCGGGTGGCCCATGGCCGCCGCCTGCCGGTTGACCAATCGCGCGAGCTCCCCTTTGGACCATCCGGTGAGTGCGAACAGGTCCGCGAGCCGTGTGTTGGCTTCCTTGTCCATTCAAGCCCCCAGGTTCCTCGGCACTCTTGACACTAATGGCCGGTCACGGCCGCCGCGAGCATTCGCCAGGGTTCGCCAGGGTTCGCCAGATGGTCTGCCACCCGCGATCAGTGGTCAAGTAAGAACGCGCCACCCGGCCCGGCACCCGCCGGCTCGCGAACGGTCGCAATCGAGCATCTTTCGAAAAACGCCGATCAGCGTTGAACACCTTGAGATGCCGGTGCGTACTTGTCCGCGAGGGGGCACGGCGCGTGGAAGGAACGGACCGCCGGCCCGGACCCGCATTCCCCAGGATGCGGGAACGGCCCCGGCCCGGACCCGATCCGCTCCACGCGCCGGCCCGCCACCTCGTCAAGAGCTCGTTGGCACACGAAGGGATCTGTCTCCCCCTCATGTATTCAGCATCGTCCTCCGTGTCCGCACCGCCCCGGCCGACTCAGTTCCCGGGGTTCGCCGGGACAGGGACCGCCGTACGTCCGCGACCCGTGCTTCCCGCCCCCCGACGGGGCGCCCCGGGCGGTGTCTCCCATCCGCTCAGCGGGAGGCTCGACTTGACCGGCCCACAGGGCGCGCAGCTGCGCTCGGCCATCGCCTCTGTGCAGCGCATCGCCCCTGAGTTCACCCCCGTCCAGATGCTGCGCCGCAGCAGCCGCTCGGTGCTGCTCGTGGGCACCTCCGGGCGGGCGCCCGCCGTGGCCAAGTGCCTGCTCGACCACTCCCCCGGCTGGGTGGAGCGGTACCGGCACGAGATCGCCGCGTACCGGGCGTTCGTGCGGCACCGCCCGCCGGTCCGGGTCCCCCGGCTGATCGCCGCCGACCCCGAGAGCTGCACGCTGGTCCTGGAGCGCATGCCCGGACGCGTCGCCGCCCTCCAGCGGCACCCCTCCGAGGCGCCCCCGCGCGCCGACGTACGGATGGCGCTCGGCGCGATCTCCCGCCTCAACACGTGGCGGCCGCCGGCCGGTGTCTTCGACGCCCCCGTCGACTACGCGGCCCGGCTGTCCCGCTACCACGAGCTGGGGCTGCTCACCGACCGCGACATGGGCGATCTGCAGAAGATGCTGCACGGTCTGGCCCACGTCCAGGGGCAGTTCAACCACGGCGACGCGCTGCTGTCGAACGTGCTGCTCTCCCCGGCCGGCCCCGTGCTGGTCGACTGGGAGCACGCGGGCTGGTACCTGCCCGGCTACGACCTCGCGGTGCTGTGGATGATACTGGGCGACGACCCGATGACCCGGCGTCAGATCAGCCAGATGGCACAAGCCGCGGGACCCATCGCGCGTGACGCCTTCCTGGTGAATCTGATGCTGGTGATCACGCGGGAGATCCGCACCTACGAGACCGCCATGCAGCGCACCATGCGCAGCACCGTCCCGGCCGGTCCGGGCGCGGCGGAGGCCGGTGAGGAGCAGCGGTTGCTGCTGCGCCGGCTGCACGACGACGCCGGGCTCGCCCGGAGGGCCGTACGGGCCGCCGTCGGTACGAGGTGATCTGCGGGGCGGTTCGGGGCCGTTCCGCCCCCGCCCGGTGGCCGTGTGCCACCGTGCGACGGGGGCACACGCCCCGTCAGCCGGGACCGAACGGGCAGCGGCGGACCACTCCGCCGGCCCACCGCAGGCCACGGCGCCCGTGTCAGCGAGGACGTCGACACGGGCGCTGACATGCGCGAATGCACTTCTCCTCCGGTAGTTGACGGATGATCGGACGCGGGACACCGCTGTGGTTCCCGATCGGCCCCGTGCGTCACACAGGAGGCTTCAGTGCGAGGAGTCACCCCCCACCCCGCGAGACGCCCGCACCGGAAGACCGTCGATGCGGCCACGGCGCGTGTCACCGTGGGTGCCTTGGTGTCGGCGTTTTCGGTGGTCTCGGCGCTCTCGCCCGCGCCCGCCGCAGGGGCGACACCGCCGGAGCCACGCTCCCCGCTGCAACACGCCTTCGCGACGGCGGCCGAGCGCTACCACGTGCCCGAGAGCGTGCTGCTGGGCGTCTCCTACCTCGAGTCGCGCTGGGACAGCCACCAGGGGCTGCCCAGCGTCAGCGCGGGCTACGGGCCCATGCACCTGACCGACGCCCGCACGGCGCTCGCCGGCCTCCCTCAACGAGGTGACGGCGGGGAGGACCCGCGCGGCGACGAGCAGCGACCGCTCCACGACGTCGGCCTGCCGGCCCCGGCGACACGACCGCTGCCCCCGGCGCTCACCACGCTCGACCGCGCGGCCCGGCTCACCGGCCTGCCCGCCGCCGATCTGCGCGAACGCGCCGCGGCCAATGTCGAAGGCGGCGCGGCGCTGCTCGCCCAGGCACAGAAGTCCCTGGGCGCGCCGCTGAGTCGGGACCCGTCGCAGTGGTACGGGGCGGTCGCCCGCTATGCGGGCGCCGACGACACCTCGACCGCGGCGGCCTTCGCCGACGAGGTCTTCGAGCTGATCCGGGACGGTGCCCGCCGCACCACCGACGACGGCCAGCCGATGGCCCTGGAGGCGCACCCCGGACTGACCCCGGACAGCGCCCAGGTCCACACGCCCGGACGGCACGACGCCGACCGGGACGGCACCGACTGCCCGCTGACGGTGGCGTGCGCGTGGCTGCCCGCGCCCTACACGGAGTACGGCGACAAGAACTACGGCAACCACGACCTCGCCGACCGCCCCCACGACCAGTCGATCGACTACATCGTCGTCCACGACACCGAGGCCACGTGGGACACCTCGCTCCAACTGGTGCGCAAGCCCGACTACCTGGCCTGGCACTACACCGTCCGCTCGGCGGACGGCCGCATCGCCCAGCACGTGCGGACCAAGGACGTCGGCTGGCACGCCGGCAACTGGTACGTCAACGCCAAGTCGATCGGCGTCGAGCACGAGGGCTTCCTGACCGAGCCCGGCACCTGGTACACCGAGGCGATGTACCGGGCGTCGGCGCGCCTGGTGCGCTATCTCGCGCACCGGTACGACATCCCTCTGGACCGGCAGCACATCCTCGGGCACGACAACGTCCCCGGGGCCACGTCCGCCTCCGTCGCCGGGATGCACACCGACCCCGGTCCGTACTGGGACTGGGCGCACTACTTCTGGCTGATCGGCGCACCGTTCCACGCCACCTCGGGCCCCACGGGCGGCCTGGTGACCATCGCCCCCGACTACGACACCAACCGCCCGGCCTACACCGGCTGCGCGACCACGGGCGGCACATGTCCCGTCCGCGGCTCCGAGGCGTTGCGGCTGTACACCGAGCCGCGCGAGGACGCCCCCCTGGTGAAGGACATCGGCCTGCACCCGGCCGGCGACACCACGACCGGGGTCAACGACACCGGCGCCCGGGCGTCCACCGGCCAGCAGTACGCCGTCGCCGGGCGCCGCGGCGACTGGACGGCGATCTGGTACCTGGGGCAGGAGGCGTGGTTCCGCAACCCGCGCACCGATCCGACCGCCTTCGACGGCCGCGGCTGGGTGATCACCCCGAAGGACGGGCGCACCGAGATCCCGGTGTACGGGCGTGCCTACCCGGAGGCCGCCGCCTATCCGGCCGGGGTGCCGGTGCAGCCGGACGCACCGCTGCCTTACAGGCTTCTCGCGGGGCAGCGGTACGTGGTCGGGGGGACGACGCGCGGCGAGTTCTTCCGTACGACGACCTTCGACACCGCGCAGCACGTCGTGGTGCGCGGCCGACAGCTCTTCTACGAGATCCAGTTCGGCCACCGGGTGGCCTATGTGAAGGCCGAGGACGTGACCGTGCTGCCGTCCGAGGCGGGGCTCAGCCCTGCTGGAACATCTCCGCCGGGAGGGGCTTGAGCAGCTGGTAGAGGTCGTCGGTGATCGGCCGGTCCCAGGTGGCGATGGTGACCAGCACACCGTCGCTGCGGTCGAACTGGGTGCAGGACACACGCCCCTCGGAGAGCTTGATCCTGCGGACGATCAGCAGGTTGTCGCCGTGCATGACCGGGGTGTCCTCGGTGCCGACGACCTCGACCGGTTCCTCGTTGCCGAGCGCGTCGAGCAGCTGGGCCACCTCGAAGGGGGGCTGGCCCTCTTCGAGGTCGCGGGCCGGCGAGCCCTCGGGGAGGTTGCCGATCAGCATGGCGGGACCGCGGCCGCCGAACAGGTCGTAGCGCAGGAAGATGCCCTGGCAGGTGCCGTCCTCCCCGGGCAGCAGCCCGGCGCCCAGTTCGCCCGGCCAGTCGCCCGGGTCCATGGCCAGGACGTCGAATTCCGGCCCTGTGGGCGTTGCGGCATTGCGGCGGCGGAGGAACGACATGCGCCCATCGTACGGTCCCCGGGCCACGCACGTGCCCGGGGCCGCCGACCTACACCGACAAGGCCCGCGGCAGGCCCGCCAGGTCGGTGCCGATCTTGCGGTAGACCGCGGAGAGCAGGCGGGTGACGGTCTCGTTGTCGACGCCGAGTGCCGCCGCGACGCCGTCCTCGTCCATGCCGCGGGCGGCGTGGGCGGCGGCCGCCCGTTCCTGCGCGGTGAGGGCGTCGGTCTCCGTGGCACGCAGCCGGCGCGGTCGCAGCCCGGCGGCGGCCAGTTCGTCGCGGGCGCGCTCGGCGAGGGCGTCGGCACCGCAGTGGACGGCCGTCTCCAGTCCGCGGTAGAGCTGCTCGGCCGCTTCCTGGAGGTGGGCCTCGCGGCGCAGGGCGGCGCCGTGGTCGACCAGGGCACGGGCCAGTTCGTAGCCGGCGGGGGAACGCTCCAGGTGGCTGACGGCCTCTTGGAGCAGCTTGAGCCGTTCGGGCTCGGGAGCGACCTCGGCGGCCACCCGCAGGGCCTGGCCGATGGCGGAGGCGGTGCCGTACTGGCGGGCGCGTTCGACGGCCTCCGCGGCCGTGGCGCGCGCCCGGTCGGGGGTGTCGTGGGCCTCGGCCACGGCGAGGTGGAGCTGCCAGGGGCTCCACGCGGGGTTGCGCATGCCGCGCGGGTCGAGGCGGCGTCCGACGGTGCCCAGCTGGGTGATGGCGTCCCTGACCAGGCCGCGGGCGAGCAGGAGCTCGCCGTAGACGGTCTGGGCGTCGGGGAACGTGACGGCCGCCGGGAACGGCTCGCCGAACTCGTACTCCTCCGCGAGGGCGGTGGCCTCCGTCACCCGGCCGCGGGCCACCAGGATCGTGATGAGGATGGCGACGCTGTACCAGAGCACGGGGGTGCCCCGGCCGACGCGGTCGGCCAGGCGCAGTCCGTCGCGGGCGAAGTCCTCGGCCTCGGCGAGGCGGCCGCGGCGGTAGCGGACGTAGCCCAGCAGGGAGTAGCCGAAGGCGAGGTGGGCGCCGCGCCAGCCCTGGCGCTCGTAGTCGCCGATGCCGACGGCGAAGAGTTCCTCCGCCCGGCCCGGCCGGTCGGCGTACATGTACGTCATCGCGACCAGGACGGGCACCTCGAACCCGAAGTCCTCGCTGGCCCAGGGCAGGATGCCGGTCAGGGCGCGGTCGGAGTGGGCGAGGGCGCTCTCGGCGGGCTCGCCGCGCAGGGTGGCGTCCCAGGCGCGCAGGCCGATGATGTACCGCTCGGTGAGGTCGCGTCCGGTGAGCCGGTCGGCGAGGCGGGCCAGCCGGCGGGAGCGCGCGGGCGAGTCCTGCTCGTCGCTGCGGAAGGCGTCCCACATGAACTGCTCTTCCTGCATGCGCAGGCGGGTCCGGGTGTTGCCGGCCGTGCGGGCGGCCTGCCCGACGGTGTCGGCGGCCTCGCCCAGCCGGTCGGAGTGGGCGAGGGCCTGCGAGAGCCGGTAGATGATCGCGTCGCGCAGACCGGCGTCGGCGATGGGTTCCTCCAGCGCCGCGCGGAGGTGGTTGACGGTGGTGGCGGGCTCGCTCAGCAGTGAGGAGCAGCCGAGTTCGAAGAGGACCGCGGCCCGGTCGTCGTAGGCGGGGGGTTCCCGCAGGGCGCGGGCCAGGTAGCGGCGGGCGGCGTCCGGGGCGCCGGCGCGCGTGGTGTCGCGGGCGGCCTGACGGAGCTGCGCGACGACCCAGGGGTCGCCCTCGGGGTGCGTCTCCAGCAGGTGCCGTGCGGCCGCGGAGGGACCGAGGCCGGCGTCGACGACCGCCCAGGCGGCCTGCCCGTGCAGGGCGACGCGGATCGCGTCGGGGATCGCCCGGTAGACGGCGGTGGCGATCAGCGGGTGGACGAACTCCAGGGTGTCGCTGCCGGTGAGGATGCGGGCCTTGCGCAGCCGGTCCGCCGCGTCGGCGGCCTCCTCGCCGCCGAGGCCGGCCACGCCGGCGGCGATCGCCGGGGAGATGGACGTGCCCAGGACCGCGGCGGCCCAGGCCATGCGCACGGTGGAGGCGCCGAGCCGTTCCAGCCGGGAGATGAGTCCACTGCCCTTGGCGGCCGCGGCCAGGTCGCGCAGCAGGTGGGCGCTGGACTCCTCCGGGTTCAGCCGCCGGTCGACGACCTTGGCGGTGAGCTCGACGGCCTCGAAGGGGTTGCCCGCGGTGACGGCCCAGCACTCGCGGCAGAAGGCGTCGTCGGCGTGGTCGCCGACGGTGGCCCGCACCAACTGACCGATGGCCGCGGCACTCAGCGGCTCCAGGCCGATCGGACGGCTCCCGGAGCGGTCCGGCAGACCGCGGAACGCCTCGGCGGTGGCGGGCAGTTCGTCGGGCCGGTAGGCGACGACGACCAGCATGGGGAGCTCCTCGGCGCGGGGCGCGAAGGAGGCCAGCCAGCGCAGGGACTCGGGGTCGGCCCAGTGGGCGTCGTCGAGGACCAGGACCACGGGGGCGCGCCGCACCGCGATGTGGGTGAGGACCCAGTCGAGTCCGTCGCCGATGCCCTGGGGGTCCGGGGTCGCGCCGCCCTCGGCGGTGCACAGGCCGAGCGCGGGGCCGACGATGCCGTACCAACTGCCCAGCGTGTTGCGGAGTTCCGCCTCGCCGGCGCCGGCGAGCTGGGGCTGCAGCAACTGGCGGGCGACGTGGAAGGCGACGCCCTGCTCCTGGTCGCCGCCGCGCGCGAAGAGCACGGTGCAGCCGAGCTCGGAGGCCCGGCGGCGGGTCTCGGTGAGCAGGGTCGTCTTGCCGAGTCCGGCGGGGGCGGCGAAGGCGAGCAGCCCGCCGCGGCGCGGGCCGGTGTGCTGCCGCGCCCCCGGCTCGCCGTCGTCGGCCCTGATGCCGGTGAGTTCGGCCAGCGCCTCGTCGACGGCCACGAGTTCCGCTTCGCGTTCCAGCAGTGGCCGCCGGGACTTCGGCGTGCGCTGAGTCATGTGTGCACCCCCTGGCCCTGATGGCCCTGGCCCGGCGCGCGCCGGAGCGCGCCGTTGACGTCCGGACGCCTGTCCGGTGACGTCTCAGCGTACGCCCACGGGGACGCTGGGTGAGTGGATACATGCGAACTGGTGCTGCCTGTTCGCAAACGTTCGCGCCGCGACCGGCTCCGTCCGGGAGCGCGCGGGCGGCGGCAGCATATGACGCTCAAAGGCGCGTCACGCGGGGGCAGTTCGGACGGAACGCCACGTTGTGAGCGTATCGACGACATGACGGTCCGTCAAGGACGGCGCACCGTCCGGGCCCGCGGCCCGCCGGCCCGGACGGTGGTGTGCGCATGCGGGGGTCCACAGCGGACCCCGGGGGCGTACGGGCGCGGCGTGCGCGCCGCGGGGACCGTCAGGTCAGGTCGAACTCGCCGTCGCGGGCGCCGAGGACGAAGGCGCGCCACTCCGCGGGGGTGAAGACCAGGGACGGCCCCTCGGGGTTGCGGCCGTCCCGCATCGCGATGTAGCCCTCGACGAAGGCGATCTGGACATCGCCCGTCCCCTGGCTGCTCGACTGCCACTCGGCGTTCGCCAGATCCAGCTGCGGCTTCGTACCACCCGACAACGGCGATCCGATCGTGCTCTCGGCCACGTCCGTGCTCCTCCCGACTGCGTCGTCCGGGCCAGCCTAGCGAGGGTGCCGGGGCCCGGACAGGTCATGGGAGAACCTGCCCGGCCCCGGTACGGGTTCATGCCCGCGTCACCCTCCGGGGTGGCCGGATCCGACCGGTCGCCCGCGCCGGAGAGGGGTTCCGCCGCCCCGCGCGTGTCGCGGAAACCGCCCCTCCACCCCGCGCGCGGACGGGCGTACGCCCCGCGGGCCGCGGGCGGGGCTGCGGGCCCGTCACCACGGAATACGTGCCTCCGGCAGCCGATTCCCGGTTCGCCTGGTCAGGCCGCGGCGCGGGTGCCTAGGGTGTGCCCATGACGCGTCTCGACCCGCAGCGCACGGCACTTGTCGTGATCGACCTGATGGACCGCATCGTGGGGCTGCCGTTGGCCCCGCACTCCGGGCAGGAGGTCGTCGCCGCGTCCTCGGCGCTCGCCGCCGCGTTCCGCAAAGCGGGGGCCCCGGTCTTCCTCGTACGGGTCGAACGCCCGGGCGTCGACGAGCAGCCGCCCGGCAGCGACCTGGTGGCCGGCCTCGCCGAGGACGGCGACACCGTGGTGGTCAAGCGCTCGGTCGGCGCGTTCCACCGCACCGGCCTGGACGAACTGCTGCGCGGGCAGGGCATCGACACTTTGGTGCTGTGCGGTGTCGCGACCAACATGGGCGTGGAGTCCACCGCGCGGGCCGCCTCCGACCACGACTACGAACTCCACTTCGCCGAGGACGCGATGACCGCGCTGACCGCCGAGGAGCACAGCGCCGCCGTCACCCAGGACCTGCCGCGCTTCGGAAAGGTCGCCACCGCCGCCGGGCTCGCCGCCGCGCTGTGGAACTGATCGGCCGCGGCCGGGACGCGGACGTCTTCGCCCTGGACGGATTTCGTGTACTGCGCCGCTACCGGGACGGCGGCCCGGCGGGCGAGGAGGCGCGCCTCATGGCGTACCTGGCCGAGCACGGCTGCCCCGTGCCGCGGGTCCACGACGTGAGCGGCGCCGACATGGTCATGGACCGGCTCACCGGCCCCACCATGGCGCAGGACCTCGGGCGCCGCCCGTGGCGCGCGTACGCGCACGGGCGCACGCTCGGCCGTCTGCAGGCGGCGCTGCACCGCGTCCCCGCCCCCGGCTGGCTGCCGCGGCGCTTCCCCACCGGACGTACGGGCGACGAACGCGTCCTCCATCTCGACCTGCACCCCGAGAACGTGGTCCTCACGCCGGGCGGACCGGTGGTCATCGACTGGCGGAGCGCCGCGGCCGGCGATCCGGCGGCCGACGCGGCGCTGACCGTGGCCGTGCTGCGCGGCGTCGTGCTCGGCGGGATGCAGCGCGCCGGGGTCCGGGTGCTGCTGCGCGGATTCCTCCGGGACTGCGCGGTGGACCCGGCACCGCGCCTGGCCGAGGCGGTCGCCGCGCGGCTCGGCGACCCCAACCTGCGGCCGGAGGAGGCCGAACGGCTGCGCCGGCTCTCCCGCCGGGCGCCGGACGGCAATTGAGTCGCCGCCCGCGGTGGGCGGCGCCTAGCCTGGCACCATGGCTCCCCGCGTGATCGTGCTCAACGGCGGTTCCAGTTCCGGCAAGTCCGGCATCGCGCGCTGCCTTCAGGCGCTGCTCCTGCCGGACACCTGGCTCACCTTCGGCATCGACACCCTGATCGAGGGGATGCCGGCGGCGCTGCGCGCCTCGGACTCCGGCCTCGGCATCGCCTTCGGCGCGGACGGCGAGGTCACGATCGGACCGGGCTTCCGGGCGCTGGACGAGGCATGGGCGCGGGGCATCGGCGAGATGGCCCGAGCGGGGGCCAGGGTGATCGTGGACGAGGTGTTCCTCGGCGGCGCGGCGTCGCAGGACCGCTGGCGGCGGGCGCTGAACGGGCTGGACGTGCTGTGGGTCGGGGTGCGCTGCGCACCGGAGGTGGCCGCGGGGCGCGAGACCGCGCGCGGCGACCGCGTGCCGGGGATGGCCGTCGCGCAGTCCGGCCTGGTGCACCGCGGAGTGATCTACGACCTCGAAGTGGACACGACACACACGGAGTCCATCGACTGCGCGCGCACGATCACCGGTCGCGTCGTGCCCCTGTGACGAGTGCGCCAAGGGGCGCGACGCGGGCCGCGTCCTGTGGTTTCATGGGCTCATGCGCACGAACATCTGGAACCTGGGGCCGCTGTGGCCGGGCCGTCGTGCGCACCATTTCGACCAGAGCTGTCGCCGGGGCTGACGTCCGCCCCCTCCACACCGACCCCCGCGACACCTTCCCGCCGCGTGCGGGGCGTCGGGCGACCACTGCTCCGGAGCGATTCCCATGGCCCTGCACGACAGGGCGAGCGGTCCCACGCCGCTCGTCCTCCCCCAGTTGCGCGCCCTTGTCCGCGGCTACGCGCAAGCCGTCGAGGACGGCGCGCACCGGCCCGTCCACCTGCCGGAGGGCCGCTGGTACACGCGGCTGCACCAGGACCCGTACGTCGACGTCTGGCTGATCACCTGGCCGCGCGACACCTCCACCGAACTCCACGACCACGCGGGGTCGCTCGGCGCGCTCACCGTGGTCAGCGGTGTGCTCACCGAGCACCGCTGGACGTACGACCGCGAGGGCCGCGGCCGGATCACCGGCCGCGAACTGGCGGCGGGCCGCGGCACGGGCTTCCCCCTCGGGCATGTCCACGACGTCGTCAACGCCTCCGCGGCGCCCGCGGTGAGCGTGCACGCCTACTCGCCGCCGCTGACGGCGATGGCCTACTACGCGGTCGACGACACCGGCTCGCTGCGCCGTACCCGTACGGTGCTGACCGACGCGCCGGAACCGGCGGCCGTACCCGCACCGCTCCCGACCCCGTCCGCAGTCCTCCGGGAGGCCGTCCGATGACCGGGCCCGAACAAACCCCTGTCCCGTCCGGCATCGACCGGATGCTCGCCCGCGCCCGGGAACGCCTGCACAGGATCGGGCCCCGGGAGGCGGCGGCCGAACTCGCCGCCGGCGAGGCGCTGCTCGTCGACATCCGGCCGGCAGCGCAGCGGGCCCGGGAGGGCGAGTTCGCGGAGGCGCTGGTCATCGAGCGCAATGTGCTGGAGTGGCGGCTCGACCCGCTCAGCGACGCGCGCATCCCGCAGGCGACCGGGCACGAGGTGCGCTGGATCGTGGCCTGCTCCGAGGGCTACACCTCCAGCCTCGCGGCGGCCTCCCTCCACGACATCGGGCTGCCGCGCGCCACCGACCTCGAAGGCGGCTTCCAGGCCTGGCGCGCCGCGGGGCTGCCGGTCAGGGGCGGCGAGGATCCGCCAGGAACGGACTGACCTCGGCGAGGAAGCGCTCCGGGTCGGCCTCATGGACCAGGTGCCCGGCTTCGGTCGCCACCAGTCGCGCGCCGGGGATCCGGGCGGCGATCCGCCCGATCCCGTCCTGGGAGACATGGCTGCCCGGGCCGCCGGCGATCACGAGTGTGGGGCAGGCGATGCCGCCCAGCAGGTCCCACCAGCAGGGTTCGGGCGCGTTGATCCACCGGTTGACGGCCGCGATCACGCGCCAGTCGAAGGCCTCCCCGCCCTCCGGGCCGGTGGGCACCGCCCGCGGCGGCACCGCGGGGTCCGGCGGCACGGGCTCCTCCAGGACGAGTGCGGTCAGCCGCTCCGGGCGGGCGGCGGCCAGCAGATAGGCCACGACGGCGCCCATGGAGTGCCCGGCCAGGGCCACCGGTCCGGGGCCGAGCGAGTCGAGGAGCGCGGCGACGTCGTCCCGCATCGCCTCGAAGGCGTACTCCCCGGGCCACTCGCTGCCGCCGTGCCCACGCAGGTCGGGCGCGTACACCCGGTGGGTCCGCGCCAGCGCGGGGGCGACCGGCGCCCAGTCCGCGCCGTCCGACCCGCGCCCGTGCAGCAGGACCAGGGGCGGGGCCCCGGGGTCGCCCCAGGTGCGGTAGGCCAGCCGGACGCCGTTCACGTGTGCCGTACGGAGATCGTCCACGCGCCCGACGCTACCCCGGGCCCGCGGGCGTCATTCGTACGGGACCACGGCCACCGGGCAGGGCGCGTGGTGCAGCGCGGCGTGCGCGGTCGGCCCGAGGCAGGCGGGCTGGTGGCTGCGGCGGCCGACGACCAGCAGGCCCGCGCCCGCGGCGGCGTCGACGAGGGCCTGCGCGGCGTTGCCGGCGACGACCTCTTCCGTGATCTCCACGCCCGGCGCCTTCTCCCGCCAGGGCTCCATCGCGGCCGCCACCGCGTGCTTCTCGCCCGCCGCGATCTCCGCGCCGCAGGCCGGGTCCATCGCCGCGGGCGCGTACCGGTAGATCGGCGGGTACGACCAGGTGTGGACCGCCCGCAGCGGCGTACCCCCGCGCTGCGCGGCCTCCACGGCGAAGGCGGTCACGTCGGCGGCGCCCTGCCGCAGGGCCAGTCCCAGCACCACCGGCCGGGGGTCCCGCACCTCGGGGGCACCGCCGTCGCGGACCACCACGACGGGGCGGGTCGCCCGGGCCAGGGTGGCCTGGCCGACCGTCCCCACCACGTAGCCGGACAGCCCGCTCAGCCCCTGCGAACCCAGCGCCAGCAGCTCGCTCCGCCCGGCCTCCGCCACCAGCAGCTCCGCCGGCGGCGCGTCCGCCACGTCCGTGGTCACCGTCAGCCCGGGATGCGTGGCCGCCAGCTCCTCCGCGGCCTCGCGCAGCATCCCGTCCCCGTACGGATGGCCGCCCGCGTGCACGACCCGCAGCGGCACGTTCCGGCGCACCGCCTCGCACGCCGCCCAGCGCACCGCCGCACGGCTCTCCGGCGACCTGTCCAGGCCCACGGTCACGGGTCGGATCATCGGACGCGCCTCCCTCCACCCACCCCCAATGTAGGCGCCCCCGCCCCGCGGGGCGCTCCGGCGACGGCCCGCTCAGTTCGCAGGGGGGCTCCCTCCCAGTGCGGCGCCGTGCGTCCTGCGGCCCGGGGCCTCGCGGCGGGGGATCCGCGCCCCGGGGCGCGCGGCCCGCGCACCCCGGGCGCCGCCGCTCCTCGGCCGCGCTCGGCACTGCGCTGCAGGGCGTCTTCCTCGACCTCGCCCGTCTACGAGGAGGGGGATAGCCCGGGAGACCGCCCGCGCGGCACCGGCCGCCGACCGCGCAGGCGCCCGAACCGGTCCCGGCCCTGCTGCTCATCGATGCGGATGGCCTGCGCCCATGAACCGCGTTCCGGCCACGCGCGGTTCTGTGTCCCGCCGCGCATCCAGCGGCCCGGGGCCTCGCGGCGGGGGGGACCCGCCCCCCAGGGCGCGCGCCCCGCGCACCGCGGGCGTCGCCGCTCCCCCTTGCCGTCGCCTGCGTGCTCCGCGCCGAGCGCCCCGCCCCGACAGGCAACCGTGTTCCGCCGCACCGTCAGTCGGACTGGCCGACCGCGCTCCTCACGGCACTACTCCCCCCTCGGTGCGGCTGTCCTGCGCATCGGAACGGCCGACGCCCACGACACATTCGCGTGCAGGCGTCGGGCTGACACAAAGGGACGAACGTCGCCTGAGGTCCCGTCAGGTGACTTGGTCGCCCGCACGGAACGCCCGAACCGCTCACGGTGTGCGACTGGCTGTACGCCAGGACGGTCGGCCCAGGACATGTTCGCCCACCGACGCCGGGCCGCTCACGGCGACGTTCCTCGCCCGCACGCACGGCGGCGCCTTCGCGCGCCAACGCGGACCGGCGCGAAGGGGCGGAACACTTCCTGATGGATCGTCAGTTCATCTGGCCCGCCGCGGCACCCGCCGCCGACCGGGCGGGGCGGCCGAGCCGCTCACCGCACTGCTGCTCGTCGGCGCGGCTGGCCTGGGTGTCGGGGTGGGCGGCGCCCAGGACGCGTTCGCGTGCCGCCGCCACCTCTCCGTGCAGGGCAAGGGCCTCCTCCCACTGCCCGAGCCAGCCGAGCGCAACGGCGGCCTCGCGGCGGCTGACGAGGGTGTCCCGGTGGTCGGCGCCCAGCACCCGTGCACGGGCTTCCGCGACCGCGCGGGCCTCGGTCAGCGCGTCCTGCCAGCGCCCGAGGCGGCCCAGGTTGAGGCCGAGGCCGTGCCGGGCGCGCAGCGTGTCGGGGTGGTCCGGGCCGCTGACCCGGGCACGGGTCGCCGCCAGATCGGCGTAGAGCGCGCATGCCTCGGCGTACATGCCCATCCGGCCGAGGCAGGCGCCCAGTTCGTGCCGCGCGGCCAGGGTCTCGGGGTGCTCCGGGCCGAGCGCGCGGGCACGCGTGGCGGCGATGCGGTCGTACTCCAGGCGGGCCTCCGACCAGCGGCCCAGCAGGTCCAGCAGATGCGCGGTCTCGCCGCACGTGGTGAGCGTGTCGGGGTGGTCCGGGCCCAGCACGCGGGCGCGGGAGACGGCGACCTCGGCCGCCAGGGTGTGGGCGTCGGCGGTGCGGCCCAGGCGGCCCAGCGTGACGGCGAGGTTGTGCCGGCAGTGCAGCGTGTCGGGGTGGTCGGCGCCCTGCCGCCGTTCGCGGGCGGCGAGCACGGTGGTGTACGCGGCGTGCGCCTCGGTGTGGCGGCCGAGCCGGCCCAGGGTGTACGCCGCCTCCTGGAGCGCGGCCAGCGTGTCGGGGTGGTCCGGGCCGAGGCTGCCGGCGCGCGCGGCGGCGACGTCCTCGTAGGTCCGCAGCGCCTCGGCGGCGCTCGCCGGCGGCCGGTCCGCCGCCGCCGCCCGGGGAACGCGCGGGCCCGGCCGCAACCCGGCCTGCCGCGCCCACGAGGGAAGTTCCGTCCGGGCCTCCGTAACGGCGACGGCCACAGGAGCGGGAGCGTCCCGCAGCGGCGCCAGGCGCCCCGCCACGTCCGCCGCGCTCTGCGGCCGGTTCCCGGGCTCCTTGGCGAGGAGGTCGAGGATGAGCCGGTCCAGCCCGGCGGGGAGGTCGCTTCGGTGCTCACGCGGCGGCACGGGCGCCGTGTCGCGGTGGCCGACCAGCACGGCCCAGGCGTCGTCGAGGTCGAACGGGGGTGCGCCGGTGGCCAGTTCGTAGAGCACGCAGCCGAGGGAGTACAGGTCGCTGCGGTGGTCGATGGACTCGTCGGCGCCGATCTGCTCCGGCGACATGTAGTGCGGGGTGCCCATGGCGACGCCGGTCCCGGTCAGCCGGGAGGTGAACCCGATGTCGTGGCCGAGCCGCGCGATGCCGAAGTCGCAGATCTTCACGGCGCCGTCGGTGAGCCGGACGACGTTGGCCGGTTTCAGGTCGCGGTGCACGATGCCCCGGGCATGCGTGTACGCGAGCGCGTCGGCGATCTGCAAGGCGATGTCGGTGATGTCCGGTACGGGCAGCGGCTCGCCGCCGTTGTCCTGGAGCAGCCGGCGCAGGTCACGCCCCTCCAGCAGCTCCATGACGAGGAAGAGCACGCCCTCGTACTCGCCGAAGTCGTGCACGACGGTGATCCCGCGGTGCGGCAGCGCCGCGGCGACCCGGGCCTCGCGGCGGAACCGCTCCTGCAGCACCCGGCCCATCGACGGGTCCATGGCGGGGCTGAGCTGCTTCAGGCACTTGACGGCGACCTCCCGCCCCAGCGCCTCGTCCTCCGCCCGCCAGACCTCGCCCATGCCGCCGCGGCCGATGCGTTCCAGCAGCCGGTACCGTCCCTGCAGCACGGTGTCGCCTTCGTGTACCGCCTTCATGCCGCGCGCCGCCCCCGTCGTTCCCCGACTCTCCCCTCCCCCAGTATGGCCGCGCGGGCAGCCGATGGGCATATCGCCGCAGAGGGTATCGCCGTGGGGCCGGTCAGCTCCCGGCGCGTGCCCGCTCGCGCAGCCGGTACGCCGAGGGGTGCGTCCCGGGGCCCAGCCGGCCGACTGCCTTGAGGATGTGGCCGGGCGGCAACTGCCAGCGCAGGTACGACGGGACCGCCCGCAGTACGCGTCCCGTGGCGCGCAGCCGCCGCAGCGTCACCGGCACCGACGGCGCGGGCCGCCCGTACAGTTCGTGGGCGAAGGGCGGCAGCGCGCCGTACGCCAGGGCGGCCGCCTGCCCCCACAGGACCTCGCGCACCGGCAGCAGCGCGGCCGGCACGGGGGGCCTGCGCAGGAAGGCCTGGACCTCCAGGGCCTCGGGCGTGAGGGCCAGTTGGGGCCGGATCTTCTCGAAGTACGCGGACAGCTCGGCGGTGTCGGCCGGTACGCCCGCCGGGTCCAGGCCCACCAGGCGCGCCGCCTCGCGCTGTTCGTCGACGTAGGCGTCGGCCTGTGTGTCGCTCAGCCGGTAGCCGGAGCCGCGGGCGACCGACAGATAGGAGTCGATCTCCGCGCAGTGCACCCACAGCAGCAGTTCCGGGTCGTCGACCCCGAACCGGGCGCCGCTGTCCGGGTCCCGCCCCCTGAGCCTGCGGTGGATGCCGCGCACGCGTGCGCCGGCCCGCTCGGCCTCCAGGGTCGTCCCGTAGGTGATGGTGCCGACGAAGTCCGCCGTCCGCAGCAGCCGGCCCCAGGCGTCCTTCCGGAAGTCGGAGTTCTGCGTGACGCCCCGCACGGCCCGGGGATGCAGTGCCTGCAGATACAGTGCCCTGACTCCGGCGACCCACATCATGGGATCCCCGTGCATCTGCCAGGTGACCGATGCGGGCCCGAAGAGCCCGGGGTCCGTGTCGCGCATGGCGCTCTCCCCCTTCCGGATGGGGCCAGCATAGGACCGCGCGGTCCGTTCGGCGCGCTCCCGCACCGGGCCGCGGCCGGGCCGCGGCCGGGCCGCAGCGCCGCCGTCCCGGTTGCGGGTCCCCCGGGAGCCGGGAGAATGGGGCAAGGTATGTCCTTTACGTCACCATAAGCAACGCTCCGTGACGATCCGCCTCTCCGGCCGCGGCGCGGGCTCCCCGCCCGTCACCGCCCCCGGGGCGGCGGCGCCAGAAGGAAAGAGACCCCATGCCCAGCACCGTGATCCAGCACGTCCTGAACCGGCTGCACGACATCGGCGTGCGTCATGTCTTCGGCGTCCCCGGCGACTACGCGTTCCCCGTCAACGATGCCATCGCCCAGCATCCGGGCATCGAGTGGATCGGCAGCTGCAACGAGCTGAACGCCGCCTACAGCGCCGACGGGTACGCCCGGATCCACGGCATCGGCGCGGTCTGCACCACCTACGGCGTGGGCGAGCTCAGCGCCATCAACGGCATCGCCGGCGCCTACACCGAGCACCTCCCGCTCTTCCATCTGGTCGGGATGCCCAAGATGCCGGTCCAGGCGCACCACTCGCTGGTCCACCACACCCTGGGCAACGGCGAGTTCGACCTCTTCCGGAAGATGTCCGAGCCCGTGGTGTGCGCGAGCGCCATCATGACGCCGCAGAACGCCGCGGCCGAGACCGAGCGCCTGATCGCGGCGGCGCTTTACCACCGCCGCCCGGTCTACATGGCCTTCCCCGCCGACCTCGCGGAGATGCCCGTGGTCGGCGAGGCCCACCCGATCCCCGCGCCCGCCAGCGACCCGGCGCAGCTGAAGGCGGCCGTCCGGGCCGTGAGCGACATGCTCGGCCAGGCGGACAGCGCCTGCGCGCTGCCGGGCATCCTCACCGAACGCTCCGGCCTCGGCGCCGAGCTCCAGGGGTTCCTGGACGCCACCGGGCTGCCCTTCGCCACGATGATGGCCGACAAGGGCGTCCTCGACGAGGACCAGCCCGCGTACGCCGGCATGTACGACGGCAAGCTCATGAACGAGAGCGTCCGCCGCTTCGTCGAGGACGCGGACGTCGTCGTGATCGTCGGCGCGCTGATGCACGACTTCAACTCCGGGGCGTTCACGGCCCACCTGGATCCCGGCCGCACGATCAGCATCTGCCACCACCACGTCAGTGTCGACGGCATGACCTACCAGAGCGTGGAGATGAAGGACCTCCTCGACGCCCTGGCCCGCGAACTGCCCCGCAAGCAGTGGCCGCGCCCGACGTCGGAGGTCTCCCGCATGGCCCCGGCGGGCGGCTCGGCGGGCGACCCGATCACCGCGGAGAACCTGTATCCCCGCTGGGAGAGCTTCCTCAAGCCCGACGACATCCTCGTCGCCGAGACCGGCACCGTCTCCATGGGCCTGGCCTTCGCGCGGCTGCCCCGCGGCGCCACCTTCCAGAACCAGACCCTGTGGGGTTCCATCGGCTGGGCCACCCCCGCGGCGGTCGGCGCGGCCGTCGCTGCGGACGGCAGGCGCGTTGTGCTGATCACCGGCGAGGGCTCCCACCAGCTGACCGCGCAGGAGATCAGCCAGTTCGGGCGGTACGGCCTGCGGCCGGTGGTGTTCGTCCTGAACAACCACGGCTACCTGATCGAGCGCATGCTCTGCAAGCACCCGGACATCGCCTACAACGACCTGGCCAACTGGCGGTACTCCGAGCTGCCGAAGGCCCTCGGCTGCGACGACTGGTTCACCGCCCGGGTGTCCACCCTCGCCGAGCTCGACCGGGCCATGGAGGCGGCGGACAAGGCCGGCACCGGCTGCTGCATCGAGGTCATGACCGACACCTACGCCGCACCGCCGCTGGCCCACCAGCTCCACGACAATCTGGAGACGCTCTACTCCACATGAGCCCCACCGCTCTGCGCACACTCCTCAGTCAGCGCAGGAGGGTGAACCGCACCGGCAGGCCCGGTGCGGCTTGCGCCGCCGGCGCCAGGTGGCGTTCGGGGACGACACCGACGACGGGATAGCCGCCGGTGGTCGGGGAGTCGGCGAGGAACAGGACGGGCCTGCCGTCCGGGGGCACCTGGACCGCGCCGACGACCATGCCCTCGCTGGGCAGTTCACGTGCCACGGCCCGCTCCAGCGCGGGGCCGGCCGTCCGCAGCGCGATGCGGTTGCTGTGCGGGGAGACGGTCCAGTGCCCCGCGGTGAGGGTGCGCAGCGCGGCAGGGGTGAACCAGTCGTCGCGCGGGCCGAGGAGGACCGGCAGCACCAGTTCGCCCGGCGGCCCCTGCCAGGGCGGCAGATCGGTGTGGACGGGCGGGCCCGCGGGCGCGCCGAGCGGCAGCACGTCGCCGTCCGCGAGCGGCGCGGGGCCGAGTCCCGACAGCAGGTCGGCGGAGCGGCTGCCCAGCACCTCCGGTACGGCGACGCCCCCGGAGACGGCGAGATAGCTGCGCACGCCGCTCGTGGCGGGGCCGATGTCCAGGACGGCGCCGGCCGGGACGTGCACGGGCTCGGCCCACGCCGCCGGGCGGCCGTCCACCCGGACGGCCGCGGGGGCGCCGGTGACCACGGCCGTCAGGGGGCGGCCGGCCCGGACGGCGACCCCGGTCAGCGTGGTCTCCAGGCCGGCCGCTCCGGCGGGGTTGCCGGCCAGGCGGTTGGCCAGCCGGTGCGCGGGCGCGTCCAGGGCCCCGGAGCGGGCCACGCCGAGCGCGGCGTGCCCGTACCGGCCCAGGTCCTGCACCGTGGTGAGGGCCCCGGCGCGGACGACGACGAGGGTGCCGTGGCTCACGCGTCCGTCTCCCCCTGCGCGTCCCCGACCGGGGCGAAGCGCACGCGCGTCCCCGGTACCAGCAGGGCCGCGGGCTCCCGGCCGAGGTCCCACAGCCGGGCATCGGTCGTGCCGATCACCTGCCAGCCGCCGGGCGACGCCCGCGGGTAGATGCCGGTGTAGTGCCCGGCGAGCGCGACGGAGCCGGCGGGGACCGAGGTGCGGGGCTCGGCCCGCCGGGGGACGGCGTAGCGCTCGTCCATGCCCGTCATGTAGGCGAAGCCGGGTGCGAACCCGCAGAAGGCGACGCGGTGTTCGGTGCCGGAGTGCAGGCGTACGACCTCCTCCCGCGACACGCCCCACGTCTCGGCGACGACGCCGAGGTCCGCGCCGTCGTACCGGACGGGGATGTCCACCAGGGGCCCGCTGCCCGGCGGCAGCGACGGCACCGGGCAGTCGCGCAGCGCGGCGCGCACGGCGGGGAGATCGGGGACGCCGTCCAGCAGTACGGTGCGGTCCCCCGGCACGATCTCGCGCACGGGCGGGAGAGCGCCTTGGTCGCGGCGGCGCAGGAGTTCGGTGTGCCAGGCCTGGGCCTGCTCGGAGGAGTCGAGGTCGAGCAGGAGCGCGTCGTCGCCGACCGGCAGCAGCCTCATGCGAAGGCCTCCAGTTCCAGGCCGGCCTCGCCGAGGGCGGCGCGGACCCGGCGGGCGAGTCCCACGGCACCGGGGGTGTCCCCGTGCAGGCACAGGGACCGGGCGCGGACGGTGACGGTCTCGCCGGTGATCGCCGTGACCTGGCCGTCGCGGGCCAGGGCGACGGCCTGCCGGACGACCTGGCCGGGATCGGTGAGGACCGCGCCCGGTGTGCGGCGCGGCACGAGCGTGCCCTCCGCGGTGTAGGCGCGGTCCGCGAAGGCCTCCGCGACGGTGGGGAGCCCGAGTTCGGCCGCCGCCTGGTGCAGCGCGGAGCCCGGCAGGCACAGCACGGGGAGCGCGGGGCCGACGAGCCGGGTGCCCCGGGCGACCGCGAGGGCCTGCCCGGCGTCGGCGACCACGCGGTTGTAGAGGGCGCCGTGCGGCTTGACGTACGCGACGCCGGTGCCGGCGGCGCGGGCGAACACCTCCAGCGCGCCGATCTGGTAGCTGATCTCGTCGGCCAGTTCCTCCGGGGGCACCTCCATCGCCCGGCGTCCGAATCCGGCCAGGTCCCGGTAGGAGACCTGGGCGCCGATCCGGATGCCGGCGGCCGCGGCGCTGTCGCACACCCGCCGCATGATGGAGGGGTCGCCCGCGTGGAAGCCGCACGCGACATTGGCGCTGGTGACCACGGAGAGCATGGCCTCGTCGTCGGTCAGGGACCAGCGTCCGAAGCCCTCTCCGAGGTCCGCGTTGAGGTCGATCACGGTGTGGGTCATGGGTGGTGCGGCTCTCCTCGCTTCTCCTCGCGACCGTACGGGTGCCGTCTCACGCGACCTGCTGGTCGACGTCCCGTGTGTCGGTGATGAACATGTACCCCGGCGCGTGCGTGATGGCGAACGGCGGGCGCGAGGCCATCAGGGCGGCCTGCGGTGTCACCCCGCAGGCCCAGAAGACGGGCACGTCGCCGGGCTCGGCCTGCACGGGGTCGCCGTAGTCGGGGCGGGTGAGGTCCGCTATACCCAGGGCGGCCGGGTTGCCGATGTGGACGGGGCCGCCGTGGACGCCGGGCATCCGCGCGGTGACCCGGACCGCGGTGCCGACGAGCCCCGCCGGGACCGGCCGCATGGAGACCACGACCGGTCCCCACAGCCGGCCGGCGGGGCGGCAGTAGCGGTTGGTGCGGTACATCGCGACGTTGCGGCCCTGGTCGACGTGGCGCAGCGGCACCCCGGCACCGCGCAGCGCGGTCTCGAAGGTGAAGCTGCAGCCGATGAGGAAGGAGACCATGTCGTCGCGCCAGTGGCGGACGACGTCCTGGGGCTCCTCGACCAGCACCCCGTTCTCCCAGACCCGGTAGCGCGGGAGGTCGGTGCGCAGGTCGGCGCCGGGGGCGAGGGCGGTGCTCCGGGCGCCGGGCCCGGTGATGTCCAGCAGCGGGCACGGCTTGGGGTTGCGCCGGCAGAACAGGGCCACGTCCTGGGCCCAGTCGGCGGGCACGGCGATCAGGTTGACCTGCGTGTAGGCGGAGCACCAGCCGGTGGTGGGCCGGGCGGTGCCGTCCCGGAACATCGTCCGGGCCGCCGACGGGGTCAGAAGGGATTCCTTCACAGTTGCCACCCTAGATTCTCGTTGAACAATCCGACAAGGAACCTGTTGTCTCGTCCCCGGGTTTTCGGTTGACTGGGGCCCTGCGAGCCCGTGAGACGAGGGATGTGACATGGCAGCCGAGCTCGATCCGGCCGTCCTGGCCGGCGACCGCGCCCTGCTGGGGCGTTCCAGTACCGCCGACCGGGTCGCGGACATCCTGCGCACCCGGATCTCCGAGGGCTTCCTGTCCCCCGGGACGAAGCTCTCCGAGGACGCCATCGGTACGGCCCTCGGGGTCTCGCGCAACACGCTGCGCGAGGCGTTCCGGTTGCTGACGCACGAGAAGCTGCTCGTCCACGAGCTCAACCGGGGCGTCTTCGTACGGGTCCTGACCGTGCAGGACGTGGTGGACATCTACCGCGTGCGCCGCCTCGTGGAGTGCTCGGTGGTCCGCCATCTCGGCGCACCGCCGTACGATTTGACGCCCGCGGAGGCCGCCGTCGAGGAGGGCGGGCGGGCCGCCGGGGAGGACGACTGGCGGGCACTCGGCACGGCCAACATCCACTTCCACCACGCGGTGGTGGACCTGGCGCACAGCCGGCGGCTGACCGAGCTGATGACCGGCGTGCTCGCCGAACTCCGCCTGGTCTTCCACGCGATGGACAACCCGCGCGAGTTCCACGAGCCCTACCTCGGCCGCAACCGCGAGCTGCTCACCGCCCTGCGGGCCGCCGATCTGGTGAAGGCCGAGCTGCTGCTGGCGTCGTACCTGGACGACGCGGAGCGGCAACTCGTGCGGCGCTACTCGGAGTCCATCGCCCTGACGTGAGCGCGGCGCGCGGAGCGGCGGGCGTGGTCGTCGTTCACGGTCGGGGGGCGGCGCGGGGTTGCTGTCATGGCGACCTCACAGGGGCAGGCGGTGCTGCGGACCGGACGTGCCCACCAATGTAAGGATTGTTCAACGATCCCTCAAGAGGGCAGGACGCACTTTCCGTTGGAACGCCCGGGGCCCATGCCGCGGCGCGGAGGTCAGGCCAGCCCCGCCGCTATGGCGCGGCGCACGGCGTCGGCCCGGTCCCGGATCCCCGCCTTGGCGAAGAGGTTGTTGATGTGCGTCTTGACCGTGGCCTCGCTGATGAACAGCTTCTCGGCGATGGCCCGGTTCGGCAGCCCCCGGCCGATGAGCGTGAGCACCTCGCGCTCACGCGGGGTGATGTCCGCGGGCAGCGGCTGCGCCGGCTCCTGCGGACCGGGGCGCACCGTGGCGAGGAGCCGGTTCTGCACCTCGCGGTCGAGCACGGACTGCCCCGCGGCGGCCGCCACGATCGCCCGGAGGATGTCCTGCCGGCCGGCGTTCTTGGTCAGATAGCCGCGGGCCCCGGCGCTGAGCGCGGCCAGGATCGAGTCGTCGTCGGCGAACGTGGTCAGCACGACCACCGCTACGTCGGGGTACTCCTCGGTCAGCCTGCGGGTCGCCTCCGTCCCGTCCATCACGGGCATGCGCAGGTCCATCAGCACCACGTCCACCGGCCCCTCGGCGACGGCGGCCAGCACCTCGGCCCCGTTCGCCGCGGCCGCGACGACGTCGATGTCCTCGGACAGCGCGAGCACGGCCGCGAGCGGCTCGCGGACGGCGGCCTGGTCGTCGGCGACGACCACGCGCAGCGGCGTCCGGTTCCCGGTCTGCTCATTCATCGGGGATCACTGCCTCCACCTGCCAGCCGCCCTCGTCCGGTCCCTCGGTGACCGGACCCGCGGTGATGGTCCCGCCCAGCAGGGCGACGCGTTCGCGCATCCCGATCAGTCCCATCCCGCCCCCGGCACCCGCGGTCACGGTACGGGTCGCGGCACGGTTGCGGATCGTCAGCGCCGTCGAGGACGGGGCGAACGCCAGCTCCACGCGGACCTCGCCGCCGGGGGCGTGCCGGGCGGCGTTCGTCAGGGACTCCTGGGCGATCCGCAGCAGGTTCTGCGCCACCGGGGCCGGCACCTCGCGGACCGCGCCGGTGACGGCGAGCGCGTCACGGTGGCCGGACGACTCGACCATCGCGGACAGGCTCTCGACCAGCGGCAGGGCGTCCTCGCGCAGCGCGTGCACGGTCCACTGCGCCTGCTTCAGGCTGTCCTTGACCATGCCGTGCGCCTTGGTGGTGGCCTCGCGGACCTTGTCCAGGTCCCCGGTGTCGAGCAGCGCGTCGGCCAGTTCCAGCTGCATGTTGATCCCCGCGAGCGAGTGCGCCAGAACGTCGTGCACGTCCCGGGCGATCCTGCTGCGCTCGGTCAGCACGGCCGTCTGCGCCTCGGCCCGGGCGGCGCGTTCGGCGGACTCGGCCGCCGAGAGCGCGGCCCGCACGGCCTGGTGGTGGCTGCGGTTGAGTATCCCCGCCAGCACCGGGGCGCCGGCGGCGAGTCCGAGGGCCCAGGGCAGTACGTCGTGGCCCTGGCCCAGTCGGTAGTACAGGACACCGCCGCACAGCACGCTGCACAGCAGCGCGAGGCCCAGCGCCCACTTGGTCTCCAGCCGGTACCCGAGGTGGCCGCTGATGAAGAAGGCGAAGAGGTAGGTCGTCCCGCGGTCGCCGGCGCCGAGCAGCGCGGCCGCCGCGACGATGCCGAGCGTGAACCAGACCAGGGCGGTCCGCTGGGACATCGTGGTCTCGGGCAGCGTCCGGATCAGCAGCGCCGCGCAGTTGACCAGGAACAGCAGGAGCACCACCAGGCCCTGGCCGGCGAGGCCCATCGGCCGGATGGTCAGCGCCCCCGCGACGACGACGGCGGCCGGGATGATCCACTGCACCCGCAGGTCCCGCCCCGGAACCTGCCGCGGGCCGTCCCCCGGGGACGGGGCCGGCCCGGGCGAGGGGGGCGTGGCGGCGGGCATGGCCCGACCATAGCCCACCGGTGTTCCGGACAAGGTCACCGTCACACCACGTGGTCGAGGGCGGGCGCGGCCGGCGCGGTCTGCCGGGTGCGGACCACCATCCGGCTCCGGACGAAGATCGTGGCCAGCCGGGTCACCACCTCGGTGAGGGCCATGAGGACGAAGGCCGCGACCCAGGCCTGACTGCTGGTGATGTGGTGGGCCATGCTGAACCGGGCGACGTCGTCCGCGCCGCCGCCGTGCTCCACCCACATCTGGAAGCCCATCCGCGCGCCCATGCCGAGCACCCACAGGACCGCCGAGACCACGCCGGCCTTGATCAGGATGTGCTCGCCGGAGGCCCGGACCCGGGTGTAGACGCCGCCGGCGACCCCCAGCACGGCACCGACGCCGATCAGGGCGCCGATCAGGACCAGGTCGTTGCCGGCGGTGGGGATGGAGTCGAGGTAGGTGTGGGCCACGAAGGCCACGATCCCGAGCGGCAGGAGGAACGTCATGGGGCGCAGACGGGCTTCCCGCAGCTGCCGGAAGACGACGAGGATGAGGGCGATGTCGGTGATCCACTCGGTTGCTGTCATGCCCCCAAGAGTGCTGACGCGGGGCCCGCGACACCTGCACCCAAGGGTGGAACCGGGGGTGGAGATCGGCTACGGCTTGCCCTCCACCGCACGGCGGATCGCCGCCGCGAAGGGCCCCGGGTACTCCACGGGGGCGAAGTGCCCGACCCCGTCGACGAGTTCGAGGGTCACGTCGGTGAAGAACTCCGCCAGCCGGTCGGACCACTCACGGGGGAAGAGCGGGTCGAACTCGGGCCAGAGCACCGTGGTCGGCACGGTGATCCGCTCCTCCGCCGGGGGTGCCTGCTCCGCGACCGCGTTGGCCACGGGCCCACCGCCCGCCCGGTACCAGGCGAGGGACGCGGTGAAGGAGCCCGGCGGGCCGTAGGAGCCGACCAGGCGGTGCAGCCGCCCCTCGTCGGGGGTGAAGGACGGCCCGGACCAGTGCGTCCAGAAGTGCCGCAGGTAGGCGCGCACCGCCACCGGGTCCCCGTCGATCAGCTCCTCCGACAGGGGGAGCCGGTGGAACCACTGGTACCAGAACTCCCGCTGCGCGCCCGGGTCGAGCATGCGCCGCCCGCTGCCTGGCAGCGGCGGGGCGACGACGAGCGCGCGCACCGCGTCCGGGCGGTCGCGCGCCACGGTCTGCGCGACGCGGCTGCCGATGTCGTAGCCGGCCAGCACCGGCCGCTCCAGGCCGAGTTCGCGGACCAGCCCGAGGACGCTGCGGGCCTGGGCGGCCGTGCCGTACTGCTCCGCGGGCTCGGCGGCGTGCTTGTCCGAGCCGCCGAAACCGCGCAGGTCGGGGACGATCACATCGCAGAAGCCCGCCAGCAGGGGGACCAGGTCGTGGTAGTCGCCGCGGTCGCCCGGCCATCCGTGCAGCAGCACGACCGGCGCGCCCGCACCCCAGCGGTCGTAGGCGAGCCGGAATCCGTCCACCGGTGCGCTGTGGGGCATGCGAGACCTCCCGAACCGAGTCGATCACCGGGTGCCACGCTACCGCCCGGCGCATTACCTCCGGTAAATCTGCACACCGCACACGCCGACGACATATCGCGCCCGACCGGCCGTCCGGTCCGCCCTCCCCCACGCGGCCTTTGATCCGGAGTGCCCGGTTCCGCCGCGGCCGGTCCATCACTTCCGCGTGAAGAACCTGGCACCAAGCCGTGGGAATTCGGGACCCGACGTGAAGTCGACAATCCGAACCACATTCGAACACGCGCACCGGCAATTGGCTGGGCCACGCGGCCCCGTGCTTGGATCCTCAGCGGTGGCGGGAGGTCCTCCCTGATTCGCCACTCGATATCTGTCAGCACGAAGGGAAGCACCATCATGAACTTCACCCCGCAGGTCGAGACCCGCGAGATTTCCGACGCCGACCTCGACAACGTCTCCGGTGGCCTGGTGGGCGGCCTGGTCAGCAACGTGACCGGCACCGTCGACTCCATCGCCCCGGTCTCGGGCACCGTCGCCGGCGTCGTCGGCACGGTCGAGGGCCTCACCGGCCTGAACACCGGCGCGGTCACCGGCCTGGCCACCGGCCTCGTCGCCGGTCTCTGAGACGGCACCGCAACCGTGGGCCCCGGCAACCTCCCTTCCGGGGCCCACGGGCGTGCCCGCGGGCTGTACGCGTACAGCCCCGACGACCGACAACGAAAAATGTGGCTGAGGGAAGAGTCCCGTGCAGTTCCGACAAAAGGCCCTCACAAAGCTGCAATCGCCCGAGGAGCTCGATCTCCCGGTGCGTTTCGCAAAACCGCGGGGCGTGCTCGTGATGTCCGTCGCGATGGTCGCGACGGCCGCCGCCGCATTCTGGGCGGTCACCGGTTCCGTCGCATCGAAAATGGACGCCCCGGGAATTCTCACGCACGGCCAGGGCAGTTATGTGCTGCAAAGCCCGGTGGCCGGACAGGTCACCCGGGTGTTCGCCGAGGAAGGCGGGCGGCTGCCCGCCGACGCGCCTCTGCTCAAAGTGCGCACCCCGGACGGCGACGTCCTGATCCGCACCGTGGACGCGGGCCGGGTGACCGCGCTGGCGGCCGCCATCGGCACGGTCGTCACCGTCGGTACGGACGTCGCGGCCGTGGAGCGCGTCGCCCACGCCGGCGACCCGCTGACCGCCACCTTGTACGTGCCCGCGGGCAGCGCCTCCACCGTGCCGGTCGGCGCCGCCGTCGACCTGACCGTCGAATCCGTCTCCCAGCAGCGCTACGGCGTACTGCGCGGCCATGTGCAGGCCGTGGGGCGGACCGTGCAGACGGCCCGGCAGATCACCGCCTACCTCGGGGACGGCCAGCTCGCGCAGGCCTTCGCCCGCGGCGGGCGCCCCGTCGCGGTCCAGGTGCGGCTGGACACCTCGCGCCGCACCGCGTCCGGCTACGCGTGGTCGTCCTCCGACGGCCCGCCGTACGCCCTCGACTCCATGACCCTGGCCGGCGGCGCCGTGCACCTCGCCGCCCAGCGCCCGCTCGATTGGCTGCTCCCGTGACCGCGACCGCTCCCCCGCCCCAGGTCGGCCACCGGCGGGGCGACACCCGCCCCCGGCCCAAGTCCCGCAGGCCGCGCCGCTACCCGTCGGTGCGCACCCCCACCGTGCTCCAGATGGAGGCGGTGGAGTGCGGCGCCGCCTCCCTGGCCATGGTGCTGGGCCACTACGGCCGCCACGTGGCGCTGGAGGAACTGCGGATCGCCTGCGGTGTCTCCCGCGACGGCTCCCGGGCCAGCAACCTGCTCAAGGCCGCCCGCGGATACGGGCTGCGTGCCAAGGGCATGCAGATGGAGACGGCCGCGCTGACCGGCGTACGCGCTCCGGCCATCCTGTTCTGGGAGTTCAACCACTACGTCGTCTACGACGGCACGGGCCGCCGCCTCGGCCGGCGCGGCGTGCACGTCAACGACCCCGACAAGGGCCGCCGTTTCGTGCCGCTGGAGGACTTCGACACCAGCTTCACCGGTGTCGTCCTCACCTTCGAACCCGGTCTGGACTTCCAGCGCGGCGGCCGCAGGCCCGGCGTGCTGGCCGCGCTGCCCACCCGGCTGCGCGGCACCGGCGGCACCCTGCTGACGGCCCTGCTGGCCAGCCTGCTGCTGGTCGGGGTCGGCGCGGCGCTGCCCGCGCTCAGCCGCACGTACATCGATCTGTTCCTGATCGGGCAGCAGACCTCGCTGCTCGGCGTGCTGTTCGCGGGGATGGCCGCCATGGTGGCGCTCACCGCCGCCCTCACCGCGGTGCAGCAGTCCAATCTGCTGCACGGCCGCGTCATCTCCTCGACGCTGGGCAGCGCCCGCTTCCTGCGCCACCTGCTCCGGCTGCCGGTCGCCTTCTTCACCCAGCGCAGCCCCGCCGACCTGGTGCAGCGCCTGCAGTCCAACGACGCCGTCGCCGAGACCCTGGCCCGCGACCTGGCCTCGGCGGCGGTGGACGGGATCGTGGTCGTCCTCTACGCCCTGCTGCTGTGGAGCTACGACCCGCAACTGACCGTCCTGGGCGTGGGGATCGCGCTGCTCAACGTCGTCGCCATGCGGGTCGTGGTCCGGCTGCGGGCCACCCGGACGCAGAAACTGCGGGCCGACAACGCCCGGCTGACCAACACCGCCTACACCGGCCTCCAGTCGATCGAGACCATGAAGGCCACCGGCGGCGAGAACGGCTACTTCCGCCGCTGGGCGGGCCAGCACGCGGTCACCCTGGAGGAGCAGCAGCGGCTGGGGGTGCCGAGCGCCTGGCTGTCGGTGGTCGCGCCCACGCTCGCCACGCTCAACAGCGCGCTCATCCTCTGGATCGGCGGACTGCGGGCGGTGGAGGGGCACATCTCCATCGGCCTGCTCGTCGCCTTCCAGGCGCTGGTCACCCGCTTCACCGCGCCCGTGACCCGGCTCAACGGTGTCGCCGGACGCATCCAGGACTTCGCGGCGGACGTCGCCCGGCTCAAGGACGTGGAGAACTTCCCCGTGGACGCGCTCTACTCGCGGCCCGAGGCCGAGGCGGGCACCCGCCGGCTCAAGGGCCACGTGACGCTGGAGGAGATCACCTTCGGCTACAGCCCGCTCGACAAGCCGCTGCTGACCGGGTTCTCGCTCTCGGTCTCACCCGGGCAGCAGGTGGCCCTGGTCGGCGGCTCCGGCAGCGGCAAGTCGACGGTCTCGCGCCTCATCTCAGGTCTGTACAGCCCCTGGAAGGGCGTGATCCGCATCGACGGACAGCGCCTGGAGGACATCCCGCGCAGTGTGCTCGCCGCCTCCGTCTCCTTCGTCGACCAGGACGTCTTCCTCTTCGAGGGCACGGTGCGCGACAACGTGGCGCTGTGGGACCCGTCCATCCCCGACGAGGACGTGGTGACCGCCCTGCGCGACGCCGCCCTGTACGACGACGTGATCGCCCGCCGTCCCGGCGGCATCCACAGCCGTGTCGAGCAGGACGGCCGCAACTTCTCCGGCGGGCAGCGGCAGCGGCTGGAGATCGCGCGGGCGCTGGTGCGCCGCCCCAGCATCCTGGTGCTGGACGAGGTGACCAGCGCACTGGACGCCACGACCGAGCAGCTCATCATCGACAACCTGCGGCGGCGCGGCTGCGCCTGCGTGGTGATCGCGCACCGGCTCAGCACCGTCCGCGACAGCGACGAGATCGTGGTGCTCGACCACGGCTCCGTCGTGGAGCGCGGGCGGCACGAGGCTCTCGTCGCCGCGGGCGGGGCCTACGCCCAGCTGGTCAAGGAGCACTGACGTGATCCCCGTACAGCCCGCCGACGCCGCGGACGCCACCGGCGACCCGGTGATCGCGGCCCTCGGAGGCCTCGGCACGCCGGTGGACTGCGCGGGACTGCGCAGCCTGCCCCTGGAGGGGCCGCACGTCCTGTGGCTGGTCGTGGCCGGCTCCCTCGACCTGTTCGCCGTCGACGCGGCCCAGCAGGGGCACTGGCACTTCCTCGGCCGGCTGGAGGCGGGCACCCTGCTGCTGGGACCCGTCGATGGGCCGCAGCACACGCTCGTCGGCCGGCCGCTCCCGTCCTGCGTCCTGCGCCGCGTCCCGCTGCGCGAACTGCACCGCCCCGGGTACGACGGCGCCTGGGCGTACGACACGCGGGACTCCCAGGAACAGGCGCTGAGCCTGCTGGAGCAGGCGTTCGCGCTCGGCGTGGGCCGCAGCCAGCGTGTGCTGTACGAGGCCCCCCTGGACGGCCGCACCACGGCGGACGAGGCCGTGGCGGACGACGACATCCTCTGGCTGCCCGTCGCCCCCGGGAGCGTCCAGTACGGAGCGGCCTACAGCACCGAGGCCGCGGGCGACCTGCTGCTCGACGCCGCGATGTGGCAGGGCATGGTCAACCAGCAGTACCGCCTGCTGTCCACGCTCGACCGCTGGATCGAGCGGCTGGAGCAGGCCCACGAGGACCGCACCGCCGCGGGCATCCGGGCCGGCGAGGCCGTCCGCGAGCAGGCCGACCAGGCGCTCCTCGCGTCCATCGCCCGCTCCCGGAAGGCGCCGTCACGCGCCACGGCGGCCTCGGACGACACCACCTGGGCCGTCTGCCGGGTGGTCGCCCGCGCGGCGGGGATCACCCTCGCGTCCCCGTCCGCGAGCGGCGCGGCCGGCGACCGCGTCGACCCGGTCGAGCGCATCGCGGTCGGGTCACGGATCCGCACCCGCCCCGTGCGGCTCGACGGCCGGTGGTGGCGGGAGAACGCCGGTCCCCTGGTCGGGCACCGGGCCGCTTCGGGCACACCGGTCGCGCTGCTGTGGCGGCGGGGCGGCTACGACGCGGTCAACCCCGCCAGCGGCAGCCGCATCCGCGTCACGGCCGGCAACGCCGCGGAGTTCGCCCCGCAGGCGGTGATGTTCTACCGGCCGCTGCCCGAACACCCCCTGCGCCCCTGGCGGTTGCTGCGTTTCAGCATGCGCGGCACCGGCTCCGACCTGCGTGCCCTGATCCTCGGCGGGCTGATCACCGTGCTGCTCGGCGCGCTGGTGCCGATCGCCACCGGGCAGGTGCTCGGCCGGTACGTGCCCGGCGCGGAGACCGGGCTGATCGTGCAGGTCTCGTGCGCGATCATCGTCAGCAGCGTGGTGTCGGCGGCCTTCATGCTGCTGCAGAACCTCACGCTGCTGCGGGTGGAGGGCCGTATCGAGGCCACGTTGCAGCCCGCGGTCTGGGACCGGCTGCTGCGGCTGCCGACGTCCTTCTTCGCGGAGCGTTCGACGGGTGAGCTGGCGAGCGCCGCGATGGGCGTCAGCGCCATCCGCCGCGTCCTCGCCGGCGTCGGGCCGGTCGCCGTCCAGTCGGGCACCGTCGGCGCGATGAACCTCGTCCTGCTGCTGGTCCTCAGCGTCCCGCTGGCCCTGGTCGCGATCGGCATGCTGATCGTGATCGCCGTCGTCTTCCTCGGCCTCGGGCTGTGGCAACTGCGCTGGCAGCGGCAATTGGTGGAGCTGGGCAACAAGCTCAACAACCAGGCGTTCCAGACCCTGCGCGGGCTGCCCAAGCTGCGCGTCGCGGCCGCCGAGAGCTTCGCCTACGCGGCCTGGGCCCGCGAGTTCGCCCGCAGCCGGGACCTCCAGCAGCGCACCGGGCGGATCAAGAACCTCACGGGCGTGCTCAACGCGGTCTACCTACCGCTGTGCTCGCTGCTGCTGTTCGTGCTGCTGGCGGGACCGGCCCGCGGCTCGCTGTCCGCGAGCGGCTTCCTCACCTTCAGCACCGCCGTGACGATGCTGCTGACCGCGGTCACCCAGCTCACCGGGGCGCTGGTCTCGGCCGCCGCCGCGCTGCCGATGTACGAGCACATCAAGCCGGTGCTCGACCAGCTCCCCGAGGTGCGGGGCGCCAGCACGCAGCCCGGCGAGCTGTCCGGGGCGATCGAGGCCCGGGGGCTCTCCTTCCGCTGGTCCGCGGACGGCCCGCTGGTCCTGGACGACGTGTCCCTTCAGGTGCGGCCCGGCGAGTTCGTGGCGATCGTCGGCCCCAGCGGCTGCGGCAAGTCCACCCTGCTGCGGCTGCTCATCGGCTTCGACCGGCCCGCGGCGGGCAGCGTGCTGTACGACGGCCAGGACCTCGCGGCCCTGGACCAGGCCGCGGTGCGCCGGCAGTGCGGCGTCGTCCTGCAGAACGCCCAGCCCCTGACCGGCTCCATCCTGGACTGCATCTGCGGCGCCGAGACCTTCACGCAGGAGGAGGCGTGGGAGGCGGCCGCGATGGCGGGCCTGGCGGAGGACATCAAGCGGATGCCGATGGGCCTGCACACCATGATCTCCGGGGGCGCGACGGTCTCCGGAGGCCAGCGGCAGCGCCTCATGATCGCCCAGGCCCTCGTCCGCCGCCCGCGCATCCTCTTCTTCGACGAGGCCACGAGCGCGCTCGACAACGAGACGCAGCGGGTCGTCATCGAGAGCACCCGCGCCCTGCGCGCCAGCCGCGTCGTCATCGCGCACCGGCTCACCACGGTCATGGACGCGGACCGCGTGGTCGTCATGTCCGACGGCCGCGTCGTGGAGCAGGGGCGCCCCGCCGATCTCCTCGCGGACCCCGGGGGCCGGCTCCGCGAACTCGTCCGCCGCCAGTTGGCGTGATCCCGCGGTCCGGGCCGCGTGGCCGATCCGGAACTCTGTGCGCAATCGGCCCTGCCCCGGAGTCGGTGGATCGTAGGCTGATGTCAGCGATTGTTCGCCATGTGTACGAATCCCGTGCCCCGGAGGGACCGTCCGATGAAGATGCTGATCAATGTCCCCGAGACCGTGGTGGCCGATGCGCTGCGGGGAGTCGCCGCCGCGCATCCGGAGTTGGCGGTCGACATCGACAACCGGGTGGTGGTCCGCAGGGACGCGCCGGTCGCCGGAAAGGTCGGTCTGGTGTCGGGGGGCGGGTCGGGGCACGAGCCGCTGCACGTGGGGTTCGTGGGGCGGGGGATGCTGGACGGGGCCTGTGCCGGGGAGGTCTTCACCTCACCGGTGCCCGACCAGATGGTGCGGGCGGCCGCGGCCGTCGACAGCGGCGCGGGCGTACTGTTCGTGGTGAAGAACTACACGGGTGACGTGCTGAACTTCGACATGGCCGCGGAACTGGCCGAGGACGAGGGCATCCAGGTCGCCAAAGTCCTGGTCAACGACGATGTGGCGGTGACCGACAGCCTCTACACGGCCGGACGCCGCGGCACCGGCGGCACGCTGTTCGTGGAGAAGATCGCCGGGGCGCTGGCCGAGGAGGGCGCGCCGCTGGAGCGCGTGCAGTCCGTCGCACGGCAGGTGAACGAGATGACGCGGAGCTTCGGGGTGGCGCTGACCGCGGTCAGCACCCCCGCCAAGGGCAGCCCCACGTTCGACCTGCCCGCCGGGGAGCTGGAACTCGGCATCGGCATCCACGGGGAACCCGGCCGGGAGCGGCGGGCGATGATGACCTCGGGGGAGATCGCGGAGTTCGCGGTCGACGCGATCCTGGACGACCTGCGCCCGAGCGGGCCGGTGCTGCTGCTGGTCAACGGCATGGGCGCGACGCCGCTGCTGGAACTGTACGGATTCAACGCCGAGGTGCACCGGGTGCTGGCGGCCCGCCACGTCGCGGTGGCCCGCACGCTGGTCGGCAACTACGTCACGTCGCTGGACGCGGCCGGCGCCTCGGTGACGCTGTGCCAGGTGGACGACGAACTGCTGCGCCTGTGGGACGCGCCGGTGAGCACACCGGCCCTGTGCTGGGGCGCCTGAGAAGCAGGAGGAGCGCGACAGATGAGTGAGGGACCGTCCGGGCCGGCGGCGATCGACGCGGCCTTCATACGCCGCTGGCTCGCCTCAGCGGCCTCGGTGATCGAGCGGGAGGCCGACCGGCTCACCGAGCTCGACTCCCCCATCGGCGACGCCGACCACGGGGCCAACATGCGGCGCGGCTTCATCGCGGCGCGCACGGCCGTCGAGAAGGAGCCGCCGGACACCCCCGGCGGCGTCCTGGTGCTGGTCGGGCGGCAGCTGATCAGCACGGTCGGCGGTGCGTCGGGACCGCTGTACGGCACCCTCCTGCGCAAGACGGGCAAGGCGCTCGGGGAGGCGGAGCACGTCACCCCCGAGCAGTTCGCCCAGGCGCTGCGCGACGGGGTCGACGCGGTCGCGACGCTGGGCGGGGCCGCGCCGGGCGACAAGACGATGGTGGACGCGCTGGCCCCGGCCGTGGAGGCGCTGTCCTTCGCGCTCGACAAGGGCGCGGGACTGGCGGAAGCCCTGTCGGCGGCCGCGATCGCCGCCGACGAGGGCGCGACCGCCACCACGCCGCTGGTGGCGCGCAAGGGGCGGGCGAGCTATCTGGGCGAGCGCAGCGCGGGTCACCAGGACCCGGGGGCGACGTCCTCGGCGCTGCTCCTCGGCGTCCTCGCGATGACGTCGCGGGAGGGCGCGGAATGACCGTGGGCGTGGTGCTGGTGTCGCACAGCGCGACGGTCGCGGAATCGGTGGCGCACATGGCTGCCGGGCTGAACGGCGGTGGCGCCAAGGTGCCGGTGGCCGCCGCGGGCGGTACCCCTGACGGCGGTCTGGGCACCGACGCGGAGAAGATCACCGCGGCGGCGCGCTCCGTCGACCGCGGCGAGGGCGTGGCCGTCATCGCCGACCTGGGGAGCGCCGTGCTGACGGTCAAGGTCCTGCTGGCGGAGGAGGACGTTCTGCCGCCCCGGACCCGCCTGGCGGACGCGCCCTTCGTGGAGGGCGCGGTGGCCGCCGTGGTGACGGCCTCGGCCGGTGCGGATCTGGACGCCGTCGTGGCGGCGGCCCAGGAGGCGTACCGCTTCCGCAAGAGCTGATCCCTCCGGGAGGTGCCCCGGGCACGGCGACGGCCGCCGCGGTGGTCCGCGGCGGCCGTCGGTGCTCCCTGCTCCCCTGCTCCCGTGGTTCCCGGTCGCGGCGGCGTCAGCCGCGGGCGGCGGCGCGTCCGTAGCGGCGCTCGAAGCGCTCGACGCGGCCGGCGGTGTCCATGACGCGGGCGTTGCCGGTGTAGAACGGGTGGCTCGCCGCGGAGATCTCCACGTCGAACACGGGGTAGGTGGTGCCGTCCTCCCAGACGACGGTCTTGTCGCTGGTCAGCGTGGACCGGGTGAGGAAGGCGTGGTCCGCGCTGCGGTCGCGGAAGACGACCGGACGGTAGGCGGGGTGGATCGCGTGCTGCATGACGCTCCTCCAGTCAGGTGCGGTGGACGGACGGCGGTGAGGCTCTGTCCGGGAAGGCCCGGCGCCGGGTCAGCGTTCCTCGCGGAAGGGGACGTGGCGGCCGACGGCCGGGTCGTACTTGCTGAGGACCATGCGGTCCGGGTCGTTGCGCCGGTTCTTCCGGGTCACATAGGTGGTGCCGGTGCCGGCGGTCGACCGGAGCCTGATCACCGGGCGCTGCTCGCTGCGGGCCATGAGCGGGTCCTTTCTGCCATCGCAATGGTTTTCATTTCCATCGGATGTCCCACTCAACGCGGGGCACCCCCCGCTCATTCCCGCACTCCCCGCCCACTGCGGCGAAGATGGAACCAGGCGCCGCCGGCACCCGCCGGCGGCGGTGACAGGAGGGCTGACACCCATGGCCCGCGGCCCCGGCACCCCGCGCCCCCGCCCTTTGCCGCTGCCCCGGTGGGCCTGGTGGTTCCTCCTCGCCTCGTACGCGCTCATCGCGGCCTGCGTCGCCGTCGACATCATCAGCGGTCCGGAGACGACCGTGTCACCGGTCCTGGCGGCACTGCCGGTGCTGGCCGGGGTCAGGGCCCGCCGGGCCCGCGTGCCGCTGCTGGCGGGCGTCGTGGCGATCGGCCTGGTCTTCCTCCTGGCCGTGGTCGACCGAGGGGTCCCCGCCCTGGTGCACGTCACCTCCGGGATCGCCGTCCTGGCCGTGACCTTCACCATCACCGGGGCCGTCGTCCTCGTCACCGCCAGGGAACGCGAACTGGCGCAGGTCCGCGGCGTCGCCGAGGCCGCGCAGGGGGCGCTGCTACGGCCCCCGCCGCCGCGGGTGGGCGGGCTCCAGGTGGCCGTGCGCTACGTGGCGGCGGAGGCGGAGGCGCGGATCGGCGGGGATCTGTACGAGGTCGTGGAGACCGGGTTCGGCGTACGGGTCCTGCTCGGCGACGTGCGCGGCAAGGGCCTGGACGCCGTCAAGACCGCCGCCGACGTGCTGGGGGTCTTCCGCGACGCGGCCCGCGCCGAACCCGGCCTCGACGCGGTGGCGACCCGGCTGGACGGCGCGCTGGTACGCCGCGGCGGAGCCGAGGAGTTCGTCACCGCCGTCCTGCTGACCGTACCCCCCGCCGGTGACACCGCCGTCCTGGTCAACTGCGGCCACCCTCCGCCGCTGCTGTGCCGCGACGGAGGCGTGGCGGAGGTGGCACCGGAGGCGTACGCGGCGCCGCTCGGACTGCTGCCGCTCACCGGCGGCCGCTACCGTACGCAGTCCGTGCCGTACCGCCCGGGCGACCTGCTGCTGCTCTACACCGACGGTGTCTCCGAGGCACGCGACCGGCGCGACCGTTTCTACCCGCTGGCCGAGCGGGTCGCGGACCTGACCCCGCAGGACCCGCAGGCGCTGCTCGACCGCCTACTGATCGACCTCCGCACCTGGACCGGCGGCGGGCTCGGCGACGACGCGGCGCTGCTGGCCCTGCGGCGCCCGCACTGAACGCGCTGACCGCGCCGCGTGACGGGCCGGTCGGACCAGATCCATCAACCCGACCCCGGCCGGATGCCGCAGCCGGTCCTCGTCGGCCACGAAGCGCGCGACCGGCGCGGCCTCTTCCATCCGCCGGCCGAGCGGGTCGCGGACCTGACCCCGCAGGACCCGCAGGCGCTGATCGACCTCCGCACCCGGACCGGTGCCGGGCTCGGCGACGACGCACCGCCCGCACCGACCGCGCCGCGTGACGGGTCGGTCAGACCAGGTCCATCGTCCCGACCTCGGCCAGCGCCTCCCGGAGCCACCGCGTCCAGAACGTCTCCAGCTCGATACCCCCGCGCAGCACGAGGTGCCGCAGCCGGTCCTCGTCGGCCACGAGGCCGGGCGGGAAGTCGCGCCGCTCGATGTCCGCGTACTCGGCCAACTGGGCCTCGTGCAGCGCCAAATGCCTGCGCAGTTCCTCCGCGAGGCCGCGGCCCCCGACCACCGCCGCCGCGCGCATGCGCAGCAGCAGCGGGTCCCGGATCGGCCGGGGTTCGTCACCGGCGGCGACCCAGCCCGCCAGTTCCTCTCGCCCGGCGGGCAGCACCTCGTACTCCTTCTTCTGCCCCCGGGCGGGGTGCGCCGAGGGCAGCGCGCGGATCAGTCCCGCCTCCTCCAGCCGCCCGAGTTCGCGGTAGATCTGCTGGTGCGTCGCGGACCAGAAGTAGCGGATGGAACGGTCGAAGCGCCGCGCCAGCTCCAGGCCCGAGGACGGTTTCTCCAGCAGGGCGGTGAGGATGGCGTGCGGGAGCGACATGCCCGCATCCTACGGACGGGGCGCGGTCACAGCGCAGCGGCCAGTTCGGTGCCCTGGCGGACGGCCCGCTTCGCGTCGAGTTCGGCGGCCTCGTCGGCGCCGCCGATGAGGTGGACGGGGTACCCGGCGGCGCGCAGGGCGTCGTACAGGTCGCGGCGCGGTTCCTGCCCGGCGCACAGGACCACGGTGTCGACCGCCAGCGTGCGGCGCTCGCCGCCGACGGTGATGTGCAGCCCGTCGTCGTCGATCCGGTCGTACGCGGCACCCGCGACCATCGTGACGCCCCGGTGCTTCAGCTCGGTGCGGTGGATCCACCCGGTCGTTCTACCCAGGCCCGCGCCGACCTTGCCGGCCTTGCGCTGCAGCAGGTGCACGGTGCGCGGGGGCGTCGGCCGCTCGGGGGCCCGCAGACCGCCCCGGCCGGCGTAGCCGGTGTCCACGCCCCACTGCCGGAAGTACGTCTCCGGGTCCCGGCTCGCGCCCTCGCCGCCGTCGGTGAGGAACTCGGCCACGTCGAAGCCGATCCCGCCCGCACCGACGATCGCGACCCGCTCGCCCACCGGGGCGCCGTCGCGCAGGACGTCGAGGTAGCTCAGCACGCTGGGGTGGTCCACGCCCTCGATCCGCGGCGTGCGCGGCGCGACGCCGGTGGCGAGGACGACCTCGTCGAAGCCGGGCTCGTGCGCGGCCAGCGTCCCCGGCGTCACGAGGGTGTTCAGCCGCAGTTCCACGCCCTCCTCGGCCAGCCGGGTGCGGAAGTAGCGCAGCGTCTCGTCGAACTCCTCCTTGCCGGGGATCTTGCGGGCGATGTTGAGCTGCCCGCCGATCCGGTCGGCGGAGTCGAAGAGCGTGACGGCGTGGCCGCGTTCGGCCGCGGTGACCGCGCAGGCCAGTCCTGCGGGGCCGGCGCCGACGACGGCGACGCGCTTGCGCAACCGGGTGGGCAGGAGGACGAGTTCGGTCTCGTGGCAGGCGCGCGGATTGACCAGGCAGGAGGTCAGGCGGCCGCTGAACGTGTGGTCGAGGCAGGCCTGGTTGCAGCCGATGCAGGTGTTGATGGCCTCGCCGCGGCCCTGCCGGGCCTTGGCGACGAAGTCGGGGTCGGCGAGCATCGGGCGGGCCAGGGACACCATGTCGGCGTAGCCGTCGGCGAGCAACCGCTCGGCGACCTCGGGGGTGTTGATGCGGTTGCTGGTCACCAGCGGCACCGAGACCGCGCCCATGAGCCGCTTCGTCACCCAGGTGTACGCGGCGCGCGGCACGGAGGTGGCGATGGTGGGGATGCGGGCCTCGTGCCAGCCGATGCCGGTGTTGATGATCGTGGCGCCGGCCCCCTCGACCGCCCGGGCGAGGGCGACGACCTCCTCCAGGGACGAGCCGCCCGGGACCAGGTCGAGCATCGACAGGCGGTAGACGATCACGAAGTCGGTGCCGAGCCGTTCGCGGGTGCGGCGGACGATCTCCAGCGGGAAACGGGTGCGGTTCTCGAACGACCCGCCCCAGCGGTCCTCGCGGTGGTTGGTGGCGGGCGCGACGAACTCGTTGATCAGGTAGCCCTCGGACCCCATGATCTCGACGCCGTCGTAGCCGGCCGCGCGGGCGAGTTCGGCGGCCCGTACGAAGTCCTCGATCGTCCGCTCGACCTCGTCGCCGGTCAGGGCGTGCGGGACGTGGGGACTGATCGGTGCTTGGAGCGCGCTCGGGGCGACCAGTTCGGGGTGGTAGGCGTACCGGCCGAAGTGCAGGATCTGCATCGCGATGCGGCCGCCCTCGCGGTGCACCGCCCGCGTGACGACGGCGTGCCGGTCCGCCTCCTCCTCAGTGGTCATCCGCGCACCGCCCGGGTAGGGGCGGCCCGGGTCGTTGGGGGCGATACCACCGGTGACGATCAGCCCGACGCCGCCCCGGGCCCGCTCGGCGTAGAAGGCGGCCATGCGCTCGAAGCCGCGCTCGGCCTCCTCCAGCCCCACGTGCATCGAGCCCATGACGACGCGGTTGGGGAGCGTGAGGAACCCGAGGTCGAGCGGGCGCAGCAGATGCGGGTAGCGGCTCATCGAGGTCTCCTCGGGCATCGGCGCAGTGGGGTGCCCGTCCTTTCTAGACCGCGGGCCCCAATTTATGCAACTAGTTGCACAAGACGGCCCACGACCCTGCTGGGCCTCGCGACACGGGACGTCCCGACCGCCACGGGGCCGCCATCCGGTCGTCCCGCCCGCCCGCCACCACGGCGGGCCACCGGCACGCGGCTTGAGGAAACGCGGCGCCCGGCCGCCGTACCATCGCCCTCATGGCCGGTCAGGACACACCGCGGCGCGACACCCGGGGCATCGTCGGCGCCCCGGAGCTCTTCGCCCGCGTGCGCTTCCGGCGGCGGGCCCCTGCGCCGGAACTGCGGCCGTACCTGGAGCACTACTGGCTCATCGACTGGGACCTGGGCGAGCCGTACGCCTCGCACGTCGTGCCGCACCCCTCCGTCAACATCGTCTTCCAGCGCTTCGCGGGCACGCCGGACTTCGGGGAGGTCGCCGGCGTCGGACTGGGCCTGTTCACGCAGAAGTTGGAGGGCGCGGGGCGGGTGTGCGGGGTGCAGTTCCGCCCGGGCGGCTTCCGGCCGTTCGCCCCGGCGGTGCCGGTGTCCCACTGGACCGGACGCCGGGTCCGGCTGGACGAGGCGCTGCCCGGCCACGCCGCCGCGCCCGCTGCCGTGCTCGGGCCGGACGAGGAGGACGACCGGGTCGCCGCCCTGGACGCCTTCCTGCTGTCGCTCGCCCCCGCACCCGATCCCCAGGCCGCCCTGGCGATGGCACTCGCCGAGCGGATCCGGCACGACCGCGACATCCGGCGCGTGGCCGGGTTCGCGCGGTCCGAGGGGCTGTCCGTGCGCTCGCTGCAGCGCCTCTTCGCCGCCCACGTCGGCGTCAGCCCCAAGTGGGTCATCCTCCGCTACCGCATCCACGAGGCCCTGGAGCGCGCCGAGTCCGCGCAGGCCGTCGACTGGGCGGGCCTGGCGGCCGAACTCGGCTACAGCGACCAGGCCCATCTGGTCCGGGACTTCACGGCGACCGTGGGGGTCCCCCCGACCGCGTACGCGGGCTGAGCGCGAAGGTCCGCGGGTGCATGCCAAGAGTGACAGGGAACGCACCCAAATAGGGTGATTTCTCCTTGCCTGACATAGTCAAGAAACTTACGCTCATGTCAGCGGGACATTCACCCGCCTGCGGGAGAGCCGGCGTCACGGCGTCCGCTCCCGGCGACCACCTCCACAGCCACGGGAGGCCACCGTGATCATCGACTCCGCCACTCTTGATCCGACATCCGCCTACAAACTGCTCATCGGGAGCATCATTCCCCGGGCGATCGGCTGGGTGAGCACCGTGTCGGTGGACGGCGTCCCCAATCTCGCCCCCATATCGTTCTTCACCGCGGTCGGCCGCAAACCGCCGATGATCTCGCTCTCGCTGCAGCCGCGGGCCGACGGTGTCACGCTCAAGGACACCTTCGTCAACATCCGCGGCACCGGGGAGTTCGTCACCCATCTGGCCACCCTCCCCCAGGCGGACGCGATGCACCGCACCGCCGCCGAATTCGACCCCGGGGTCGACGAGTTCGACGCGGTGGGCCTGGAGAAGGAGCGGTGCGAGGTGGTGCGGCCGCCGCGGGTGAAGGGCGCGCCCATCGCCATGGAGTGCAGGGTCGAGCGCATCATCACGATCGGCGACCTCAACGACCACGTCGTCTTCGGGGAGGTCGTGCGATTCCACATCCGCGACGACATCTACCTCGACAGGGGCCGCATCGACACCAACGCCCTTCCCGCGGTCGGGCGGCTCGCGGCCGAGTACACCGCGGTCGAGAACGCCTTCACCACACCGCTGGACGGCGACATCCTCGGCGCCCGGCACGGACGCCGGGTGAGCCGGCTCGACGCCCGGCCCACCGACTGGTCGCCCATCGACGGCGACGCGTGGTCCCCTTCCGGATCGGTCAGGTCCTGAGCCACGGACACCAAGGAGGTTCTTCGCATGGCGGAACGCAAGGATGTCGAGTTCCAGGCCGAGGGCGGCGTGCGCCTGCGCGGCTGGCTCTTCCTGCCCGACGGGCCCGGCCCGCACCCCGCGATCACGATGGCGCACGGTTACGCGGGCACCAAGGACCACGGCCTCGAACCGTTCGCCCGGGCCTTCGCCGACGACGGCTTCGTCGTGCTCCTCCACGACCACCGGGGCTTCGGCGCGAGCGACGGCGAGCCGCGCCAGGACGTCGACCCCTGGGTCCAGATCGCCGACTGGCGGCGGGCGGTCTCGTTCCTCGAGAGCCTGCCCGAAGTCGATCCGCGGCGCATCGGCCTGTGGGGCACCAGCTACGCCGGAGGCCACGCGATCGTCCTGGGGGCGACCGACCGCCGGCTGCGCTGCGTGGTGTCCCAGGTGCCGACGATCAGCGGCTACGAGCAGGGCCTGCGGCGCGTGGCCCCGGAGGCGGTCGCCGGACTCGAGGAGTCCTTCGCGGAGGACGAGCGCGCCCGGTTCCGCGGGGAGCCGCACCGGCGGACCGCGATCGTGAGCGACGACCCCGCCGTTCCCGCCTCCTACCGCACCAGGGAGGCGATCGACTTCTACCTCCAGCCGCTGCCCGAAGGGGTCTGGACGAACGAGGCGACGGTCCGTTCCGGACGCGCCGCGCGGATGTACGAGCCCGGTGCGTGGGTCCCCCGGGTCTCACCGACCCCGCTGCTGATGGTGGTCGCGCTGAACGACACCGTGACCGTCACCGACCTGGCACTCGCCGCTTACGAGCGGGCCCTGGAGCCGAAGCGGCTGGTGACGCTCGCCGGCGGCCACTTCGACCCGTACGTCGCCCGGTTCGCGGAGGCGAGCGGTGCCGCCCGGGCCTGGTTCCGCGAGCACCTGGGCTGAGCCGAAGGGCTGCCAGGGGCGTACGTCCCTCACTTCTGTCGTTCATGAGGAGAAGGGCTACGGTGATGGCATGGCGTGGTCGGCGAGTGAGCGATACGAGGTACGGCCCGCACCGGGCGGACTCTTCCTGGTGCAGGAGCTGCTGAACACCTCGCCCGGCGGCCGGCCGCGCATGCCCGACCTGCTGGACACCCTCGCTTCCGCGCAGCCCTGGCTCGACGGCGTCATGGACGCCTGGGCAAAGGCCTCGGGCCGCGGCCGTGAGCGTGAACGCGTGGCGCTCATCGACGGCGACCTGGACGAGCTCAAGCGGCTGCGCACCCGGCTGCGGCAGGCCCTGTCCGCGGCCGGGCCCGAGGCGGCGGCCGGGGCGGGGGACGCGCTGCTGGCCGCGGAAGCGGTGACGCTCCGGCTGGCCGCGGATGCCACCGTCAGCGTGGAGCCCCGGGGCGACGGCGCCCGGCGCGTCACCTCCGCGGTGCTGGCGGAATGTCTCGTCGCCCAGACACGCGGCGTCTGGCCGCGCCTGAAGATCTGCCGGTACGACCGCTGCGCCGTCGCCTTCTACGACCACTCGCGCAACAGCAGCGCCGTCTGGCACGACGCCCGGGTCTGCGGCAACACCGTGAACCTGCGGGCCTCGCGCGAGCGCCGCCGCGCCCGGCCGCAGGGCTGATCCCCGCCGGGGCGGGCGGTTACCAACTCCTGACCTCCGAACACGCGTCGGGGGCACCCCTGAGCGGGCACACCCCTTGTGGAGGGCGCGAATACGCCCGTTTCCACCGAGGTACGCATGTGTCGTTGCATCCTGCGACAAGGGAGCCGAGCCCCGTGGCAGAGCATCCGATCACCCCCCGACTGACCCCGATCCCCATCGACGGAACGACTCCGTGCGGGCGCCTGGAGACCGGTGCCACGCTGCCCTGCGGAGGCCGGGCCGAGTGGCACGTGCAATGGCTGCCCGGGCACGGTTCGTTCGCGTGCAATGCGCACATGGCGGAGGCCCGGCGGCTGTTCGCCTGGATCGACCGGCACCGCGTCGGCTCGGACTGCAACATGCCGGGCGCGCTGTGGGCGCCGGGGCGCTGCGCGGTGCCCCGGAGCCAGGCGAAGGCCGCCTGACACCGGGGGCCGTGCGTCAGCCGGAAAAGGCGTCGAGGATGCGCCCGGCCGCGGAGGTGGCCGTCAACGTGCCCTCGCGGACCTGGCGTTCGACCTCCGGGGCCAGACGGCGGACCTCGGGGTGGTCCCGCAGCCGGCCCAGCAGTTCGTCGCGGACCATGTTCCAGGCCCACTCCACCTGCTGGTCACGGCGCTTGGCCTCCAGCCGCCCCCCGGAGTCCAGGAGCGCGCGGTGCTGCTCCAGCCGTTCCCACACGACGTCGAGGCCGGTGTCCTCGCGGGCGCTGCAGGTGAGCACCGGCGGGGTCCAGGCGGCGTCGGCGGACTGCATCAGCCGCAGGGCGCCGGACAGTTCGCGGGCGGCGGCACGCGCGTCGCGCTCGTGCGGTCCGTCGGCCTTGTTGACGGCGATGACGTCGGCGAGCTCCAAGACGCCCTTCTTGATGCCCTGGAGCTGGTCGCCCGTGCGGGCCAGCGTGAGCAGCAGGAAGGAGTCGACCATGCCGGCGACCGCGGTCTCGGACTGTCCGACGCCCACGGTCTCCACCAGGACCACGTCGTAGCCCGCCGCCTCCACGACCACCATCGACTCACGGGTCGCCTTGGCGACGCCGCCGAGCGTCCCGGCCGACGGCGACGGCCGCACGAAGGCCGCGGGGTCCACCGACAGCCGTTCCATCCGTGTCTTGTCGCCGAGGACGGAGCCGCCGGTCAGCGTGGACGACGGGTCCACGGCGAGCACCGCGACCCGGTGGCCGAGGCCGGTGAGCAGCGTGCCGAAGGCGTCGATGAAGGTGGACTTGCCCACCCCGGGGACGCCGCTGATGCCGATCCTGCGGGCCCTGCCCGCGTGGGGCAGCAGCTCGGTCAGCAGCCGCTGGGCGAGCTCCCGGTGGTCGGGCCGCGACGACTCCACCAGGGTGATGGCGCGCGCGATCCAGGCCCGGGAGCCGTCCAGGACTCCTTTGGCGTAGACATCCGGGTCGATGGGCTGACGCATGGGCTCACAGGTCGTGGCCGAGCGCGGCGGCGAGCCGCGTGACCAGGTCGTGGGCGGAGTCCGGGATGACCGTGCCGGGCGGGAAGACGGCGGCCGCGCCGGCCGCCAGCAGTTCGGGCACGTCCTGCGGCGGGATGACGCCGCCTACCACGATCATGATGTCCTCGCGTCCTTCGGCGGCCAGTTCCTCGCGCAGCGCGGGCACCAGGGTGAGGTGTCCGGCCGCCAGCGAGGAGACGCCGACGATGTGCACGTCGGCCTCCACCGCCTGCCGGGCCACTTCGGCCGGGGTCTGGAAGAGCGGTCCGACGTCCACGGTGAAGCCCAGGTCGGCGAACGCGGTGGCGATCACCTTCTGGCCGCGGTCGTGGCCGTCCTGGCCCATCTTGGCGACGAGGATGCGCGGGCGGCGGCCCTCGGCCTCCTCGAAGCGGCCGACCAGCGCGCGGGTGCGGTCCACGGACGGCGACTCCCCTGCCTCGTTGCGGTACACACCGGAGATCGTACGGATCTGCCCGGCGTGCCGGCCGTACACCTTCTCCAGGGCGTCGGAGATCTCGCCGACGGTCGCCTTGGCACGGGCCGCGTTCACCGCGAGCTCCAGCAGGTTGCCGCTGCCGCCGGCGGCGGCCGTCAGGGCGCTCAGCGCGTCCTGGCAGGCGGTCTCGTCGCGCTCCTCGCGCAGCCGGCGCAGCTTGGCGATCTGCTGGGTGCGCACGGAGGAGTTGTCGACCTTGAGGACCTCGATCTTCTCGTCGCTGTCCACCCGGTACTTGTTGACGCCGATCACCGGCTGCCGGCCGGAGTCGATGCGGGCCTGGGTGCGGGCCGCGGCCTCCTCGACGCGCATCTTGGGGATGCCCGCGTCGATGGCCTGGGCCATGCCGCCCGCGGCCTCGACCTCCTGGATGTGCTGCCAGGCGCGGCGCGCCAGGTCGTACGTGAGCTTCTCCACGTACGCGGACCCGCCCCACGGGTCGATGACCCGGTTGGTCCCCGCCTCCTGCTGGAGCAGCAGCTGGGTGTTGCGGGCGATGCGCGCGGAGAAGTCGGTGGGCAGCGCCAGTGCCTCGTCGAGGGCGTTGGTGTGCAGCGACTGGGTGTGGCCCTGAGTGGCGGCCATGGCCTCCACGCAGGTGCGCGTGACGTTGTTGAAGACGTCCTGCGCGGTGAGCGACCAGCCGGAGGTCTGCGAATGGGTGCGCAGGGACAGCGACTTGACGTTCTGCGGCTCGAACTGCCGGACCAGCCTGGCCCACAGCAGGCGAGCCGCGCGCAGCTTGGCGATCTCCATGAAGAAGTTCATGCCGATCGCCCAGAAGAACGACAGCCGCGGCGCGAAGGCGTCCACGTCCAGGCCCGCGCCGAGACCGGCCCGCAGGTACTCCACGCCGTCGGCGAGGGTGTAGGCCAGCTCCAGGTCGGCCGTGGCCCCGGCCTCCTGGATGTGGTAGCCGGAGATGGAGATGGAGTTGTAGCGCGGCATCCTCTGCGACGTGTACGCGAAGATGTCGGAGATGATCCGCATCGAGGGCTTCGGCGGATAGATGTAGGTGTTGCGGACCATGAACTCCTTGAGGATGTCGTTCTGGATGGTCCCGGCCAGCTTCTCGGGCGGTACGCCCTGCTCCTCGGCGGCCACGATGTAGAGCGCGAGCACCGGCAGGACGGCGCCGTTCATCGTCATCGACACGGTCATCCGGTCCAGCGGGATGCCGTTGAAGAGCTGCCGCATGTCGTAGATCGAGTCGATCGCCACGCCCGCCATGCCGACGTCGCCCGTGACGCGCGGGTGGTCGCTGTCGTAGCCGCGGTGGGTCGGCAGGTCGAAGGCGACCGACAGGCCCTTCTGACCGGCGGCGAGGTTGCGCCGGTAGAACGCGTTCGACTCCTCGGCGGTGGAGAAGCCCGCGTACTGGCGGATCGTCCAGGGCTGGTTGACGTACATCGTCGGGTAGGGGCCGCGCAGGTACGGCGCGATGCCCGGGTAGGTGCCCAGGAAGTCCAGGCCCTCCAGGTCGCGTCCGGTGTACAGCGGCTTGACGCCGATGCCCTCGGGCGTCTCCCACAGCAGGTCCTCGGCGGCGCGGCCGGTGGTCTCCTTGACCGCCGCGCGCCACTGGTCCTCGGTGGCGCCGCCGCCGGCGCCCGGTCCCAGCTCGATCTCGGAGAAGTCCGGGATCCGCATCACGCCACTCCGATCCGGTCGAGCACCGAGGTCAGGACGGCGACCGCGTCGCCGCCCGCGAAGACGAACGCGTCGACGCCCGCCTCCGTGAAGGCCGCTTCCCGCTCTCCCGGCCGCCCGGCCAGGAAGACCGGGCCCGCGCCCACGGCCTTGAGGGCGGCGGCCACGCCGGCGGCCTGCTCCTCGTACAGCGCGTCGCTGGAGCACAGGCACGCCACATGGGCGCCGCTGCGGGCGAAGGCGCCGGCCACCGACCCGGCGTCCACCGAGAGCGGGTCGTGGACCGGCTCGATGCCGCCGGCCTGGAAGAGGTTGGCGGCGAAGGTGACCCGGGCGGTGTGCGCGGCGGCCGGACCGAGGGCGGCCAGGAACACCCGGGGACGGGCCCCGGTGGCGGCCAGATGGGCGTCCGAGCGGGCGCGCAGCGCCTCGTACGCCTCGTCGCGGCGGACCTTCGGCAGACCGCCGGAGAGCGCCGCGGGCGCCGGGTCGCGCTCGACCGGTGCCTCGGAGAGCAGCGGGAACTCGCTGACGCCCGTGACGGGCTCGCGGCGCTTGGCCAGCGCCTTGGCCCGCACCTGCCAGGTCGCCGCCAGCCGCTCGCCGACCAGGCCGGAGGCCAGCGCCGCGGCCTGGCCGCCCGCGCGCTCCAGTTCCTGGAACCAGGACCAGGCGGCGTCGGCGAGTTCCGCGGTGAGCCGTTCCACGTACCAGGAGCCGCCGGCCGGATCGACGACCCGGGCCAGGTGGGACTCCTCCATCAGGATGGCCGAGGTGTTGCGGGCGATGCGCCGGGCGAAGGCGTCGGGCAGGCCGAGCGCGTGGTCGAACGGCAGCACCGTGATCGAGTCGGCGCCGCCGACACCGGCGGCGAGCGTCGCGACGGTGGTGCGGAGCATGTTCACCCACGGGTCGCGGCGGGTCATCATCACCGGCGAGGTGACGACGTGCTGGCGCTGCGCCGCGGCGGCCGCGGTCGCGCCGCACACCTCGGCGACCCGGGACCACAGGCGGCGGGCGGCGCGCAGCTTGGCGATCGTCAGGAACTGGTCCGCGGTGGCGGCGTAGCGGAACTCCAGCTGCCCGCAGGCCGCGTCGACCGGCAGCCCGGCCCCGGTGAGCGCGCGCAGGTAGGCCACGCCGGTGGCGAGGGAGGCGCCGAGCTCCTGCGCCGCCGAACCGCCGGCCTCGTGGTACGGCAGGGCGTCCACGGTCAGGGCGCGCAGCCCCGGGTACTCCTCGTGGGCGCGCAGGGCGAGCCGCGCGGCCTCGGCCGTGTGCTGGTCGAGCGCCCCGGGGTCGCCCGTGCGGGCGACGTGCCCCAGCGGGTCGGCGCCGAGGTTGCCGCCGGCGGCCTCGCGGGCCACACCCCGCTCCTCGTACAGCGCGAACAGCGCGTCGGCCGCCGCCCCGGTGTCCGGGCCGGCGTCGAGCACCACGGGCGCGAGGTCGAGGAGGACTCCCCGCAGCGCGGTGCCGAGCGCGGCCGCGGGAACTCCCCGGTCGCCGACGGCGAGCCAGAGGGAGGTGACCCCGTTCTCGAGGTCGCTCAGCACGGCCTCATTGGTGCGGAGCGCGTCGGGCCGGGTGTGGCGCTGGCGTACGTCCCAGCCGCCGGCCACGGCACCCGCGGGCGCGGCGCCGCGGGTGAAGGGCGCGAAGCCGGGGAGTCCGACCGCGTCGCCGAAGGCTCCGGGCGCGTCGGGCGCGGTGTACAGGGGGCGCGTGGTGAGCCCGTCTTCGAGGGTGGTGGACAGCGCGTCCTCCACCGCCTCTCCCGACACGTCCTTGCCCGCCTTGCGCAGCACACCCTCGACGAGGGACTGCCATTGCGCGCGGCTCGCGTCCGGGAATTCGGCGGCCAGAGAAAGCCCGTCGTCAGGCAGGACCGTCATGCCTCAAAGGTTAGTGGGCGTTCGCAGGCGCGCAGCAGGGGCAACGCCTGTGACCTAGCCCATTCCGGGGCGTCTTGATCGGTTCCACTCCGATGCCCTATCCGGCGCCCGCCCCGCGGGCCGGTTCCGGCGCTTCGGGGGCGGTGCCGTGCCGCGCGCCGCCCAGTTCGGCGACCTCGCGCCGCAGCTCCTTGACCTCGCGCAGCAGTTCCTCGGTCAGCTCCTGGAGGATCCGGCCCTCCTCCTCGTCCTCCTGGAAACGGGCCAGGAACCAGGCGGCGATGTTGGCCGTGACCACACCGAGCAGGGCGATCCCGGACAGCATCAGGCCGACGGCGATGAGCCGGCCGACGCCGGTGGTGGGGGCGTGGTCGCCGTAGCCCACGGTCGTCATGGTGGTGAACGACCACCACAGCGCGTCGCCGATCGTGCGGATGTTCCCGTGCGGCGAGTGCCGCTCGGCCTCCAGGACCGCGACCGAGCCGAAGGCGAGCAGCCCCAGCACCGCGCCCACCACATAGGTCGTCAGCCGTACCTGCGCGGCCAGCCGCACCCGCTGGCCCACCAGGAAGAGCGCGGAGACCAGCCGCAGCAGGCGCAGCGGTTCGAGCAGCGGCAGCACGACCACGGCCAGGCTCAGCGGCTGGCGCCTGATGAACTCCCACCGCTGCTCGCTCAGCCCCAGGCGGACCAGGTAGTCGCCGGCGAAGAGCGCCCACACACTGCGCTCGGTCCAGTGGGCGGTGGTGATGAGCGCCGGATCTGCGCCCGGCACCAGGATCGGCAACGCGTACGCCGCGCCGAACACCAGCGCCAGCGCGAGCAGCGGCGCCCTGGTTGCCTGCTCCCAGCGTTCGAGACGGTTCATGCGGGCAGTATCCCGTGGGCTCCGGGCGCGGCGGGCGTCCGAGCGTCCGGCCGGGTGTCCACCGTTGACCTGTGGCGACGTACGGTCCGCGGGAGGCGGACGGAACGGCACGGAGCGACGCTCAACTACGCCTGTCGCAAGCGGTGTTGCCCGGCGGAAGCCGCCTCTGGCGGCAGCGGGTTGGCGCAGGCTTCGCGACTGCTTCTCCTCGCCGCCAACGGGAGTTCGTGCGGGCCTGGTGACACTGGCCACCCCTGTTACGGCCGCGGACATCCCGGGAGACAGGCCTTACATGAACGCCATCGACCGCAGACGCTTCATGCAACTGGCGGGCGGTACCGCCGCCTTGTCGGTGCTCTCCACCAGCATCGCCCGAGCGGCGGAGATCCCGGCGAACCGCAGGACGCGTTCGCTCCAGGACATCGAGCACATCGTCGTCCTGATGCAGGAGAACCGCTCCTTCGACCACTACTTCGGCACGCTGCGCGGTGTCCGCGGTTTCGGCGACCCCCACCCGGTGACGCAGCCGAACGGCAAGCCGGTCTGGTACCAGTCCGACGGCAAGAAGGACGTCCTGCCCTTCCGCCCCGACCACGACGACCTCGGGCTGGCGTTCCTCCAGGACCTGCCGCACAGCTGGAACGACGGCCACGCCGCGGTCAACCAGGGCAAGTACGACAAGTGGGTGCCCGCCAAGTCCGCCACCACCATGGCGCACCTGACCCGCGAGGACATCCCGTTCCACTTCGCGCTCGCCGAGGCCTTCACGATCTGCGACGCGTACCACTGCTCGTTCATCGGCTCGACCGACCCGAACCGCTACTACATGTGGACGGGTTACACGGGCAACGACGGCAAGGGCCGCGGCCCCGTCCTCGGCAACGAGGAGGCGGGCTACGCCTGGACCACGTACCCGGAGCGCCTGGAGCAGGCGGGCGTGGACTGGAAGATCTACCAGGACATCGGCGACGGCCTCGACGCGGCCGGCGGCTGGGGCTGGATCCAGGACGCCTACCGGGGCAACTACGGCGACAACTCGCTGCTGTACTTCGACCAGTACCGCAACGCCAAGCCCGGCGATCCGCTGTACGACAAGGCCCGCACCGGCACCGACGCCAAGAACGGCCAGGGCTTCTTCGACATCCTGCGCGCCGACGTCACCGCGGGCAAGCTCCCCCAGGTCTCCTGGGTCGTGGCGCCCGAGGCGTTCACCGAGCACCCCAACTGGCCGGTCAACTACGGCGCCTGGTACATCGCGCAGGTCCTGGACGCCCTCACCTCCAACCCGGAGGTGTGGAGCAAGACGGCGCTGCTGATCACCTACGACGAGAACGACGGCTTCTTCGACCACGTCGTGCCGCCGTTCCCGGCCGCCTCCGCCGCGCAGGGCAAGTCCACCGTCGACGTCTCCGGCGACCTGTACGCGGGCTCCGCCGCGCACCCGGCGGGCCCGTACGGGCTCGGCCAGCGCGTGCCGATGTTCGTGGTGTCGCCGTGGAGCAAGGGCGGCTACGTCTGCTCGCAGACCTTCGACCACACGTCGATCATCCAGCTGATCGAGCGCCGCTTCGGGGTGACCGAGCCCAACATCTCCCCCTGGCGGCGCGCGGTCTGCGGCGACCTGACCTCGGCGTTCGACTTCCGGCACAGCGACACCGACGCGGCGGAGCTGCCCGACACCAGCGGCTACCTCCCGCCGGACAACAAGCGCCACCCCGACTACGTGCCGACCCCGCCCGCCAAGGGCGCGCTCCCCCGCCAGGAGGGCGGCATGCGCGCGGCGCGGGCCCTGCCGTACGACCTGTCCGCGGACGGCCGGGTCAGCACCGCCACCGGAACGCTGCGGATCGACTTCGCCTCGCACGGCACCGCGGGGGCCGGCTTCCTCGTGACGTCGGCGTCGCACGCCGCCGGCCCGTGGACGTACACCGTCGAGTCCGGGCGCTCGCTGTCCGACACCTGGAGCGTCGCCGACGACGCGCAGGGGGGCTACGACTTCACCGTCCACGGCCCGAACGGCTTCCTGCGCCGCTTCGCCGGCGGGGTCACCGGCGCGGGCCCCGAGGTCAGCGCCCGCCATGACGGCGGCCTCGGCATCGTGCGGCTGGTGCTGACCAACGACGGCCCCGCCACGGTGGAGTTCACGGTGGCGGACGGCTACGGCAAGGAGAAGACGGCCACCTACAAGCTGCGTCCCGGCGCCCGCGTCGTGCACTCCGCGGAGACCAAGCGCAGCCAGGGCTGGTACGACCTGACCGTCACCGCGGACCACGACGCCGGCTTCGCGCGCCGCCTGGCCGCCCACGTGGAGAGCGGCTACACGAGCACCAGCGACCCGGCCATCGCCGCCCGCTGACGCTCCGTCACCCCGGCCCGTCCCGTCGGCCGCGGCCCGGCATCCCGCCGGACCGCGGCCGGCGCCGTCACGGCGCGGCGGGCGCGGGGCCGCCGGGGCCGCGGTACGGGAGGGTCTGCCGGTAGACCACGCTGGTGGTCGTGCTCCCGAAGCCGGCCAGTTCGTCCATGACCTTCTCCAGATGGGCCATGGAGGTGGCGGCGACCTTCAGCACGTAGCAGTCGTCGCCCGTGGTCCGCAGGCACTCCAGGATCTCCCGCCGCTCGCCGAGCAGGCGGTGCAGCGGCTCGTGCCGGCTGCCGGGGTACTTCAGCCGGACGACGGCGAGCACCGGGAAACCCGCCCGCTCCAGGTCCACCTCGGCCCGGTAGCCCGTGACGACGCCCAGCGACTCCAGCCGGCGGACCCGCTCGGTCGTCGCCGACGGGCTCAGGCTGACCCGGCGCGCGAGTTCGGTGAAGGGGACGCGCCCCTCGCGTTGCAGCTCGTCCAGGATCGCCCAGTCCGTCCCGTCAAGAGTCTCGGCCATCCACGCAGAATACCGGTGGATCCACGGCGACTTGCCCGGCAGACCGGGAGGAATGCCTTACGGCCGGCCGCCCGTGGTGGATAGCCTGACCGTTGTGCGCCTTGGTGTGAACGTCCCGAATTTTGGACCGGGTACCGACCCCGGTGTGCTGCGCGACTGGGCGCGGACGGTGGAGGGGCTCGGTTTCGAGCTGCTGATGGTCTCCGACCACCTCGTGGTGACCCCCGATGTGGCCGAGCAGTACCCGGCCCCGTTCTACGAGCCGTTCACCGCGCTCTCGTGGCTGGCCGGGGTCACCGAACGGGTGAGCCTGGGGACCACGGTGCTGATCGTCCCGTACCGGCACCCGCTCGCCGTGGCCCGGATGGCCGCCAACCTCAACGCGCTCAGCGGCGGGCGGCTGGTACTGGGGGTGGGGGTCGGCTGGGCGCGGCAGGAGTTCGAGGCGCTCGGTGTTCCCTTCGAGCGGCGCGGCCGGCTGACGGACGACCACCTGGGGGTGATCCGGGCGGCGTGGCGGAACGCGGCCGACTACGCCGGCGGCCCGATCCCGCTGTGGGTCGGCGGCAACAGCGACGCGGGCATCCGGCGGGCGGTCCGGCTGGGCGACGCCTGGCATCCGCTGCGCGCCACGATGCCGTGGCTGCGTGGCGGACTCGACCGGCTCGTCTCGGCGGCCCGGGAGGCGGAACGGCCGGTCCCGGCGTTCACTCCCCGGATCCTCCTGCGGCTCACCGACGCCCCGATCGCCACGCCCGACCGGCGTGCCGGTGAGGGCACGCTCGACCAGATCCTGGACGACCTGCGTCAACTGCGCGTGATGGGTGCCGAGTCGGTGGTCCTCGACCCCTTCGGCGGCGACCCCCGCGAGACACTGCACCCGCAAGGAGCCTGGCACGCGCTCGCGGCGCTGGCCGCCCGGCGCACGGAGACGGAGACGGAGACGGAGTGACCATGGACGACGAGACGACACGCCTGCTGCGCAGGGCCGTCGCGCTGGCTGCCGAGGCCCGCGCGTCGGGCAACCCGCCCTTCGGCTCGCTGCTGGCCGGCCCGGACGGCACGGTGCTCGCGGAGGAACGCAACAGCAGCATCACCGACGACGACATCACCGCCCATCCGGAACTCAAGCTGGCCCGGTGGGCGGCGCGGGAGCTGGACCCGGCGACCGCGGCCGCCACGACGATGTACACCAGCTGCCAGCCCTGCGGCATGTGCGCGGGGCCCTGGAGCGGTCCGGCCTCGGCCGGGTGGTGTTCGCCCTGTCCGGTGAGCAGCTCACGGGCCTGAAGTCGCCGGCCGCGAAGGCCGGGTTCCCGCGGGTTCCGCAGGAGGGCCCGGCCCTCTACGACGAGGCCCGCGTCCCGGTCGAGGGCTACTACTGACCGGGACGCGGGCAAGGGGCTCGCTGCCCGCTACTCCTGCTTCTCGCCGGAGGCGAAGCGGGAGATGATCAGGGCGACGATGATGATGGCGCCGTTGAGGAACTGGTTCCACAGCGGCGGCACGCCCGCCAGCGTCATCACGTTGACGACGAGTTGCAGGGTGAGCACACCGGTCAGCGCCCCGAACAGCGTGCCGCGGCCGCCGTTGAGGCTGACGCCGCCGATGACGGTCGCGGCGAAGACCTGGAAGATCCAGCCGCTGCCCTGGTCGGCGGAGATCGAGCCGTAGTGCCCGCTGTAGAGGATGCCCGCGAAGGCCGCGAGCACCCCGCCGATGATCAGGACGACCCAGGTGATCCGGTCCACGCGGATGCCCGCGGTGCGGGCGGCCTCGGCGTTGCCGCCGATCGCGTACAGCGCCCTGCCGTGGCGCAGCCAGGCCAGCGCGCAGCCGCCGGCGGCGAACAGGACGGCGCAGACCCAGATCGCGGCGGGCACCCCGAACCAGGACGCGTGCCCCAGATAGGTGAACGAGCCGGGCAGCTCGACAATGGAACGCCCCTCGGAGATGGCGATCTGCAGACCGCGCAGCATGGTGAGGGCGCCGAGGGTGACGATGAAGCCGTTCAGGCGCAGCTTGAGGATCAGGAATCCGTTGATCGCGCCGATCACCGCGCCGACCAGCAGGCACAGCGGGATCGCCGTCCACACGGGAAGGAGTTCCAGGCCGGTGAAGCGGCCGCCGGAGGAGGGCAGTACGAGCCATACGGCGATCACCGGGGCGACGCCGATGGTGGACTCCAGCGACAGGTCCATGCGCCCGGCGATGAGGATCAGCGCCTCGGCGAGCACCAGCAGGCTCAGCTCGGTGGACTGCTGGGCCACACCGATCAGGTTGTCGGAGGTCAGGAAGGCGGGCGAGACGATGAACCCGATGACCCCGAGCACGAAGATGGCCGGCACGAGGGAGAGTTCACGGAAGCGCGCGAGGCCGCCGGGCCCGCGGCGCGGCTCGTCCGCCGCGGAGTTCTTCGCGGCGGGCACCGGGGGTTCGGTGACGTCGGTGGTGGCGGACATGACTACCTTTCCTGCTCTGAGGGGCCGGCGTCACCGGCGGTGCCGGACGCTCCGGCGGACGGGGCGCGGGACACGCCCTCCATGGCGGCGACCAGTTCCTCGTCCCGCCAGCCCCGGTCGAACTCCGCGACGACCCGGCCGTGGAACATCGCCACGATCCGGTCGCAGGCCCTCAGGTCGTCCAGTTCGTCGGAGATGATCAGTGCCGCCCGGCCCGCGCCGGCGACCTGGCGGATCCTGCCGAGCAGGAACTCCTTGGACCGCACGTCCACGCCGTTGGTCGGGCGGACCGCCACCAGGACGTGCGGGTCGGTGGCGAGGGCGCGGGCGACCACGACCTTCTGCTGGTTGCCGCCGGACAGCGCGGCGACGGGCGTGGCGAAGCCCGGGGTCCTGATGTCCAGGTCCTCGATCATCCGTTCGGCGAAGTCCCGTGTGCGCGAGGGGAGGACGGTGCCGAACGGCCCGAGCTGGTCGGTCACGGTCAAGGTGGCGTTCTCGGCCACGCTGCGGTTGGCGACCAGTCCCTGGTGGTGCCGGTCCTCGGGCACCAGGCCCACGCCCGCCGCGAGGGCGTCGGGCACCCCGCCGGCCCGCACCGGGCGCCCGGCGACGGCGATCCGCCCGGTGTCGGCGCGGTGCAGTCCGGCGATCGTCTCGCCGAGCCGCACAGCACCGCTCGCGGTGGCTCCCGCGAGGCCCACCACCTCGCCGGCCCGTACCGAGAAGTTGACGTCCTCGTACGCCCCGTCGAGGGTCAGTCCGGCGACGGAGAGCAGCTCCGGCCCCTCGTCGCCGGCCGCGGCAGCGGAAGCGGGGGCGGTCCCGGCGGCCCACGGCTGCGCGGCGCCCGCGGACTCCCCCGTCATCGCCTCCACCAGGGCGTCGTGGCCGATCTCGGCCACGGGCGCGGTGACGATGTGGCGGGCGTCCCGGTACACGGTGACGGTGCTGCAGAGGTCGTAGACCTCCTGCAGGTGGTGGGAGATGAACAGGAAGGCGACGCCCTGCCGTTGCAGGTCGCGGAGCTTGTCGAACAGGCGCGAGATACCGCGGGCGTCCAGGCGCGCGGTGGGCTCGTCCAGGATGATGAAGCGCGCGCCGAAGGACAGGGCGCGCGCGATCTCCACGAACTGCCGCTGCTCGACGGTGAGATCGCGGGCCCGGGCGGCGGGGTCGATGTCGACCCCGTACTCGGCGAGCAGGTCCTGGGCCCGCTGCCGCAGGGTCCTCCAGCGGATGGGCCGCAGGGCGCCGGGGCTCTGCCGGTTGAGGAAGAGGTTCTCGGCCACCGACAGCTCCCCGATGACCGTGGAGCGCTGGTAGACGCAGGCGACCCGGGCGCGCCAGGCGTCGGTGTCCCCGAACGAGGGAGCCGGCGCGCCGGAGAAGCGCAGGCTCCCCGCGTCGGGCTGGTACAGGCCGGTGAGGATGTTGACGAGGGTGGACTTGCCCGCGCCGTTGCGGCCGACGAGTGCGTGCGACTCGCCGGCGGCGACCGAGATGCGGGCGTCGCGCAGCGCCACGGTGGCGCCGAAGCGTTTGCCGATCCCGGTCGCCTCGGCCACGGGGGGCGGCGCGGTGGCGGGGTCCGCCATGGTGGATTCCGTTCTGCGGATGCGGTGCGGGCGGGTGCGGTGCGTGTGTGCGTACGGGTGGGCGGCGGGCGGGGCCGGACCGGGCCGGTGCGGCCGGGCCGGCCCCGGGCCGCCGTGGATCAGCCGATGTTGTTGCCCCACAGGGCCTTGTCGTCGACGTTGTCCTTGGTCACCAAAGGCGCCGGGAGCTGGTCCTCCAGGCCGTTGGGGATGGCGATGATGGTGGAGTCGTGGTCGGTCGGGCCGGCCTGGAAGGTCTTGCCCTCGGCCGCGGCCTTGGCGTAGAAGAGCGCGTACTTGGCGTACAGGTCGGCGGGCTGGGAGACGGTGGCGTCGATCTCGCCCTTGCGGATCGCGTCGAACTCCTGCGGGATGCCGTCGTTGGAGATGATGAAGATGTGGCCCTTCTGCCCGGCCGGCTTGAGCAGGCCCTTCTGCTTCAGCAGGGCGAGGGTGGGCTGCAGGAAGACGCCGCCGGCCTGCATGTAGATGCCGCCGAGGTCGGGGTGCTGGGCGAGCAGGCTCTGCAGCTTGGCCGACGCCACGTCACCCTTCCAGTCGGTCGGCAGCTCGAAGACCTGGATCCCGGGGAACTTCTCCTTCATGCAGGCCGCGAACGCCTCGGAGCGATCGCGTCCGTTGATGGAGTCCAGGGCGCCCTGGAACTCGGCGATCTTGCCCTTGCCGCCCATCTGCTCGCCGAGGAACTCGCACGCCTTGGTCCCGTACGCCTTGTTGTCGGCGCGGACGACCATGTAGACGTCGCCCTTGTCGGGGCGGGTGTCCACGCTGACGACCGGGATCTTCTTGCCGGCCAGGGTGTCGAGCGTGGAGGCGATCGCGCCGGTGTCCTGAGGGGCCATCACGACGGACTTCGCGCCGGTGTTCTCGAAGACCTGGACGTTGGCGACGAGCTTGGTGACGTCGTTCTGCGAGTTGCTGCGCGGCAGGGCGTTCAGGCCGTCGTCCTTGATGCCCTGCTCGATGTACTGCGCGTAGGAGTTCCAGAAGTCGGAGTCGGAGCGCGGGAGGTCGATGCCGATGGCGGGCTTCTTGTCACCACCTGCCCCGGCGGTGCTGTCGCTGCCGCGGTTGCAGGCGGTGGCGAGGGCGGCCAACGCAAGTGCGGCCGCGGCAACCGCGGCGGTGGAGCGCGTACGGGCGAGCTTCATGGCCGTGTTCTCTCCTTGCCCAGGGCGGGGGCGATTCATCCGAGGTATCGCGGACGAGAAGGAAAGTAAGTCCGTCGTGCTGTCATGACAACCCCCTGTACGGACACGATCGGACGAATCCGTTGCCCATCGAGCGCGGCACACCCATCCGTCACAGACATCCGAGGAATGGATTGCCAGCCCCGGCCGATGGCGCTTACAGTCACCCTGGCGCGAGACCTCCGATGTCTCGCCCATGGCCGAGCGTGAAAGGCAGCCAGTTGTCCGCGACCTCCGCCTGTATCACCGCGATCGACACCCATGACATCCGCTTCCCCACCTCACGGGAACTGGACGGGTCCGACGCGATGAACCCGGATCCCGACTATTCCGCCGCGTACGTGGTGCTGCGCACCGACGCCGGCGACGGCCTGGAGGGGCACGGCTTCGTCTTCACCATCGGACGCGGCAACGACGTCCAGGTCGCGGCGATCGAAGCGCTGCGCCCGCACCTGATCGGCCGCCCGGTGGACGAGGTGTGCGCCGACCCCGGCTCGGTCGCCCGCGACCTGATCGGTGACAGCCAGCTGCGCTGGCTGGGCCCCGAGAAGGGCGTGATGCACATGGCGATCGGCGCCGTCGTCAACGCCGTGTGGGACCTGGCCGCCAAGCGCGCCGACAAGCCGCTGTGGCGCTTCCTGGCCGACGCCGAACCCGAATGGCTGGTCTCCCAGGTCGACTTCCGCTACATCGCCGACGCCCTCACCCCCGAACGCGCCCTGGAACTGCTGCGGCGCGGCAAGGAGGGCGCCGACGCCCGCGCCGCCGGGCTGCGGGAACGGGGCTATCCCGGCTACACCACCTCACCCGGCTGGCTCGGCTACTCCGACGAGAAGCTGACCCGGCTCGCCAAGCAGGCGGTCGCCGACGGCTTCACCCAGATCAAGCTGAAGGTCGGCGCCGACCTGGAGGACGACGTCCGCCGGCTGCGCGCCGCCCGCGCCGCCGTCGGCCCCGACGTGCGCATCGCGATCGACGCCAACCAGCGCTGGAACGTCGGCGAGGCCGTGGCCTGGGTGAACGCCCTCGGCGAGTTCGAGCCGTACTGGATCGAGGAGCCCACCTCGCCCGACGACGTCCTCGGCCACGCCGCCGTCCGCGAGGCCGTCGCCCCGGTGCGGGTCGCCACCGGCGAGCATGTGCAGAACCGCATCGTCTTCAAGCAGTTGCTGCAGGCCGGGGCGCTCGACGTGCTCCAGATCGACGCGGCGCGCGTCGGCGGCGTCAACGAGAACCTGGCCATCCTGCTGCTGGCCGCCGCCTTCGGTGTGCCGGTCTGCCCGCACGCGGGTGGCGTGGGGCTGTGCGAACTGGTGCAGCACCTGTCGATGTTCGACTACGTGGCGCTGTCCGGCACCACCGAGGACCGCGTCATCGAGTACGTGGACCACCTCCACGAGCACTTCGTCACCCCGGTCGTCATCCGGCACGGCCACTACACCGCACCCGTGGAACCCGGCTTCTCGGCGCAGATGAGACCGGAATCGATCGACGAATTCCGCTACCCGGACGGTACGTTCTGGGTGGCCGACCGGGCAGCGCAGGAAGGACAGACGGCATGAGCGAACTGGACGGGCTGAGCGGGCTCGCCGCCCTGGTGACGGGCGGCGCCTCGGGAATCGGACTGGCCACCGCGCGGCTCCTCGCGGCGCGCGGCGCCCGGGTCGCCGTGCTCGACCTCGCGCCCGGCGCGCTGCCGGAACCGCTGCTGGCCTTCAAGGCGGACGTGTCCGACGACGTCTCCACGCGGGCCGCGGTCGACGCGGCGGCGCAGGAGCTGGGCGGTCTCGACATCGTGGTCAACAACGCCGGGATCGGCGCCGCGGGCACCGTCGAGGACAACCCCGACGAGCAGTGGCACCGCGTGCTCGACGTCAACGTCCTCGGCATGGTCCGCACCACCCGCGCGGCCCTCCCCCACCTGCGGCGCTCCGCCCACGCGTCGGTCGTCAACACCTGCTCGATCGCCGCCACCGCGGGGCTGCCCCAGCGCGCCCTGTACAGCGCGAGCAAGGGCGCGGTCCTGTCGCTGACGCTGGCGATGGCGGCCGACCACGTCCGCGAGGGCATCCGCGTCAACTGCGTCAACCCCGGCACCGCCGACACCCCGTGGGTGGCGCGCCTCCTGGACGCCGCCGACGACCCCGAGGCCGAGCGCGCCGCGCTGCGGGCCCGGCAGCCCATGGGCCGCCTGGTGACCGCGGACGAGGTGGCGGCCGCCATCGCCTACCTGGCGAGCCCCGCCGCGGCCTCGGTCACCGGCACCGCGCTCGCGGTCGACGGCGGCATGGCCGGGCTGCGCCTGCGCCCGGCAGGGCAATGAGGGGAGCGGGGATGCGACGCAACACCCTGGGCCGCAGCGGCGTCCCCGTGACCGCGGTGGGCTTCGGCGCCGCGGCCCTCGGCAACCTGTTCACGCCGGTCACCGACGAGGCGGCGGCGCAGGCCGTGGACGCCGCCTGGGACGCGGGCATCCGCTTCTTCGACACCGCCCCGCACTACGGCCTGGGGCTGTCCGAGCGCCGGATCGGCGCGGCCCTGCGCGACCGGCCGCGCGAGCAGTACACCGTCTCGACCAAGGTCGGGCGGCTCCTGGAGCCCGCCGGGGACGGCGGCGCGGCCGGCGACGACCTGGCGAACGGCTTCGCCGTCCCCGCCGACCACCGCCGGGTCTGGGACTTCAGCGCCGACGGCGTACGCCGCAGCATCGAGGACAGCCTGCGGCGCCTCGGCCTCGACCGCATCGACGTCGTCTTTCTGCACGATCCCGACGACCACGCCGAAGAGGCCTTCGGCCAGGGCTACCCCGCCCTTGAGAAGCTGCGGTCCGAGGGAGTCGTGGACGCCATCGGCGCCGGGATGAACCGGACGGGCATGCTCGCGCGCTTCCTGCGCGACACGGACGTGGACGTGGTGCTGATGGCGGGCCGCTACACGCTGCTGGAGCAGGAGGGCCTGGCCGAGGTGCTGCCGGAGGCTGCGGCACGCGGGAAGAGCGTGGTGGTCGGCGGGGTCTTCAACTCCGGCCTGCTGATCGACCCGCGCCCGGACTCCCGGTACGAGTACGCGCCGGTCCCCGCCCCCGTCCTGGCCCGTGCCCGCCGACTCCAGTCCGTCACCGGCCGCCACGGCGTCCCGCTGCGCGCGGCGGCCCAGCGCTTCCCCGCCGCGCATCCTGCCGTGGCGAGCGTGCTGCTGGGGCTCCGCTCGCCCGCGGAGGTGCGCGACGCCGAGGCGATGCACAACCACCCGCTGCCGGCCGCGCTCTGGGACGACCTGCGCGCCGAGGGACTGCTCGGCGCCGATGCGCCGGTACCGGCCGGGGAGGCGTGGTGAAGGTCGCGCTGCACACCACGGTCCGCGCCGACCGGATCGAGGCGTACGAGGCGGCGCACCGCGAGGTGCCCGAGGAGCTCACCACCGCGATCCGCGCCGCGGGCGTGCGCGCGTGGACCATCTGGCGCAGCGGAACCGATCTGTTCCACCTCTTGGACGTCGACGACTACCCGGCGATGATCGCCGCCCTGGAGCAACTGCCCGTCAACATCGCCTGGCAGGCGCGGATGGCGGAACTCCTGGCCGTCGCGCACGACTACTCGGCGGACGGCGCCGGGGCGACCCTGCCGGTGGTGTGGGAGCTGTGACCGTGCCGCACGGCGTCGTGGACGCCCACCACCACGTCTGGGACCTGGCCGTCCGCGACCAGGACTGGCTCACCGGCGAGCGGCTGGCCCCGCTCCGCCGTTCGTTCTCCGTCGCCGACCTGGAACCCGAGGCGCGGGCGGCGGGCGTCACCGCCACCGTCCTCGTCCAGACCGTCAGCGTCGCCGAGGAGACACCGGAGTTCCTCGCCCTCGCCGCGCCGGGCGGTCTCGTCGCCGGGGTCGTGGGCTGGACCGACCTGACGGACCCCGCGGTCGCCGACCGGCTCGCGGCCCTGCGCGAACTGCCCAGCGGGGAGCGCCTGGTGGGCATCCGGCACCAGGTGCAGGGCGAGCCCGACCCGGAGTGGCTGCTCCGCGCCGACGTGCAGCGCGGGCTGCGCGCCGTGGCCGACGCGGGTCTGGTGTACGACCTGGTGGTGCTGGCCGGGCAGCTGCCGGCGGCCGCCAAGGCGGCGGCGCTCCTGCCGGAGCTGGTCTTCGTCCTGGACCACCTGGGCAAACCCCCCATCGCCGCAGGCACGTTGCGCCCGTGGGCGGACGACGTGCGGGCGCTGGCCGCGCTGCCCAACACCGTCTGCAAGCTGTCCGGCATGGTCACCGAGGCCGACTGGGACTCCTGGACCACCGCCGACCTCGCGCCCTACGCGGGCACCGTGCTGGACGCCTTCGGCCCGGACCGGTTGATGTTCGGCTCCGACTGGCCGGTCTCGCGGCTCGCCGCCTCGTACGCCGAGGTCGTCGACGCCGCCCGCACCCTGACCGACGGCCTCGCCCCGGCCGAGCGGGACGCGGTGTTCTCCGGGACCGCCCGCCGCGTCTACGGCATCTGACCCGGCGGGTGCGCGGCCCGGGGACCTCGGGCCGCGCACCCACCCGGTCACGGCGGCAGTGACTAGACTCCCACCCCTGGCAGGACGAGGGACGGGCGTGATCGCGTGGGCGACGACAGACCGGACGCACCCCCGCCGCACACGGCGGGTCGGCTGACCGTGCGCGACGTCCTGGACCTGGACCTCGTCACACCCTGGGGGCCGGAGGTCGTCGCCGGCTCCGCGCACCTGCACCGCGCGGTGCGCTGGCTGCACGTCGCCGAGGCGCTGGACGTCGGGGTCATGCTCAGCGGCGGGGAGATGGTGCTCACCACCGGTCTGCTGCTGGCGGGCGACGAGCGGGCCCAGCGCGAGTACGTCGAGTCGATGCAGCGGGCCGACGTCGCCGCCGTCGTCCTGGGCCTGGGCCGCGCCTTCCGCACCACGCCCGAGCCGATGCGGCGGGCGGCCGAGCGCTGCGGGGTGCCGCTGATCGTGCTGCACCGGCCCGCGCCGTTCGCCCGGCTCACCGAGGAGGTGCACGCGCGCCTGGTGCACGGCCGGTTCGCCGCCCTCGACCTGTCGGAGCGGATACGGTCCTCGCTGACCGTGCTCAATCTCTCCGGCGCGACGCTGCAACGGGTGCTGGACGAGATCGCCGCGCTCAGCGGCTGCCCGGCGCTCGTGGTGAACCTCGCGCAGCGCGTGCTGGCCTCGGCCGGTGACCAGGGGTCGCTCAACGGCCTGCTGCGGGACTGGGAGCGGGTCTCCCGGCAGGTGGCCGAGCTCGCGGGGAGCGGGGCGGTGACGGTCGGACCGGACGGCTGGATCGTGGCGCCGCTGGAAGCCCGGGGGCAGCAGTGGGGCCGGCTGGTGCTCGTCGGCCACCAGGGCACGGAGGAGTCGGGCCGGGTGCTGGGGGCGCGCGCCGCCGAGGCGCTGGCCATGCACCGCCTGCTGGGCGACCGCGACCGGGGCTGGGAGGACCAGGCCGCCGAGTCGCTGCTGCTCGACCTGGCCTCGGGCACCGCCCGCCCCGAGCAGTTGCTGACCCGGGTGCGCGCGGCGGGGCTCCCGGTCAACCGGCGCGTCTTCGTGCCCGTGGTGGTACGCCCCCTCGGTCCGGCGCCGGACGGCAGGGACGACCTTCCCGAAATGATCGAGCACGCGCTGGCCGAGCATCCGGACGTGGCGGGCCTGGTGGCCCGGATCGGCCCGGCGGGCACGGCGGTGCTGCTCAGCGTCCCGTACGGGCAGGACACCGACGCCGCCGTGCGTCGGGTCGCGGTCCGGGTGCACGAGGAACTGGCGGCCCGGGGCCGCACGGCGGTCGCCGGGGCGGGGTTCGGCTGCCGCGAACTGGACGAGGTGCGGCGCTCCTTCGTCGAGGCGGTGCACGTCGCGGACGCGGCGGTGGCCGGGCCCCCGGCGTCCCCCGTGGCCCGGCTGCGGGACGTACGGCTGCGCGGCCTGGTCCGCCTGCTGCGGGACGAGCCGGAGCTCCAGGCGTTCATCGGGCGGGAGTTGGGCCCGCTGCTGCGGAACCCGGCGCTGCTGGAGGCGCTGCGCGCCTATCTGGACACCGGCCGCAACAAGTCGGCGGCGGCGCAGATGCACCACGTCAGCCGGCCGGCGTTCTACCGGCGGCTGCAGAGCATCGAGGCCCTGCTCGGTATCGACCTGGACGACTGGGAGCAGCTGACCTCGCTGTACGTCGCCCTCCTCGCGCACGAGGCGCAGCGCGCCGCGGGGCCCGGGGCCGACCGCTGAGGCGGCCGGGCCCGGGCCCCGCGCACGGGCGGCCGGGGTCAGCTCCTGCGGTCGGGGGCGAGCCGGGTCAGCAGGAGGTAGACGACGAGGGACGCGGCCAGGCCGACCGCCCAGCCGTAGTCGGCGAGCGGCTTGAGGAACGGGATCATCCCGTCGACGGGGAACGGGCCCTGCTTGACGCCCTTGGCGTCGAGCCCGGAGTGCGAGCCGCCGATGGCGAGGACACCGCCGGCCGCGAACGCGACCAGCGCCCGCCAGTTCCAGCCGCCGTCGTACCAGTAGCGTCCCTCCGTGCGGTAAAGGTCGGCGAGTTCGAGCCGGGTGCGGCGGACGATCCAGTAGTCGGCGATGAGGATGCCGGCCACGGTGCCCAGCAGACCGCCGACCGTGCCGAGCCAGGTGAAGATGTACGCCTGCGGGCTCGCCAGCAGCTTCCAGGGGAAGATGACAACGCCCACCACGGCGGTGATCAGGGCGCCGGTGCGGAAGCTGATCCGGCGCGGCGCGATGTTGGACAGGTCGAAGGCGGGCGAGACCACGTTGGCCGCGATGTTCACCGACAAGGTGGCCACCAGGACGGTGATGAGCGCGAAGAGCACCGCGGCCCAGTTGTCGAGCTTGGCGGCCAGCGCCACCGGGTCCCAGATCGGTGCGCCGTAGACGGCCTGGGAGCCGGAGGTCACCAGCACCGACAGCAGGGCGAACAGCGTCATCGTGGTGGGCAGGCCCAGGGACTGCCCCCACAGCTGGGCGCGCTGCCCGGCGGCGTAGCGGGTGAAGTCGGGGATGTTGAGGGAGAGGGTCGACCAGAAGCCGATCATGCCCATGAGGGCGGGGAAGAAGACCTTCCAGAAGTCCCCGCCCCAGCCGAGCGCGGACGGCTGGTCGAGCAGCGGGCCCAGGCCGCCGGCCTTGTTCGTCATCCAGATCAGCAGCGCGACGGCGCCGACGATGACGAAGGGCGCCGCCCAGTTCTCGAAGCGGCGGACCATCTCCATGCCGCGCACGATGATCGCGACCTGAATGATCCAGAAGACGACGAAGGACAGCCACTGCGTCCACGGGTATCCGCCGATCGTCCCGGCGTTCGCCCACGAGTCGCCGAAGAGCTTCCCGGCGAGCAGGAAGATGCCGGAGCCGCCGATCCAGGTCTGGATGCCGAACCACACGCAGGCGACCGCGGCCCGGACCAGAGCGGGCAGGTTGGCCCCGCGCACCCCGAACGACGCGCGGGCGAACACCGGGAACGGGATGCCGTACTTGGGGCCGGCGTGGCCGGTGAGCAGCATCGGCACCAGCACGATGACATTGGCGAGGGCGATGGTGAGGACCGCCTGCTTCCAGTCCATGCCGAGGGCGACCAGGCCCGAGGCGAGGGTCCAGGAGGCGACGTTGTGGGCCATGCCGACCCACAGGGCGGTGAAGTTGTACGTGGTCCACTTCCGCTGGGCGAGCGGTACCGGAAGCAGGTCCTCGTTGGCGTAGGGGCCGGAAGGTATCGCGTCGGGCGCGAGCTCGACGCGGCCGTCGGCCCCGGCTCTGCCGGCCGGCGGTGGAGCGGTGGCTGTCATGGCAGCCCCCTTCGTTCGAGGCGGGGATCGGGGATCGAACGTGCCGTGCGGGGGGATGAAGGGGCCGGGGTCAGCCGCGGAGTGCGGGAATGACGGTGGAGCCGTAGACGTCGATCACGGACTCCTTGGCGTCCTGCATGTCGTACAGGGCGAACTGGTCGACGCCGAGGGCCTTCAGGGCGCGCAGTTTCTCGATGTGCTGCTCCGCGGTGCCGATGAGGCAGAAGCGGTCGACGATCTCGTCGGGGACGAACGCGGTGTCGGGGTTGCCGGTGCGGCCGTGGTGCGAGTAGTCGTACCCCTCGCGGGCCTTGATGTAATCCGTCAGCTCCTGGGGGACGGCGGCGGACACCTCCCCGTACTTGGCCACCAGGTCGGCGACGTGGTTGCCGACCATGCCGCCGAACCAGCGGCACTGCTCGCGGGCGTGGGCCAGGGCCTGCGGCGAGTCGTCCTCGGTGACGTAGGCGGGCGCGGCCACGCAGACCTTCACCGCCGACGGGTCGCGGCCGGCGGCCACCGCCGCGTCCTTGACCGCCTTGACCATCCACTCCGTCAGATAGACGTCGGCGAGCTGCAGGATGAAGCCGTCCGCCTTCGCCCCGGTGATCGCCAGTGCCTTCGGACCGTACGCCGCCATCCACACCGGCAGTTCGGCACCGGGGCGCACCCAGGGGAACTTCACCACCGTGCCGCCGCCCAGGTCCGCCTCGCGTCCCTCGGCGAGTTCCCGGATGACGTGCATGGCCTCCTCTATACGGGCGAGGGTGTTGGGCCTGCGGCCCGCGACCCGCATCGCGGAGTCGCCGCGGCCGATGCCGCAGATCGTCCGGTTGCCGAACATCTCGTTCAGCGTCGCGAAGGTGGAGGCGGTCACCTCCCAGGTACGGGTGCCCGGGTTGGTGACCATCGGGCCGACGACCAGCCGCTCGGTCCGCGCCAGGATCTGGCTGTAAATGACGAAGGGCTCCTGCCACAGCACGGTCGAGTCGAACGTCCAGCCGTGGGTGAAGCCGTTGCGCTCGGCGCGCCGCATCAGCTCCACGACCCCCGACGCGGGCGGGTCCGTCTGCAGGACGAGACCAAAATCCATTGCTCTGCTCCCTGGGGTGGCTGGACGGGCTAGACGAGGTACTGGCAGGTCGCGCGGGTCTGGTAGCGGCCGTGGCCGGCCCGGCCCAGGTAGCGGTCCTGGTCGACGACCACGGTGCCGCGGGAGATGACGGTGCGGGCCTTGCCGCGCACGCGCTTGCCCTCGTAGGCCGAGTAGTCGACGTTCATGTGGTGCGTGCCCGCCGACATGACCTGCTCGGCGGCCGGGTCGTAGATCACGATGTCGGCGTCCGCGCCCGGCGCGATGGTGCCCTTGCGCGGATACAGCCCGAACATCCGCGCCGGGGTGGCGCAGGCGATCTCGATCCAGCGGCGGCGGCTGATGTGACCGTCCACCACGGCCTGGTGCAGCAGGTCCATCCGGTTCTCCACCCCCGGCAGACCGTTGGGGATCTTCGAGAAGTCGCCCCGGCCCAGTTCCTTCTGCCCCACGAAGCAGAACGGGCAGTGGTCCGTCGACACCACCTGCAGATCGTTGGTGCGCAGGCCCTTCCACAGCTCGGCTTGGTGCTCCCTGGGACGCAGCGGGGTGGAGCAGACGTACTTGGCGCCCTCGAAGTCCGGCTCGGCCAGGTTGTCCGTGGACAGGAACAGATACTGCGGGCAGGTCTCGGCGAAGACGTTGAGACCGCGGTCGCGCGCGGTGGCCAGTTCGGCGACGGCCTGCTGCGCGGAGACGTGGACGACGTAGAGCGGCGAACCGGCGACCTCCGCGAGCCGGATGGCGCGATGGGTCGCCTCCGCCTCCAGCAACTCCCGCCGCACCTCGCCGTGGTAGCGGGGATCGGTCTTCCCCGCCGCGAGCGCCTGCTCCACCAGCACGTCGATGGCGATGCCGTTCTCCGCGTGCATCATGATCAGGCCGCCGTTGTCGGCACCGCGCTGCATCGCCCGCAGGATGCGGCCGTCGTCGCTGTAGAACACCCCCGGATAGGCCATGAACAGCTTGAAGGATGTGACGCCCTCGTCCACGAGGAGGTCCATCTCCTTGAGGCTGTCCTCGGTGACATCGGACATGATCATGTGGAACGCGTAGTCGACGGCGCAGTTGCCCTCGGCCTTGGCGTGCCAGGCGTCGAGCCCGGCGCGCAGCGACTCGCCCACGGACTGCACGGCGAAGTCCACGATCGTGGTGGTCCCGCCCCACGCGGCGGCCCGCGTTCCCGTCTCGAAGGTGTCCGAGGCATGGGTGCCGCCGAAGGGCAGCTCCATGTGCGTGTGCGCGTCGACGCCACCCGGGATGACGTACATGCCCGTCGCGTCGATCACGGTGTCCGCCGTCCAGCCCTCGGCGACGGTGCTGCCGGCGGCGGCCAGGGCCACGATCCGCTCGTCCTCGACGAGGACGTCGGCGTGGGTCTCCTCGGCGGCGGTGACGACCAGTCCGCCGCGGATCAGGATCCGGCTCATGTCCCGCGTCCCTCCCCTCAGGCCTCGGTCAGCGGGCCGTAGGCGTCGGGACGGCGGTCCCGGTAGAAGGCCCATTGCCGGCGCACCTCCTCGATCTGCCCGAAGTCCAGGTCGCGGACGACGAGTTCCTCCTCCTTGTCGGAGGCCACGTCGCCGACGAACTGGCCGCGCGGGTCGACGAAGTACGAGGTGCCGTAGAAGTCGTTGTCGCCGTACTCCTCCTGGCCGACGCGGTTGATCGCGGCCACGAAGTACTCGTTGGCGACGGCGGCGGCCGGCTGCTCCAACTGCCAGAGGTAGGCCGACAGCCCGCGGGAGGTCGCGGAGGGGTTGTAGACCAGTTCGGCCCCGGCGAGGCCGAGGGCGCGCCAGCCCTCGGGGAAGTGCCGGTCGTAGCAGATGTAGACGCCGACCTTGCCGACCGCGGTGTCGAAGACGGGCCAGCCCAGGTTGCCGGGCTTGAAGTAGAACTTCTCCCAGAAGCCCTTGACCTGCGGGATGTGGTGCTTGCGGTACTTGCCGAGGTAGGAGCCGTCGGCGTCGATCACGGCCGCGGTGTTGTAGTAGAAGCCCGCCTGCTCGACCTCGTAGACCGGCACGACCATGACCAGGCCCAGTTCCTTGGCCAGCGCCTGCATGCGCCGCACGGTCGGGCCGTCCGGCACGGGCTCGGCCCAGCCGTAGTGCTCCGGCTCCTGGACCTGGCAGAAATAGGGGGCGTTGAAGACCTCCTGGAAGCCGATCACCTGCGCCCCCTGGGCGGCGGCCTCACGGGCGTACCGCTCGTGCAGGTCGATCATCGATTCCTTGTCGCCGGTCCACCTGGTCTGCACGAGTGCTGCGCGCACAACTCGACTCATCGGTCTTCCCTCCGACAGCGCGGCGATGAGCGGACCCCGGAGACGGGCTCCGGGCCGCTTGTCGGCTGACATTAGGAGCCGGGGGGCGCGGGGTGGAGTACCACGCTGTAACGCGCTGGGGGCCCGGGCGTTCCGTCGCGTCACCTGCGTGGATGCCGATCAGAGCGATGTCACGGGTGCTCGCCCGTCCGGTGAAATCGGCGTTTCGTCCCTGCCTGCGCGGTGACCGGCGGGTGTCGAGGAGTGGCCGACAAGGCGATGAGTCTGGACAAAAATAATGTTCGGTGAGAGTCTGGGGCCATGTTGGACGTGACCGTGATCGAGGACTCCGCGGCCGCCGCCGCCTCCCTGGACCCCGTACGGGCCCGGCTCCTGGCCGAGCTCGCCGCGGGTCCCGCGTCGGCGACGATGCTCGCCGCGCGGGTCGGGCTGCCCCGGCAGAAGGTGAACTACCACCTCAGGGCGCTGGAGACGCACGGCCTGGTGGAGCTGGCCGGGGAACGCCGCAAGGGCAATGTCACCGAGCGCCTGATGCAGGCGACCGCCGCCTCGTACGTCATCTCACCGCTGGCGCTGGCCGCCGTGCAGCCCGACCCCGGCCGGTTCCGCGACCAGTTGTCCGCCCGCTGGCTGCTGGCCGTCGCCGCCCGCCTGGTGCGCGACGTCGGCACCCTGATCACCGGCGCGGCCAAGGCCCGCAAGCGGCTCGCGACGTACGCCCTGGACGGCGAGGTGCGCTTCGCGTCCGCCGCCGACCGGGCCGCCTTCGTCGAGGAGCTGACCCGCGGCGTGAGCGCGCTGATCGCCCGGTACCACGACGCGGACGCCGAGGGCGGCCGCGAGCACCGCATCGTCGTCGCGCTCCATCCCACCGTCAAGGACCCGGTGACCGCAGGGCAGTCCACGCCCGAAACCCCGCCGGCCGTCGAGGAACAGGCGTAGGAGCCGCGCCCGCACCGCACCGCCACAGCGCCGCACCGCCTCCGCACACCACATCCGCCCCGCACGTCCGCGGGCACGAGGAGAGAGCACCCCCATGGGCAAGGAATTCGAGATCGTCCGCGAGTTCGAGGTCGAGGCGGCACCGGAGGAGGTCTGGGAGGCCGTCACCACCGGCTCGGCGGGCTGGCTCTGGCCCCAGGAGTTCGAGCCCCGCCAGGGCGGCGCCGCGCCCTTCGGCGGTGTCCTCACCGTCTGGGACCCGCCGCACCACCTGACCGCCCGCGCGGAGTTCCCCGACGGCGTCGGGAACCAGGCCTTCAACCAGCTCGAGCACGTCATCGAGGCCCGCGAGGACGGCGGTTGCCGGGTCCGCTACGTGCACAGCGGCATCTTCGTCGACGACTGGGACAACCAGTACGACGGCGCGAGCAAGCACACCGACTTCTACCTGCACACCCTGCGCCAGTACCTGACGCACTTCGCGGGCCGCCCCGCCGCCTTCGCGACCGTCAACGGCCCCGCCGCCTCCACCGCGCCGGACGCCCTGGAAGCCGTCAGCCGCGCCCTCGGCGTACCCGACGACGCCGCCGAGGGCGCCGGCGTCCGCCTGCGGCTGCCCGGCGTGGCGGCGCCCGTGGACGCCGTTGTGGACTTCCGCAACCCGTACTTCGTCGGCGTGCGCACCACCGACGCCATGTACCGGGTCTTCGGCCGCAACCACTTCGGCGCGCCCGTCGGCATCAGCGTGCACGACTTCTCGGCGGACGCCGACGGCAAGGAGACCGGGGAGCGCTGGCAGCGCTGGCTCGACGGCGTCTTCGCCTGACGCGCGCCGCACAAAGCGAACCGCCCCGGCTGGTCCTCCAGCCGGGGCGGTTCGTTCGCGTACGAGAGGGTCGGGTCAGCCGAGGATCGCCAGCGCCTCGTTGAGCGTGGCCGACGGGCGCATGACGGCCGCGGCCTTCACGGCGTCGGGCTGGTAGTAGCCGCCGATGTCGGCCGGGGAGCCCTGGACGGCGATCAGCTCGTCGACGATCGTCTGCTCCTTGTCCGACAGCGTCCGGGCGAGCGGGGCGAAGGCCTTGGCCAGCTCCGGGTCGTCCGTCTGCCCCGCCAGCTCCTGGGCCCAGTACAGGGCCAGGTAGAAGTGGCTGCCGCGGTTGTCGATGCCGCCGAGCTTGCGGCTGGGCGACTTGTCCTCGTTGAGGAACGTGCCGGTGGCGCGGTCCAGGGTGTCGGCCAGGACCTGCGCGCGGGCGTTACCCGTGGTGGTCGCCAGGTGCTCGAAGCTGACCGCGAGGGCCAGGAACTCGCCCAGGCTGTCCCAGCGCAGGTAGTTCTCCTTGACCAGCTGCTGCACGTGCTTGGGCGCGGAGCCGCCCGCGCCGGTCTCGAAGAGGCCGCCGCCGTTCATCAGCGGGACGACCGACAGCATCTTGGCGCTGGTGCCCAGCTCCAAGATCGGGAAGAGGTCGGTCAGGTAGTCGCGCAGCACGTTGCCGGTGACGGAGATCGTGTTCTCGCCGCGGCGGATGCGCTCCAGGGAGAACTTCGTCGCCTCGACCGGCGACTTGATCTCGATCTGCAGGCCCTCGGTGTCGTGCTCCGGCAGGTACTGCTCGACCTTGGCGATCAGGTTCGCGTCGTGGGCGCGCTCCGCGTCCAGCCAGAACACCGCCGGGTCGCCGGTCGCGCGGGCGCGGGTGACGGCCAGCTTGACCCAGTCCTTGATCGGCGCGTCCTTGGTCTGGCAGGCGCGGAAGATGTCACCCGCGGAGACGGCCTGCTCCAGCACGACGTTGCCGGCCCGGTCGACCAGGCGGACGGTGCCGGTGTGCTGGACCTCGAAGGTCTTGTCGTGGCTGCCGTACTCCTCGGCCTTCTGCGCCATCAGGCCGACGTTCGGGACCGAGCCCATCGTCGCCGGGTCGAAGGCGCCGTGCGCGCGGCAGTCGTCGATGACGGCCTGGTAGATGCCGGCGTAGCTGCTGTCCGGCAGCACCGCGAGGGTGTCGGCCTCCTGGCCGTCCGGGCCCCACATGTGGCCGGAGGTGCGGATCATGGCCGGCATGGAGGCGTCGACGATGACGTCGCTCGGGACGTGCAGGTTGGTGATGCCGCGGTCGGAGTCGACCATCGCCAGCGCCGGGCCCTCGGCGAGCTCGGCCTCGAAGGACGCCTTGATCTCCGCGCCCTCGGGCAGCGCCTCGGCGCCCTTGAGGATGCCGCCGAGACCGTCGTTCGGGGTCAGGCCGGCGGCCGCGAAGGCCTCGCCGTACTGCGCGAAGGTCTTGGGGAAGAACGCGCGCACCACGTGGCCGAAGACGATCGGGTCGGAGACCTTCATCATCGTGGCCTTCAGGTGCACGGAGAACAGCACGTCCTCGGCCTTGGCGCGGGCGACCTGCTCGCCCAGGAACTCGCGGAGCACCGCGACGCGCATGACGGAGGCGTCCACGACCTCGCCCGCCAGCACCGGGACCGACTCGCGCAGCACCGTGGTCGTGCCGTCGTCGCCGAGCAGCTCGATGCGCAGGGAGCCGTCCTCGGCGATGACCGCGGACTTCTCGGTGGACCGGAAGTCGTCAGCGGTCATGTGCGCGACATTGGTCTTGGAGTCGGCCGACCAGGCGCCCATGCGGTGCGGGTGCGCCTTGGCGTAGTTCTTGACGGACGCGGGGGCGCGGCGGTCGGAGTTGCCCTCGCGCAGGACCGGGTTGACGGCGCTGCCCTTGATCTTGTCGTAGCGGGCGCGGACGTCCTTGTCCTCGTCGGACTTCGCCTCGTCCGGGTAGTCCGGCAGCGCGTAGCCCTGCTCCTGCAGCTCCGCGATCGCGGCCTTCAGCTGCGGGATCGAGGCCGAAACGTTCGGCAGCTTGATGATGTTGGCCGCCGGGGTCTTCGCCAGCTCGCCGAGCTCCGCGAGGGCGTCCGGGATGCGCTGGCCCTCCTCCAGGTACTCGGGGAAGCTCGCGATGATCCGCCCGGCCAGGGAGATGTCGCGGGTCTCCACGGCGACGCCGGCCGTGGAGGCGTACGCCTGGATCACGGGCAGGAACGAGTACGTCGCCAGCGCCGGCGCCTCGTCGGTGTGCGTATAGATGATGGTCGAGTCAGTCACCGGGTGCTCCGCTCCACGTCTGCAACATTGCAACATTGCTCGACATCAAGATATCTCGTGACCGCACCCCTCTCGACGGGACCCTGCCCACGGCGGCGGCACCCACCGCCCGGATGCCGCCGCCCGCCTCCCGGCGCCCCCTTGCCGGCGCGATTCCGGCCTGCCCCTCAGCCGTGCCGTGGTGCCCGCGCGCATATCCCGCACATTAACTATGGTGTCCCACCACATGGGCCGGTGACCTGCGTCTTCCTACGTTGTGCCGACACGGAAACGTCCCCGACAACCGCCTGGAAGTGGTGCACATGGCTTCCCCCGCAACCGCTCCCCCACCGCCGGCCGGCCTCCGGCGGATCGTCGCCGCGAGCCTGGTCGGCACGACCATCGAGTGGTACGACTTCTTCCTCTACGGGTCCGCCGCCGCCCTCGTCTTCAACAAGCTGTTCTTCCCCGGCTCGGATCCGCTGGTCGGCACCCTCCTGTCGTTCCTCACCTACGCGGTGGGCTTCGCCGCACGGCCCATCGGCGCGCTGGTCTTCGGGCACTACGGGGACCGCCTCGGGCGCAAGCGCCTCCTGGTGCTGAGCCTGCTGCTCATGGGCGGCGCGACCTTCTGCATCGGCCTGCTGCCGACCCACGCCACCCTGGGCTCGGCCGCTCCCGTGCTGCTCACCGCGCTGCGCCTGGTGCAGGGGTTCGCGCTGGGCGGCGAGTGGGGCGGCGCGGTGCTGCTGGTGTCGGAGCACGGGGACGCCCGGCAGCGCGGCTTCTGGGCCTCCTGGCCGCAGACCGGCGCACCCGCGGGACAGCTCCTTGCCACCGGCGTGCTGTCCGCCCTGACCGCCCTGCTGTCCGACGCCGCGTTCACCTCCTGGGGCTGGCGCGTGCCCTTCCTGCTGTCCGGCGTCCTGGTGCTGGTCGGCCTGTGGATCCGGCTCTCCGTGGACGAGTCGCCGGTCTTCAAGGAGGCCCTCGCGCGCGCCGAGGCCCGTAAAACCGAGACTGCGGCAGTGGAGCGGATGCCGCTGGTCGCCGTACTGCGCGACCACTGGCGCGACGTCCTGGTGGCGATGGGCGCGCGCATGGCCGAGAACATCAGCTACTACGTGATCACCGCCTTCGTCCTGGTGTACGCGACGACACAGGCGGGCCTCGGCAAGCAGACCGCGCTCAACGCCGTGCTCATCGGCTCCGCCGTGCACTTCGCGGTGATCCCGGCCTGGGGCGCGCTCTCGGACCGGATCGGCCGCAAGCCGGTCTACCTGCTGGGCGCCGCCGGGGTGGGCCTGTGGGCGTTCCCCTTCTTCGCCCTGATCGACACCAAGAGCTTCCCGGCGCTGCTGCTGGCCGTCACCGTCGGCCTGGTCCTGCACGGAGCCATGTACGCGCCGCAGGCCGCCTTCTTCTCGGAGATGTTCGCGACCCGGATGCGCTACTCGGGGGCCTCGATCGGCGCCCAGTTCGCCTCGGTCGCGGCCGGCGCCCCGGCGCCGCTCATCGCGACGGCCCTGCTCGCGGACTACGACAGCGCCACACCGATCGCCCTGTACGTCATCCTCGCCGCCATCATCACCCTGGTCGCGGTCTCCGTGGCCAAGGAGACCCGCGGACGCGACCTCGCGGCCGTGGAACCGCAGGCCGCCGACGAGACGCCGCTGGCCCGGTCGGCGCCCGCGAGCTGAGGTCGTCCTGCACGGATGAAGAGAGCCGGCCCGGACCCCGTCACCGTCGTGGTGGCGGGGTCCGCGCCACGCCGCAGAGGGGGATCAGTCCTGGCCCGCGGAGAGCCGGTGCAGGCGCAGCGCGAGCTGGATCTCCAGCGCGCGGTCCGGCGACTGCCAGTCGGGGCCGAGGAGTTGGGATATCCGCTCCAGGCGCTGGGCGACGGTGTTGACATGCACGTGGAGGGCGTCCTTGGTGCGCACCGGGCTCATGCCGCTGGAGAAGTAGGCGTCGAGGGTGCGGACGAGCTCGGTGCCCCTGCGCACGTCGTAGTCGGCGACGTTCCCGATGGTGCGGTGGACGAAGCCGTCGACGTCCCGGGCGTCGGTGAGCAGCAGGCCGAGGAATCCGAAGTCGGCCCCGGCCGCGCCCTCTCCGGCGCGGCCGAGGGCCCGCAGGGCGTCGCCGCAGCGCTGGGCCTCGGCATAGGCGAGTGCCACGGATCCGGGGCGGGCGGCCGGCGCGGCGACCGGGTTGGACGCCCCCACGGTGACGGCGGCCCGCACCGCGCTGCCGAGTTCGCGGGCGATGCGGCGCGCCGTCGACGAGGCGGTCGGTGCGGTCGATGCGTCGGTGTGCCGTTCGAGTGGGAGCAGCAGCACGGTGCCGCCGTCCCTGGCCGCCGCCAGGCCCCGGTGCGTGGCCGCGATGTGGGAGGCGGCGGACCACAGGCGCAGCCGGTCGGAGCTGCCGTCGGTCTCGTCGTCGATGCGCGCCGCCAGCACAATGTGCGGGGCGTCCAGGTCGGCGCGGAGCCGTGCGGCGCGCTCGCGCAGCAGCCGGGGGTCGCGGTGCGGGGCGTCGAGCAGGTCGTCCAGCAGTTCGCCGCGGAAGCGCTGTTCGGCCTCGGCGGCGTTGCGGCGGGCGAGCAGCAGCAGGGAGGTGACCATCGCGGCCCGCTCCAGGGTGCGTTGGTCGACGGGCCCGAGTTCGGGATGGCCGCGCAGGAGCAGCGCGCCCAGGAGTTCACCGCCCGCGGTGACGGCCGCGGCCCAGGTGCCGCCCTGGCGGACGGCACGGCCGTCCTTGCGGGAGCGCGCGACGGCGTCGGCCAGTTCGCCGGGGACGGGCTCGTGGTCGTGGCCCACCACGCGGACCGTTCCGGCGAGCACGTGGGAGACCGCGTCGGCGACGTCGTCGACGCCGCCGCCGCGCAGCACGAGTTCGGTCAGCCGGTCGTGCACCTCCGAGGCGCGCTCCAGCGCCGCGCTGTGGGTGCGGATGGTCTCGTTCGCCGCGCCGAGGTCCGCGAGGGCCGAACGGGTCTCCTCCAGGAGGTTGGCCGTGTCGATGGCGACGGCCGCGAGCGAGGCGAGCGAGGCCAGCAGGGCGATCTGCTCCCGCTCGAAGACCCGGGCCCGCCGGTCGGCCGCGTACAGCACGCCGATGACCCCTGTGCCCAGCACAAGGGGTACGCCGAGGATCGCGACCAGGCCCTCGTCGTGCACCGCCGAGTCGATCGAGGAGGTGTGGCAGAACCGCTCGTCGTCGAAGTAGGACTCGGTGACGTAGGGCATGGCGGTCTGCGCGACCAGCCCGCCGAGCCCCTCCCCCATGCCGAGCCGGACACGCTGGAAGCGCGCGGAGACCGAACCCTCGGTGACCCGCATGTAGGTGTCGCCGGCCTTGCGGTCGTTCAGGCTCAGATAGGCCACGTCCGTGCCGAGCAGGGAGCGCGCCCGGTGCACGATGGCCTGCAGCACGGAGTCCAGGTCGCGCAGCCCCGCGAGGTCGCCGGCCGTCTCGAAGAGCGCCGACAGCTCGGCCTCGCGCCTTCTTCGGCCCTCCAGTTCGGCCCGCACCCGCAACGCCAGCAGCTTGGCCCGCTCCAGCTCGGCGAGCACGGTGGGGCCGGCACCCTCGGCCCGGGCGGCCAGGACCGGGCGCTCGTACTCCTCCACCGGGGCACCACGGGCCAGCAGCCGCAGGTACGGCGCGTCGGCGGGTCCGTACGCAGGCATGGGGCCGCTGGTGTCCTCGTGGTCGTCCCGGGCGGAGGAGTCGTGGTGGCCGGAGGGGTCGTCGTGGTCGGGCACGGTGTCAGGGATACCGGCAGATCAATGTGCCGTCCATCCGCCGTCCATGGTCAATGAGGCGCCGGTGACGAAGGAGGCCTGCGGGGAGCAGAGGTAGGCGGCCATCTCGGCGACCTCCTCGGGCTCCACCAGCCGCTTCACGGCGGAGTCCGCGAGCAGGATCTCGCCGACCACCCGCTCGGGGGCGATGCCGTGCGCGGCCGCCTGGTCGGCGATCTGCCGCTCCACCAGCGGGGTGCGCACATAGCCGGGGCACACGCAGTTGGAGGTCACCCCATGTGCGGCGCCTTCGAGCGCGGCGGTCTTGGAGAGTCCTTCGAGACCGTGCTTGGCCGCGACATAGGCGCTCTTGAACGGCGAGGCGCGCAATCCGTGCACCGAGGAGATGTTCACGACGCGGCCCCAGCCCTGCCCGTACATGTGCGGCAGAGCACCGCGCAGGAGCCGGAACGGGGCCTCCAGCATCACCCGCAGCACGGTGGAGAAGACCTCCGGCGGGAAGTCCTCGATGGGCCGCACCAGTTGGAGCCCCGCGTTGTTGACGAGGATGTCGGTGCCGGCCGCGGCGTGCTCAGCGGCGTCGAGGTCGGTGAGGTCCAAGGTGAGCGCCTCGACCGCACCGGGGCGACCGTCGGCCGCGGCACGTTCGACGAGGGCGGCCAGGCCCTCGGCGTCGCGGTCCACGGCACGCACCTTGGCGCCCGCGGCGGCCAGCCGCAGCACACATGCGCGGCCGATGCCGCCCGCGGCGCCGGTGACGAGAGCGGTGCGGCCGCCCAGGTCGGGGACGCCCGGCTGGGGGGTGGAGTCCGTCATGGCCACGAGGCTAGGCAACGACGGCGCCCGCACCGATGTGGGCAACGCCCACAGTCGCGTACGGGCTGGTGGGCGCACCCCACACTCACTCTTCCGGCGGCCCCGCGGGCTCGAACCAGGTGGGCCCGTCGCTGCGCGCGTGCTTGAGGCGCAACTGGCCGTGCCCGCCGAGATCGGGCAGCCCGTCCACGTCGAACCAGCCGACCTCCAGCGACTCGTCGTCCGCCACGTGGGCCCGGCCGCCGACGGCACGGCAGCGCAGGGTGATGTCCACGTACTGGCAGCGGTCGCCGTTGGGGTAGCGCACCGGCTTGATCGTCTGCACCAGGACGACGCGTTCGGCGACCGCCAGGACGCCGGTCTCCTCCAGCACCTCCCGGACGGCGGTCTCGGCGGGCTGCTCACCGGGTTCGCTGATGCCGCCGATCAGGGACCAGCGTCCGTTGTCGGAACGACGGTTGAGCAGGACGCGGTTGTCGTCGTCGAAGACGACCGCCGTGACACCGGGCAGCAGCAGCTGCCGGTGGCCGACGAGGGCGCGCAGCTCGCGGAGGAATTCGGGAATCGGCACGCCTCGAGCCTACGTGCTCGCGTGGATCATGTCCGCCGTGCCGGCCCGGACGCCGCGGGCACCCCGGTGTTACCGCGCGACATATCCACACCACCACATCACAGCGGTTACCGTGACCCCCGGGGCCCGCGCGGGGTGGCGTCAGGGGGTTCGGGGATGAGGACGACAACGGGCGACGCGGCCGGCATCGCCGGCGACGACGCCCCGCCCGACAGCCCGCGACCGGGCAGGACCGACGCCGTCGGCGCGGCGCTCCTGGTCACGAGCACGGTGTGGGCGCTGGTCTCGGCGATCGGCCGTCCCGCGCGGCCCGAGGGTTTCCTGCTCGCGGTCCTCGCGGTCGCCGCCGGGTTCGCGGCCGGACGGATCGGCGGGGCCCTGCGGCCGGTCGCCGTGCCCGCCGCGGCGGCCGTGGGCGCGATCGCGCTCACCCTGCTGCCGCCCGGACGCCTGTCGCACGGACCGCACACCCCGCCGCTGGGGTACGCCAACGCCGATGCCGCGCTCATGGTGCTGGCGACCGGCGCCGTGTGCTGCGCCGCCTGGGCCTCCCGCCCGGGCGCCGTACGGCTCGCGCTGCGGCTGCTGGGCGCGCTGGCCGCCCTGGTCGCCCTCGGACTCGGCTCCGCCGCGGGCTTCGCCGCCTCGCTCGGCGTGCTCCTGTGCTCCCTGGCCGCCGACCGCACGCCGCGGCTGATCGGGCTCGCGGGACTGGCGCTGGCCACCTGCGTGGCCGTCGGCGGCACGTACGCGGTCGCCGTGGACGCCCTGCCGCCGGGCCTGTCCGCGTCCCTGTCCGGCCAGCTCACGCCCGCACGCGTCAGGCTCTGGCACGAGGCCCTGCACACCGCGGCGACCAGCCCGGTGCGCGGGATCGGTCCCGGACGGTTCGCGGAGGTGGAGGACGGCGGCGGGGAGCCGGGGACGGACATCCCGGCCGGCAAGGGCACACCCCAGTCCGCCCCGCTCCAACTCGCCGCGGAGCAGGGTGTCCCCGGCGTCGCGCTCCTCGCCGGCTGCTACGTCTGGTTGCTGTGGGCCCTGCGCCGCTCACCGCGCGGCACACCCGTCGTCCTTACGGCGGCCGCGGCGCTGACGGGCCTGGCCATGCAGTCCGCCGTCGACCACGTCCTCAGCTACGCCGCCGTCACCGCCGGTGCGGGCCTGCTCGCCGGGCTCGCCACTTCGCGTCCCACCCGCGACGGGCCCCCGGCGGTCCGCTGACGGCCCTCGACGCCGCCGCCCGCCGCGACCGGCACCGGCTCACGCCGACGACGGCCCCCGCGGCGGGCCGAAGAGCACGTCGCGGATCTCCTCGGCCTTCAGATGGCCGCTGAGCCGCAGCTCCGCACGGAGCGCCGCGACGAGTTCGGACAGGCGCCGCTGGGCCACGGGATCGGAGCCGACGAAGCCGCCGTCCCGCTCGATCGCGGCGAGTATCCGGCCTGCCTCGGCGTTGCCGTAGGTCGCCAGGCGGGCCTTGGCGGAGGAGACGAGCACGAGGGACTCGGTGATCCGGTCCTCCAGCTCGGCCGCCCGTGCCGCCGTCACAGCGGGTCCCGCTCCGTAGAGGCGCCCCCGGTACTGGGCGTTCTCCGCGATGCCGCGCATGAAGTCGACCAGTGCGTCGCCCGCGCGCTCGGCCCGCTGGCGGCGGCTCTCGTTGTGACGGGCATGGACCGCGTTGACCGAGGCGAGCACCACACCCGCGGCGAAGCCGATCAGCGCAATGACCGCTTCCGCCGCGATGTCCGTGTCCCCGGCCGCCGACCACATCATGATCCCGCCCCCCATGGCCCGATACGTCCCACCCTAGGCGGACGACGGCCCCACGGACAGACACTTGCCGCGGGTCGCCGTGGCGGCCTACCATCACGATGTTGTCGAATCGATTCGATTCATTCGACTTGGCCTCACTCGACCGATCCACCGATCCGCCGCCGGAAGGAACCGCATGGCCACGATCAAGGACGTCGCGGAGCGCGCGGGGGTCGCGCCGAGCACCGTGTCGTACGTCCTGAGCGGGTCCCGCAAGATCTCCGAGGACACGCGCCGCGCGGTGCGTCAGGCGATCGACGAACTGGGGTACCACCCGCGGGCGAGCGCGCGGACGCTGCGCAGCACGCGCACCCAGGTCCTGGCCCTCGCGCTGCCCCGGGTCGCCGGGGGGTACCGGGCCGTCGACGGGCGGTTCGCCATCGGCATCAGCGACGCGGCCCGGGCACACGGCTACGACGTCCTGCTGACGACAGCGCGGGAGGGCGTCCCCGGGCTGCGCCGGATCGCGGGCAGCCGGCAGGCCGACGCAGCGATCCTGATGGCGGTCGAGATGGAGGACCCCCGCATCGAGGCCCTGCGCGAACTCTCCTTCCCCACCGCCCTGCTGGGACGTTCGGCCGGCGACCGCGAGCCCTGGACCGATCTGGACTGGGAGGCCGCGACCGCCCTGGCGGTACGCACGGCCGTGGCGGCCGGCCACCGCGACGTGGCGTTCCTCGCCACCACCGACCACGAACTCCGGGCCCGGCGCGGCTACGCGGTCCGCGGCGTCGCCGGTGCCCGCCGGGCCGCGGCCGAGACCGGCGCGGACGTCGCGGTCCGCGAGTCGACCGGCGACATCCCGCGGCTGCCGCAGGTGCTCCGTGCCCTGCTCTGCGGCGAACGGCCGCCGACCGCGCTGGTCGTGCAGCACGTCGCGGCGCTGCCGCACCTCCTGGCCGCCGTCACCGCCGAGGGGCTGCGCGTCCCCGAGGACCTGTCGGTCGTGGCGGTCGGCAACCTCCCGGACGACGTCGGAGGACGCGAACTGCCCCGCGTCGAACTGCCCGTGGAGGAGATGTCCGCGGAGGTCGTCCGCCTGGCCGTGGAGGCGATCGACGCCCGTGCGCAGGGCGTCCCGCCCGGTGCCGCCGCCGCTTCGCGGCTGATCGCCCCCGTCCTGCTGGCGCCGGAGCGCGTCGCACCTCCCCGCCCGCGGCCGCGCCCCGCCCGGCACTGAACCGCACGCACCCCCATCCGCACCGAGCCGAGGGAGCCCCTTCCCATGCCCGCCGAACTCCCGTCCTTCCCTCTCGGATTCGTCTTCGGCGCCGCGACCGCGGCCTACCAGATCGAGGGAGCCCACGACGAGGACGGCCGCGGGCCGTCCATCTGGGACACCTTCAGCCACACCCCCGGCAACACCGCGGACGGCGCGACCGGCGACATCGCCTGCGACCACTACCACCGCCACGCCGAGGACGTCGCACTCCTCAAGGATCTGGGCGTCGGCTCCTACCGCTTCTCCGTCGCCTGGTCGCGCGTGCTGCCGGACGGCCGGGGCCCGGTCAATGCCAAGGGCCTCGACTTCTACGACCGCCTCACCGACGACCTGCTCTCGGCCGGCATCTCCCCTGCCGTCACGCTCTACCACTGGGACCTGCCCCAGGCCCTGGAGGACGGGGGCGGCTGGCGCAGCCGCGCGACCGCCGAGCACTTCGCCGCGTACGCCGCCGTCGTCGCCGAACGGCTCGGGGACCGCGTCGGCCGCTGGATCACCCTCAACGAGCCCTATTGCTCGGCGTTCGTCGGCTACGCCGAGGGGCGGCACGCACCCGGTGCCCGCGAGGGCACGGGCGCGCTCGCCGCCGCCCACCACCTGCTGCTCGGCCACGGCCTCGCGGTGCCGGCCCTGCGCGCGGCGGGAGCGCGCGAGATCGGCATCACCCTCAACCTCGACCGCATCGAGGCCGCGAGCGACTCCGCCGCCGACCGGGGCGCGCTGAGCCGGGCCGTCACGCTGCACAACGACACATGGACGGAGCCGCTGTTCGCCGGCCGCTACCCGGCGGGCGAGACCGGGACGTGGGGCGCGCTCGCCGACGGCTCGTACCGCCGCGAGGGCGACCTCCAGGTCATCGGCGCCCCCCTGGACTTCGTGGGCCTGAACTTCTACCGCCCGCTCACCGTCGAGGACGCCCCGCACCGCGAGGCCGACCCGGCACTGCGCACGGCGGTCGACATCGGCGTGCGGGAGACCGATCCGTACGGGACGCGGCACACCACCATGGGCTGGCCGGTCGTCCCGGAGGCGTTCACGGCGCTCCTGCTGGAACTGCGCGACCGCTACCCGTCGCTGCCGCCCGTCCTGATCACGGAGAACGGTTCCGCCGAGGCCGACGTCCGCTCCGCCGACGGCGGCGTCGACGACCCGGACCGGGTTGCGTACCTGCGCGACCACCTCCACGCGCTCGCCGCCGCGATCGACGCGGGTGTGGACGTGCGCGGCTACTACGTCTGGTCGCTGCTGGACAACTTCGAGTGGGCCCGGGGGTACGGTCAGCGCTTCGGCATCGTCCACGTCGACTACGGCAACGGGGCCGAGCGGACCCCCAAGTCGAGTTACGCCTGGTACCGCGACCTGATCGCCGCCCACCGCGCGGGGACCGGGCGGCAGCGGTCCTGACGGGCGGCGGCACGCGCTGGGCCACCCGGGTGAATCCGTGGGCGGGCGGCCGTCCGCCTACGGGCGCAGGCCCAGCCGGGTGCGGATGGCCCGGACGGCGCCCTCGGCGTCGTCCACGGTGACGGTGAAGTGCCGCCCGTTGCCCAGGTCGATCACGACACCGGGGCCGCGCCGGACGACCACCGCCGTGCCCTGCTCGGGGCGCCAGCGGTACCCCCAGCCGCCCCAGTGCCGCGGGCTCACCAGAGGCGCGAGGTGGGCGTCGTTGATCTCGTGCCACGGGATGCTGCGGCGCGGCACACCGATGTGGCCGCAGCGCACCTGGAGTCCGTCCCGGTCCACCTTCACCCGCACATGGGTGAAGGCGACGGTCCCGAACAGCACCAGGAGCCCGGCCGCGATGCAGCCCACCACCGACATGATCAGCGGCGCGACGCCCGAGGTGTAGGCGGAGTCCACGGCGAGTTCGATGCCCAGCGCCATGCAGGCAGCGCCCACGCCCGCCAGCAGCCACTGGAAACGGTTGCTGGCGTGGCCCGTCCACACCTGGGGTGTACGCGCGTCGTCACGCTGCGCGTCCGTCATGTGAGCAGGGTACTCATCCGCGGGGCGGATGGCAGCCGTGCGAACGGGACCGGTGGCGGTGGACCGTCAGTGGACCCTCATAGGACCGTCAGAGGACAGGAGCCGTGCCCGGGGCGGCGGACGCGGCGGTCTCCGCGAGGAAACGGCCCTCCGGGTAGGCCAGGGCCTGCGGCGTGATCGCGCCAGGCCGGCCGCTCAGAATGACCGCGAGGCCGCCGGTCGGTGCGTTGGCCGGGGCGGGCGCCGCTCCGATCCGCCGCAGGGTCTGCGCGGCGACGGCGTCCGCGGAACCGAGCAGCGGGGCCGTGGTGCCCAGCGCCGCCCGGATGCGGTCGGCGACGAGCTCGTAGTGGGTGCAGCCGAGCACGACGGCCTCGGCGTCGGCGGGGGTGAGCGCGGCCGCGGCGGCGATCGCGGCGGCCGTGGCGGCCTCGTCGGCCCGGTCGACGGCGTCGGCGAGACCGGGGCAGGGCACCTCGGTGACGGTCGCGCCGTTGCCGAAGTCCCGGATCAGGTCGCGCTGGTAGCGGCTGCCGGTGGTCGCCGGGGTCGCCCAGATCGCGACGGTGCGGGCCCCGGCGGCGGCCGGCTTGATCGCGGGCACGGTGCCGATGACCGGAATGGCGGGCTCCAGCTCGGCGCGGAGCGCGGGCAGCGCGTGGACGGTCGCGGTGTTGCAGGCGACGATCAGTGCCTCGGGGCCGTGCGCCGCGGCGGCGCGGGCGCAGGCCAGCGCGTGCTCGGTGACGTCCTCGGGGGTGCGCGGGCCCCAGGGCATGCCGTCGGGGTCGCAGGAGAGCACGAGGTCCGCGTCGGGCCGCATCCGGCGGAGCGCGGCGGCCGCTGCGAGCAGCCCGATTCCGGAGTCCATCAGCGCGATCTTCACGGGTCACCACTTTACGTGATCCGATTGTCTGCCCGGCCGGCCCGCCGCCCGCCGGGCTGCGGGGTGCGGAGTGCGGAGTGCGCCGGCGAAATCCCGCGCGGGCGGGGGCCGTGGCGGCAGACTGCCGGGGTGACGTGGCTGACGTGGGCGACCGTGGTGTCGCTGCTGGCATGGCTCTGGCTGCTGCTGGCGCAGGGGATGTTCTGGCGAACGGACGTACGGCTGCCCCCGCTCCCCCCGGCGGACACCGGCGGGCCCGAGGAGTGGCCGGACGTGGCCGTCGTCGTACCGGCACGGGACGAGGCCGGTGTGCTGCCGCTCAGCCTGCCCAGTGTGCTGGCGCAGCGGTATCCGGGCCGCGCCGAAGTGGTGCTCGTTGACGACGGCAGTACGGACGGCACCGGCGAGCTGGCGCGGCGGCTGGCGGAGGAGACGGGCGGACTGCCGCTGCGGGTGCTCTCGCCCGGACCGCCGCCGCACGGGTGGACGGGAAAGCTGTGGGCGGTGCGGCACGGCATCGAGGTGGCCGGGCAGTCCGCCGTGGCGCCGGAGTTCCTACTGCTCACGGACGCCGACATCGCCCATGCCCCGGATTCGCTGCGGCACTTGACGGCCGCGGCGCGGGCCCATGGGCTCGACATGGTGTCGCAAATGGCGCGGCTGCGGGTGGCCACCGCCTGGGAGCGGCTGATCGTGCCCGCCTTCGTCTATTTCTTCGCCCAGTTGTATCCGTTCCGTCGGGTCAACCGCGACCGGTCCAGGACCGCGGCGGCGGCCGGCGGCTGCGTGCTGATCCGGCGCTCGGCCGTCGAGCGGGCCGGTGTCCCGGAGTCCATCCGGCACGCGGTGATCGACGACGTGGCACTGGCCAGGGCGGTGAAGGGAAGCGGCGGCCGGATCTGGCTCGGGCTGGCCGACGGGGTCGACAGCGTCCGCCCCTACCCGGGGCTGTCCGAACTGTGGCGGATGGTCTCGCGGAGCGCGTACGCCCAACTGCGGCACAGCGTCGCCCTGCTGGCGGGCACGGTGCTGGGGCTGCTGCTGATCTACGTGCTGCCCCCGGTCGCCGCCGTCGGCGGGGCGGTTGCGGGAGCGTGGTGGCTGTGTGCCGCGGGAGCCGCAGCATGGGCGGTGATGTGCGGCACCTATGTGCCGATGGTGCGCTACTACCGGCAGCCGCTGTGGCTCGTCCCGCTGCTGCCGTTCACCGCCGTGCTCTATCTGCTGATGACGGTCGACTCCGCCGTGCAGCACTACCGCGGCCGCGGGGCGGCATGGAAAGGCCGCACCTATGCGCGGCCGGACGCCTCGGCGTAGGCGACGGCAAGGCGGGCGCCGACCGCGGCCGTGCCGAACCGGCGCAGGGTGCGGTCGGCGAGGGCCACCGGCTGGTGCCGGGGCAGTGCCGCGGCGGCCTCCACCAGAGCGTGCGCGAAGGCCGCGGGGTCGCCGGGCGGTACCAGGAAGCCCCCGTCGTGGCCGACGAGTTCGGGCAGGGCACCGGTCCGCGGGCCCACCACCAGGGTGCCGCACCCCAGCGCGTCCAGAGCCCGCAGGCAGAAGCTCTCGGCGTCACCGGCGACGGCGTACAGATCGGCGTGGGCAACCGCGTGCAGCGCCTCGGCACGTCCGCGCGCCCGGCGCACGGTGACGGCCGAGTCGGCCCCGCACCGCCTCAGCAGGCCGCGCAGTTCGGTGGGGACCTCGGCATGCCCCTCCGCGATGATGTCCAGCCGCAGCCGGGGGTCCTTCAACCGGGCGGCGGCGAAGGCGTGCACGAGCGTCTCCCATCCCTCGTGCGGCCCGAAGCTCCCCGTCGCGGCCACCCGCACCGGGTCCTGGCTGATCCGCGCACGGGCCGGGACGCGGGGCAGGGTGTCGGGGCCGACGGGATGCGGCACGACACGGTGGCGCCCCGGCATCCGCTGCTCGCCGAGGCGCAGCAGGAGGGCGTCGCTCACCGCGAGCACCGAGGCGGCCTCGCGGTAGGCGCGGGCCCGCCCGCGGCGCATGCGCGAAGGGCTCTCGAACCAGCGGGCGTCGTCCTCGCTGAGCACGTACGGCAGCCCCACGGCTCGCGCGACCCACGGCAGGAGGTCGTCGGCGCCGGGGACATGACCGTGCAGGACGTCGATGCGGCCGCACTCGGCCGTCTCGTACCGCAGGACGTCCCCGATCCTCCCGACGGTGACCCGCCGGGCGGCGAGGCCGCCGAGCGGAAGGGCCACCTGGTAGTGGTGAGGCCGCTCCGGATCGCGGCCGGCACAGGGGAGCCCGCGCACGGCGGGCAGGGTCAGCTCCCGGACCGCGACCACGTCCACGACCTCGGCGACGGAGGCCGCGGCCTTGTGCCACTCCTCCGGCCTGGCCGGACGTGCCTGCCCGAAGAACATGGCGACGCGCATGGCCCACTGTGGCACACCGGGCCCCGGGCCCGGGGGAGTTCGCCGGAGTCATCCCAAGGGCTTGACAGCTCCCTCGTGCGGGTGAGCTGTTGGATCGAATGAGTGGCCGTTCCGTCACACAGGGCAATGGATGGAAACGCTTCCGGAAATGCCGTGGAGGGCCGCCCGGACCGCCGCGCGGACAACCGGTAACACCCCAGGCCCAGGGCTTTTACGCGATCGAAACGGCGACCGCGGCCCGATTTTCTCCCTTTCGATCACAATCGGCTTCACTGGTCACTCACTGCACATGAAATGACCCGCTAATCGGTCTCCCCAACCAGCACATCGTGGGCTTAACTTATGGGCTATGACCTCCCCCCGCGGTTCTTACGGCGGTGGCTACTACACGTCGCCGTTCTTTCCCGACACGCCCATCTACGACAGTCTTGTCGCGGAGCGGGGCACCCCCCAGATCGCGCCGATCCGCGTTCCGTCGGCGTACGACGTCGGCAGCAGCGTCGGCAGCAATCTCCCGGCCCTGCCGGCGGCGCCCCTCGCGCTGCCCGCCGGACCGTCCTCGTACAACCAGGCCCCGAGCGCGCCGCCCCAGAGCACGTACGCGGGCTACCAGGCGCCCGGCGGCTACCAGCAGCAGCCCCCGCTGCAGCAGGCGCCCGCCCCGTACATCCCGCAGCAGGCCACCGCTCCGCGGCCCGCGGCGTTCAACGGCGGCTACCAGCAGCAGCCGCCGGCCCCGCAGCAGTACCAGGGCCCGGCCGGCTACGAGCAGGCCCGTCCCGTGGCACCGCGCCCCGTGCCCCCGCGCCAGATGGCGCCGGGCGGCTACGACGAGCAGCAGCCCTACCAGCAGCGGCGCAACCTCGGCCAGGGCTACTACCCGGGCTGATCGGGGCGCCGGACGGCCGGTCCCCCGCCGACGGGTGGGTGACCGCGCCGGCTGGCACGATGGCGGCATGACGACGCCGACGCCGCCACCACGCCTGAGCGCACTGCACGTCTACCCGGTCAAGTCGACCGGGGGCGTGCGGCTGTCCTGGGCGACGGTGGAGCCGTGGGGGCTCGCCGGGGACCGCCGGTGGATGCTCGTGGACGCTGCGGGGAAGTTCGTCACGCAGCGGGAGCAGCCCCGGCTGGCCCTGGCACGCGCGGAGTCGCTGCCGCAGGGCGGATTGCTGCTGCACGCGCCGGGGCGGGACCCGTTGACCGTGGACGTGCCCGGGCCGGGGGCGACCGCGCCGGTGACGATCTGGCGCGACAAGGTGGAGGCCGTGACCGCGGGGGCCGCGGCCGCCGCCTGGTTCGGCGCGTACCTGGGCATGGAGGTCACCCTTGTCCATCTCGACGATCCGGCCCGCCGGCGCCCGCTCGACCCGGACTTCGCCCGTCCCGGGGAAATGGTGAGTTTCGCGGACGGGTTTCCGCTGCTGCTCACCACCGAGGCGTCACTGGACGCTCTCAACACACTGATCGCCGCGGGCGATCACGCGGGCGAGGGGCCGGTCCCGATGAACCGGTTCCGCCCCAACGCCGTCCTTGCGGGTACGGAGGCATGGGCGGAGGACACATGGCGGCGTATCCGTATCGGGGAAGTCGAATTCCGCGTCGCGAAACCGTGCGGGCGCTGTGTGGTCACCACAACGGACCAGCGGACCGCGGAGCGCGGCAAGGAGCCCCTGCGGACGCTCGCCCGGCACCGCAGGGCCCCCACGGGCCTGCTGTTCGGACAGAATGTCGTACCCCTCGGGACCGGAACACTCCGGGTCGGCGACGCGTTGACCATCATGGAGTGATGCGCGTCACGTGCCCGTGGCGCGGTCCGGGCGTCCGAGCGGACGGGCAGGGCGTGAGATGGCTCTCTCCCGCCGGTTCGGCGCCACCCATGTCCTGTGCCGTGTGCGGTACTTGGACGGTGAAGGGGGTGCGTTGCGATGGCCGTGAGCATGCTGGCATGGCGCTGGCGGCGTAATCCACTGCGCCGCCGGTCGGATGTCGTCGAGGCCTGGGCGGCGCTCGCCTCCGCGTGCGTGATCGCACTGGGCGCACCCGCCGCGGGCTGGGCCGCGGGAACAGCCGTCGGCAGCACCTTGAGGGACACCGTGCGCAGCGAGCGCGCGCAGCGCACCCAGCTCCCCGCGGTGGTGCTCAGGGCCGGTCCCCGCGCGGTGTCCGACAGCGATCCGGAGTCCGGCCAGGTGCGCGAGGAACGCCGCCCCGCCGTCGTCCGCTGGACCGCCGCCGACGGCCGGGCCCGCACCGCGCACGTACTGATCGCGGCCGACCGCGGCAAGGGCGACCGGATCACCCTGTGGACCGACCGGGCCGGGCGCGCACCGGCTCAGGCCCCGCTGGACGCCGGTACCGCCGACACCCACGCGACGCTCGCCGGGATCGGTACCTTCATCGCCGCCTGCGTTCTGGGGCTCATGGCACGCCAGGCACTCCTGTGGCACCTGATGCGACGGCGCCTGGCGGAGTGGGAACGCGAGTGGGCCGCCGCCGGACAGAGCTGGGGACGGGCCGGCGCCGGCGGCTGACATGTCCGGCAGGTGATCCATCTCCATCTCGGTGCTGACGGGCACCCGGCGCACGCTACCGTGGAGGCCCCCAGGTCGGCGCAGCGCAAGAGGACGGGGCACAGCATCTCCATGGCACAAGGCGTGGTTCAGGTGACGCATACCAGCAGCTCACGGTGGCGCCGCCGCACGGGAGAGTACGAAAGCCTGGCCGCCGCCCTGGAAGCGGCCGCCGATGGTGACGTGCTGTCGATCAACCCCGGCACCTACCGGGAAAACCTCGTCGTGGAGAAGGCCATAACGCTGCGCGGAGCCGAGGGCGCGGGATCGGTGCGCATCGCCCCGCCCTCGGGGGTCGCGCTCACCGTCTGCGCGTCGGCGACCGTCCAGGACCTGTCCGTCGAGGGCCAGGACATCTCCGCGGCCGCCCTGCTGATCGAGGGCTCCGCCACTCCCGAACTGTCCGGACTGCGCGTCAGCACCCGCTCCGCCGTGGGCATAGAGGTCCGCGGCGGCGCACGGCCGACAGTGCGCCGCTGCACCGTGGACAACCCCGCGGGTCTCGGCATCAGCGTCCTGGAGCCGGCCTCGGGCGGCCTCTTCGAGGACTGCGAGGTCGTCGCGGCCGGGCAGAGCGGCGTGTCGGTGCGCGGCGGGGCGTCCCCCCGGCTGGAGCGCTGCAGAGTCCGCAACACCTCGGGCGCGGGTCTGGCCCTCACCGGTGAGGGGACCACCGCCGAGGCGATCGGGTGCGAGATCTACGAGGTGAAGGGCACCGGCGTGCAGGTCGCCTCCCGCGCCGCCGGGCACCTCACGGACTGCCAGGTGCACCGCACCACGGGCGACGGCATCACGCTGGACACCGACGCCGTGCTCACCCTCTCCGACTGCGACATCCACGACATCCCCGAGAACGCGATCGACCTGCGCTCGCGCTCGGTGCTCACGCTCACCCGCACCACGGTGCGCCGCTTCGGCCGCAACGGCCTGTCCGTCTGGGACCCCGGCACCCGCGCCGACGCCAACCAGTGCGAGATCCACGACAGCCAGGGCGACTACCCGGCGGTCTGGGTCAGTGACGGCGCCGCGGCCGTTCTCGAGTCGTGCCGCGTCCACGACGTGCCGGACGCGCTGTTCGTCCTGGACCGGGGCTCGCGCGCCGACGTTGTCGACAGCGACATCACCCAGGTCCGCAACACGGCCGTCTCGGTCAGCGACGGCGCCACCGTGCAGCTGGACGACTGCCGCATCCGCGAAGCCTCCACCGGCGCCTGGTTCCGCGACCACGGCAGCGGCGGCACCCTCTCCGGCTGCACCATCGACGACACCGCCACGGGCGTCATCGTCACCAAGGGCGCCGACCCCTCCATCGACCGATGTGTCGTCACCAACCCCGCCGAGGCGGGCTTCTACGTCTCCGCCGGCGGACGCGGCACCTTCACCGGGTGCCGCGTCACGGGCAGCCGCGGCTACGGCTTCCACATCATCGACGGGTGCCGCTCCCTCCTCACCCGCTGCCGCACCGAACGTTGCGCACGCGGCGGTTACGAGTTCGCCGAGCCCGGCCCGGTCACCGAGGACTGCACGGGCGACCAGAGCGGCGAACTCGGCACCCCCGCCGAGCCCGCCCCCTCCGCCGGCTCCCCCGCCGCCGAACGGCAGCCCGCCACGCAGTCCTTCGGGCTGCTGGGCGGTGTGCCGGTGCAGCCCACCCTCACCACGCCCGCGTCCTCGGCGCCCACAACACCGGCCCCCGACAGCCGCCCTTCCGAGGAGGTGCTGAGCGAACTCGACGCCCTGGTCGGTCTGGACAGCGTCAAGCGCGAGGTGCGCTCGCTCATCGACCTGATCGCCGTGGGCCGTCGCCGCCAGAAGGCCGGGCTCAAGGCGCCCTCCCCGCGCCGGCATCTGGTCTTCACCGGCTCCCCCGGCACCGGCAAGACCACCGTCGCCCGTCTCTACGGGGAGATCCTTGCCGCGCTCGGCGTCCTGGAGCGCGGGCACCTGGTCGAGGTCGCCCGTGTCGACCTGGTCGGCGAGCACATCGGCTCCACCGCGATCCGCACGCAGGAGGCCTTCGACCGGGCGCGCGGCGGCGTGCTGTTCATCGACGAGGCCTACGCCCTGGCCCCCGAGGACTCCGGGCGTGACTTCGGGCGCGAGGCCATCGACACCCTGGTCAAGCTGATGGAGGACCACCGGGACGCCGTGGTGGTGATCGTGGCCGGCTACACGGCGGAGATGGAGCACTTCCTGTCCGCCAACCCCGGTGTCGCCTCCCGCTTCTCCCGCACCATCACCTTTGACGACTACACGCCCGTCGAACTCCTGCGCATCGTGCAGGCGCAGGCCGAGGAGCACGAGTACCAGCTCGCCGACGACGCCGCCGAGGCCCTGTACAAGTACTTCACCGCCATCCCCAAGGGCCCGGCGTTCGGCAACGGACGCACCGCCCGGCAGACCTTCGAGGCCATGGTGGAACGCCACGCCGGCCGTCTCGCCCAGGTGAGCGAGCCGAGCCACGAGGAACTTCAGCTGCTCTACCCGGAGGATCTGCCGCCGCTGCCCTGAGCCTGCGCGGGCACCACCTCCTTCTGATGCTCCAAAACCCACGTGAGCAGGGCGCCGCGCTCCGCGGCAAAGGCGGGATCGGCCTGGTAGTCGAAGTGCGTCAGCAGCGGTGCGGGCAGCGGATGGTGCTCCGTGCGCCCGTACGCCGCCGGGTCCGGCAGCGGCCCGCGGTCGACCGGCGGCCCGGGTTCGTCCAAGTGCACCGGCCCGCCGATCGGGTCTGTAGTGCGCCACAGGTTCCGCCACGCCTGGAGGTCGCGGTGGAGCGCGGCAAGCGCCTCGGGGCCGAAGTAGGCGGGGAACCACCGCCCGTACAGCCGTGACAGGGGCGAGCCATACGTCAGCAGGGCTATCCGCCCCCTGGTCGCCGGGTCGAGCTGCCAGACCGCGGCCGCGGCCAGCACGCTGCCCTGCGAGTGCCCGGAGAGGATGATCGGGCCGCGGTGCGCCTCGGTCCAGGTCGTCATGCGCCAGGTGAGGTCGGGGACGGCCCGCTCGGCGTAGCAGGGCGGGGAGAAGGGGTGCGCCGCACGTGGCCAGAAGGTGCCGACGTCCCACAGGATGCCGATCGTCCGGCGCGCCCCTGCGTCGCGATACGCCCTGCGGCCCAGCGCGATCAGGGCGACCACGCCGGCGCCCACCAGCCAGGAGCCCAGGGCCTGGGCGGTCTGCGCCGCCGTGCGCACCACGTCCGGGGCGCCGTGGCTCGCCTGGCCCGGGACCGCGTCGCTCAGCCATGCCCCGGCGAGCGCGCCCGCGCCGAGCAGGAAGGACACCCCTCCCGTGACCCCGATGAAGACCGAGGCCTGATCGGTGAGTTCGGCCCGGGCCCGGGCCGTGGCGATCTGCCGGGTGCGCGCCGCCTCGTGCTCCTCGCCCGGGTAGTCCGCCTCGACGTGGGGCAGCAACTCCCGTACGCGATGCCACAGACGGCGTGCGGACAGCACGACGACCACGGCCAGCACAAGGAGCAGCACCGGGATGACGGCCGCCTGCCAGGACAGCACGACCGGGGGCCCCGCGACGATGCTGCCCGCGGCGCCGGGCATCCCGCCCCGGCCGAGCCAGTCCGCCACGCGCTGGGCGATGCCGCCGCTGAGCACTCCGCCGAGCGCGCAGGCCAGCAGCGCCACAACGGGGCCCGCGAGCCCGCTCAGTTCGGCCTGTCCGCCCCCGGCCCGGTGCATCCGGTGCGAGATCGTGCCGAGGACTGCCAGCAGCAGCATCTGGAGCAGCGCCAGCCAGGCGAAGGCGTCCCCGACGGGCAGTCTGCCGGTGGAGATCCAGCACGGACGGTGCCAGCAGGCGTACAGGGCGGCGGTGAGCACCGCGGCGGCCGTGCCGCCCAGCATCGCCCGGGCCAGCCGGGGGTCCAGCGCCTCGTCCGGCGCGTGCTCACTGCGGCCCATCCCGCAGGTCACCGCGACCACGGCCACCGTCAGCCCGGCCAGGCCCCCGGTGAGCAGCCACCCCAGAGCGGCGAGGACCGGCCCGCCCCGCGGTGCCATGTCGTACTGAAGGGCGGGCACCACGAGCGCGACCGCGACCGTCAGCAGTCCCGCCGCGGTGTGCGCGGCCCGCAACCGGGCCACCAGCCGCCGCCCGTACCAGAAGCCGCGCCGGGACAGCGGGGTGACATCGGCGTCCGCCGACGGCGCCTGGGCCGTCGTCGGGAGCGGCAGCGGGCGCTGGGACTCGTACGCGTACCAGGTGTGCCGGGACAGCCACCAGAGCAGAAGCGTGAGGCCGACCGGCAGTGCGGCACCCGCCGCGACGCGCCGCCCCGGTTCACCGCCCGCGAGGAAGGACAGCCAGCTCTTCCCGTCCACGCACGCCGCGTTGCCCGCGCACTGCCAGGCCACCAGGTCCATCGCGACCTCGCAGGCGGCGGCCACGAGCAGCACGGTCAGCGACAGGGCGAGCAGCCGCATCAGCACGTCGTAGGCGCGGTCCAGCCGGCCGTGGTCGACCGGTGGCCGCATCCAGTGGGCGAGATTGACGACCATGAAGGGGAGCAGCAGCAGCCACAGGGCGCGACTGCCGTCCCCCGAGGTCAGATTGCACCAGGAGTAGGCGTCGGGGACCGGGGCGCCCGCGTAGTCGCCCGGGCGGCTCTCGGCGTCTGCGTCGTCGGCGCGGCGGTAGATCCCGGCGGTGTCGTCACCGCAGACCCGCGTGATCCGCGGGTCGTTGAGCATCGTCTGCGGCGTCGTGCCTCCGACCCCGTGCACCAGCAGTTCGAGCGAGAGCTCGGCTTTTACCGCATCCGACCGCATCGCGATCGCCTCCCCGTGTTTTCACGTACTTTCCCGTACTTTCCCCGTTATGCGTGTACGGCAACGCGCGTACTCAGAATCGGGCACGCGTACGCGAATTGGACAGGGGTATGTCCCGGTCCCACCCGATCGAGTTACGCGCGTTGTGTGTGTGACCCGTCACGCCGCGCCACTCGCCCCCACGTACCGGTGCGCGGGCGTGGAAGGATGGCGAGTCCGCCGGTGCCCGGACAGGCCGGGTGCGGACGGCGTGGGACCTCGGAGGATGGGACGGGACCTGGGGTGAGCGACAACCAGAACCTGCTCGCGGAACAGCGGCGCGCGCTGATCCTGGACGAGGTCCGGCGGCGCGGCGGGGTCCGGGTCAACGAACTGACCCGGAGACTCAACGTCTCCGACATGACCGTCCGCCGCGATCTCGACGCGCTCGCCCGTCAGGGCGTGGTGGAGAAGGTGCACGGCGGCGCCGTTCCCGTCGCGCCCGCCAGCAGCCACGAGCCCGGCTTCGAGGTCAAGGCCGGACTGGAGCTCGGGGCCAAGGAGGCCATCGCGCGCGCGGCGGCCCGGCTGGTCGTGCCCGGCAGCGCGATCGCGCTCTCCGGCGGTACGACCACGTTCGCACTGGCCCATCATCTGCTCGACGTGCCCGACCTCACCGTCGTCACCAACTCGGTGCGCGTCGCGGACGTCTTCCACTCCGCGTCCCGGGGCGCCGGAACGGCAGGGGGCACCCGCGAGGGAGCAGCGACGGTCGTGCTCACCGGAGGCGTACGCACGCCCTCCGACTCACTGGTCGGCCCGGTGGCCGACCAGGCGATCGCCTCGCTCCACTTCGACCTGCTCTTCCTCGGGGTGCACGGCATCTCCGTCGAGGCCGGCCTGTCGACGCCCAATCTCGCGGAGGCCGAGACCAACCGGCGCTTCGTGCGCTCCGCGCGCCGCGTGGTGGTCATCGCCGACCACACCAAGTGGGGCACGGTGGGCCTGAGCTCGTTCGCCACCCTGGAGGACGTGAACACCCTGGTCACCGACGCGGGCATCCCCGAGGTGCTGCGCGCCGAGATCTCGGAGCATCTCTCGCATCTGATCGTGGCCGGGGACCCCGAGGTGGCCGGCCGCCCCGCGACGGACGGTCACGGCGAGAACGCCTGACGGACGGTCGACCGCCATGCCCTCGGGGGGGGCACGATCCCCGCCGCACCAGGTGCACAGCGCTCGGCCGGGGAACCGGTGAACGGCGCGTCGTGGCGCCCACCAGCGGCCGTTCGGACGGCAGCGCCGTGGGGCGTGCGGTCTCAGGTGGCAGCGGCCCCGGGCCGGAGAGTCCGCCCCCTCAGATGTGCAGCCACGACAGCGTCGCGCCCGGGTTGAGCAGAACGAGCAGCACGGCCACCGCGACCACCACGCCGAGGATGCCGAGCCCCCTGCGCCGCCTGGGCCTGCGCACTTCCTCCGTGAACGGATCGGGACCGGCGCGCCACGGCTCGGGCTGCGCCTGCCGCGCGGCGGACTTCGCGCCGCGGCCACGACGTTTGGCCTCCCGCGCGGCCAGGACGTCCTGCTGGCGCAGCCGCTCGGTGACCATCCGGGCGCGGGCTGACGGCTCCTTGGGCGCGGAAGCCCTGATGGACGCCTCCGTGTCACCGACGAACCGGTCCCACACGTCGTCGGGCACGGAGGGTATGTCGTCGGGGTTCGGCTGGGTGGCGTTCACCGGTGCTCTTCCAAACAAGAGAAGTCGAAAGGGTCAGCAGTTTGTACCAACGAACACACGTTCCCCACAACTGCCGATGGTGGTGTTCTCCCAGGCTTCACCTGTACTCCGCCAGTCGTGGACGGACGCCCGCCAGGACAAGCACCGCGGCGAGTCCCAGCGCCCCCAGTGGGATCGCGGGCCAGCCGTCCAGCTCCGCACGGGCCTGCGAGGTGCGGGTGACGAAGTCGGCCTGCTGCGCCTGCGTGAGCCGCTCCAGGGTGGTGGCGAAGTCCCAGAAGTCAAAGCCGACGGTGTTGCCCCCGACATTGGTGAGGACTTCCACGGCACGGGGGACCTTGTTGGCGGCCATCAGGGTCCGCAGTTCCCGGTCGTCCGCCCGGAAGTGGCCGTAGCGCGTGGCGACGTCGGCATAGGCGGGCCGTTCCGCGGCCGAGGCGTACGTGCCCGGCGCCAGCAGCCCGTCCAGGTTCTTCATGAGGGCGTCAAGTTCGGTGCGCCGCACGGGATCGGCGTCATTGACCACCCAGCGGCTCTGCGCGGCGGCCGACTCGGCCGCGACAGCCCGCGCCTCGGCCAGCCGGGACCAGGGCCGGAGCCCGTCCGACACACCTGCCTCCAGGTCGTCGACGGCGGACGTGAAGGACACCACTCCGGCGAGGGTGACGGCCAGGGCCGCCGCGGTGGCGACCACGAGCGCGGGGTTGAACAGACGGCGGTGGCGGCGGGCCAGGTCGCGCTGCCACCACACCAGGATCAGCACGGCGATCAGGCCCAGCCCGCCGACGGTGAGTGCCGAGCGCAACGCCGTGTCCTTGGCCGCCCGCGCGTCGTCCCCGGCCTGCTCGTCGTAGGCCTTCGCCAACGCGGCCGCCTCGGGGAGCAGCTGACTGTGCATGATCTCGCCGGCCTCGGCGGAGAAGTCCAACGCGTCCCGCGGAGGGTAGCCGGCCTGGCGATCGGGCTTCCTCTCGTCCAGGTAGGCGGCACGACCGCTGGCGTCGTCGTAGCGGCCGAGGGCGTTCAGGAGGTCCCGCACCTGGTTCGCGTGTGCGTCGTCGCCGCCGAGCTGCCGCAGCAGGTCGCTGATCTCGGCGCGGCGCTCATGGGCGGTGATGAGGGCCACCAGGCGGTTGCCGACCACGACCTCCTTGTCGTTGGGGTCGAAGCCGGGCACCAGCTGGTTGGCCCGCTGCGCGTCCAGGTCGGCCAGGCAGAAGCGCAGTTCGGCGGCGGCGGACGCGCGCTGCGCCGAAGCGTCGCGCAACTGCTCCGCGTCGGACCGCACGGCGAGGGCTCCGATCACCGTGGCCGCGCAGAGCGCGACGAGTGCGGCCAGCGACACGCAGGCCTGCACCACGAGTCGCACCGGAGGGGGCATACGACGCCGGCCGTCGCGGGTGGCCACCGCGGGAGCCGCCCCGGGGGCGGAGGACGCCGGGACGACCGCCGGAGGTGCCGCCTGAGAGATCGTCATACACGGAAACTAAGAGCGCACGGGGAAGGGAATACGGAACTCCGGCGGCGCTCAGGTGACCACGACGTCACAGAACGGAACGGACGTAAGCCTCAGCCCCGCCAGACGCCCGTGGCGAGGAACGCTTCCATGGTGGCGGAGTACGGCGCGATGTCGAGCCCCTGTTCGGCCAACCACGCGTCGGAATAGTACTTGTCCAGGTACCGGTCGCCCGGGTCGCAGATGAGCGTGACGACGCTGCCCGTGCGGCCGGCGGCGACCATCTCGGAAACGATCTTGAAGGCGCTCCACAGTCCGGTCCCGGTCGAACCGCCCGCCTTGCGCCCGATGGCCGCCGCCAGGGTGCGCACCGCCGCGACCGATGCGGCGTCGGGCACCTTCATCATCCGGTCGATGGCACCGGGAACGAAACTCGGCTCCACCCTGGGGCGGCCGATGCCCTCGATGCGGGAACCGCGTTCACAGGCAACGGAGTCGTCGCCGCTCACCCAGCCGTCGAAGAAGACCGAGTTCTCGGGGTCGGCCACGCACACAAGGGTGTCGAGTTGCATGTAGTGGACGTACCGCGCGATGGTCGCGGAGGTGCCGCCGGTACCCGCCGTGGCCACGATCCAGGCGGGGCACGGGTTCCGTTCCATCCGCAGTTGCTGGTAGATCGACTCCGCGATGTTGTTGTTGCCGCGCCAGTCCGTGGCGCGTTCGGCGTAGGTGAACTGGTCCATGTAGTGGCCGCCGGTCTCCTGCGCCAGGCGGGCGGACACCTCGTACACCGTGCGCGGATCGTCGACCAGGTGGCACTGCCCGCCGTGGAACTCGATGAGCCGCTGCTTCTCCCAGCTCGTGGTGCGCGGGATGACCGCGATGAAGGGCACCCCGATCAGCGCGGCGAAGTACGCCTCCGACACGGCGGTCGAGCCGCTGGACGCCTCGATGACCGGCTTGCCCGGCCGGACCCAGCCGTTGCAGAGGCCGTAGAGGAACAGGGAGCGGGCGAGCCGGTGCTTGAGGCTGCCGGTCGGGTGGGTCGACTCGTCCTTGAGGTACAGATCGATGCCCCACGCCTCGGGGAGCGGGAAGCGCAGCAGATGCGTGTCGGCCGAGCGGTTGGCGTCGGCCTGTACCTTGCGCACGGCGTCTTTCAGCCAGGCGCGGTACGCGGGATCGGTGCGGTCCACGTCCAGCGTGGACGCCACCGGCACGGCCGCCCCCGCGCCCGCGCCCGTCCCGTCGTCGCCCTGCTCGATGGTGCTCACCCGCTCGCCTTCCTTCCGTCCTGTGGTGCCGATCATAGGCAGCCCCTGGTGCGCGCCGGTCCGGGCCGGGCAGACTTCCTTCGGACCGAGGAGGGGATCACCGTGGCCGAGGCGGAGTTCACCGCGACAGGAGTGCGCATCGGACGGCGCCTGCGCTCGCTGACCCGCGGCGGGCAGGTCCTGATCCGCGACGGCCGGCTGGTGCTGCTCACCAGCCGCGGCCGGGAGATCGACAGCGCCCCGGTGGAGGACGTACGGGCGCTGACCACGCGCTTCGCCGTGAAGCGGCGGACCCTGGCCAGGCTGAACGGAACCGGATACCTGCTCACTCTGCGCCAGCAGGGCGCCACTTCGGCGAGCCGCTTCATGGAAGCACTGCACACGGCCCGACAAAAGGTCACCAATCACCACTGACCCGGAACGGAATGGGACTCTCCGCGTACACGGAGTTGCGGACCGCATCCATCGGGGTGACCCTGTAGGGGCATCACGGAGTCACTGCAGCAGTCACTCACAGCAATCCCGCAAAGGTGTTCCCATTCCATGCGGGGCGGGGCACGGCCCCGGTCAAAGGGGTCGCGCTCTCCCGCGGAGGGAGTCGCAGCCGTGATCAGCACCGAAGGAAACCACCGGCAGTGCGCTCTGGAGCTGGAGGCACTGCCATCCCGGATCCAGCAGGTCCGCCGTATCGTGGCCGCTCAGCTGCGGTACTGGCGGTTGCATCCCCTGATAGACCCCACCCTGGTGGGTATCACCGAACTGCTCGCGAACGTCCACCGGCACGCCCGGCCGGACAAGCGCTGTTCCGTCGAGCTGAGCTTTGCGTCGGGGTGGCTCACCGTCGCCGTCTCGGACAACGATCCGCGTCTGCCGCGCGTCCGTGACTTCGAACCGCTGGCCACCTGCGGCCGCGGCCTGGCCATGGTCGTCTCGATGAGTGACAGCTGGGGGACCGAGTCGCTGCCCGACGGCGGCAAGGTGGTGTGGTTCACCCTGCGCGCGGAGACCACGGTCCCGGCGCGGCAGCACGCCGAGCCGACGGCGATGGCCGCGCGCAAGCTCTCGCCGCGTGCGGAGACCGCCCTGCCGGAGCCGTCCGAGGGCTGGACCCCCGAGGCCGGGCGCGAGGCCGCGGACGCCGTACCGCTGCTGGTGTGACCCACGCGGCCGCCGCACCCCGGGTGGGGCACGGCGGCCGTGGACCACGAGGCCGTCGCCCGCGGAGTCACTCCGCGGCGATGGCCCGGAGTACGTCCAGACGGGCGGCCCGGCGGGCCGGACGCCAGCCGGCCAGGACGCCGGCCACCAACCCGACCAGGAGGACGACGGCGAGCTGCACCGGGGGCACCGCGAAGGCCCCGGTGCCGGCGCTGTCCGAGGCCCGCACCAGGGCCCAGCCGAGGAACGCGCCGAGGCCCAGTCCGCCCGCGGTGCCGAAGGCCGCGACGAGCACGCTCTCCCAGCGCACCATGGCGCGCAGTTGTGCCCGCGTCTGGCCCACCGCCCGCAACAGCCCGAGCTCACGGGTGCGTTCGTGGACGGCGAGGGTGAGCGTGTTGGCGATGCCGAGCAGGGCGATCAGCACCGCCAGCGCAAGCAGTGCGTAGACCAGGGTGAGCATGATGTCGACGCCCGAGGCGGCGGAGTCCGCGTACTCCGCTCGGGTCTGCACCCGCGGGTTGCCGTAGCGGGCGGCGGCCTTCGCGACCGCGGCCTTGCCCTCGTCCGTGGTGACGCCGTCCTTGAAGGCGACCGCGACGAGGTTGTCGGAATCCCGCACCTTGTGCGGCGCCCAAGCGGCGCGCGTGATGACGTAGTCGCCGGTGAGCCCTGCCTCCTGGTAGACCGCGCGCACGGTGAACGTCTGCCGGTCGCCGTCGGCGAACGCGAGCACCGTGGTGCTGCCCCGCGTCCAGCCGCGCCTGTCGGCCTCGTGACGGGAGACCGCGATGCCGTCGCGTCCCAGGGCACGAAGCGAGCCGTCGACAGCGCCGAGGTCCAGGACCCGGGAGAGCGCCCCCGGGTCGGTGACGGTCAGCTGCCGCCCACCGCCGTCGACTTCGGCGACACCCTTGCCGAGCCCGACCGCGGTCGCGACTTCGGGGAGCGCGGCCACCGCCGGGGCGAGCCCCGGGCTCAGACCGTTGGCCCCCGCTCCGAAGCCGGACGCCGTCACCGCGACATCGCCCGCGAAGGTGCGGGCGACGGTCTGGTCCATGGTCGCCTTGAGCGAGGCGCCGAACACGGTGAAGAGGGACACCACAGCGACGCCGATCATGAGCGCGGTCGCCGTGGCCGCCGTGCGCTTCGGACTGCGCAGGGCGTTGCGGCGTGCCAACGCGCCCGTCACCCCCCTCAGCCGGGCCACCGGCGCTCCCAGGACCCGTACGGCGTAGGAGGAGGCGACCGGGCCGAGCACCACGAACGCCACGACGACCGAGGCCGCGCCCGCGGCCGTGAGCCACACGTTCGGACCCGTCGCTCCCGCGACCGTCAGCGCGGCACCGGCGGCGCCGAGCAGTGCGCCCAGCACGGCCCGGCCCCGGGAAGCGCCGGAGTGGTCCACCGCGGTCTCCCGCAGTGCCGCGAGCGGGGCGGTGCGGCCCGCGCGGACGGCCGGCACCAGTGCCGAGCCGGCGCACACGACCAGCCCGACGGCGAACGGCACGGCCAGCGCGGCGGCGTGGACGACCAGCCCTCCGTCGGGGAACGGGAAGCCGACCGCGGGGAACAGCGCCTGAAGTCCGGCGGCGATGCCGATCCCCCCGAGCAGCCCGGCCAGGGAGGAGACACAGGCAACGGCGACGGCTTCCGTGAGCGTCGCGCCGACCACTTGGCGGCGGGAGGCCCCGAGCGCCCGCAGGAGGGCGTTCTCGCGGGTGCGCTGGGCCACGACGATCGCGAAGGTGTTGTGGATGCTGAAGGTCGCCACCAGGAGCGCGATACCGGCGAACACCGTGAGCAGCGTGGTGAACAGCGACAGGAAGCGGCCGGAGACCTGGTCGAGGTTCTCGTCGGTCGCCTGCTGTCCCGTGACGGCCTCCACCCCGGCGGGCAGCGAGCGCGTCACCCGGTCGGCGAGCTGCCGCTGGCCGACCCCCGGTCCGCCACGCACCTTGATGGCGGACGCCTTGCCGGGCCCGGGCATCAGATACCGCTCGGCGTCGGCCCGGGCGAGACCGGTGAAGGTGGTCTGCCCCATGCCGTCCTCACCGCCGAACGTCACCAGGCCCACGATCTTCACCCGAACGGGGTCCGGTGTGCGCAGCACCGTGGTGTCACCGATGTGCAGGCCGCCCGTCCTGGCGGCTCCGCGGTTGACCACGGCCTCCCCGGCCGCCCCGGGGGCCCTGCCCTCGGCCAGGGCGTACGGGTTGAGCTCCGGGTCGTCGATCCAGTTCCCGGCGAGGGTGGGCGGTCCCTGTCCCCCGATCGGCTCCCCGTCGCCCCCGATGAGCTGCCCCGCGCCCTCGATGTCGGGGGCGGCGGCCGCCACGCCGGGTACGCCGAGCAGCCGCGCGGTGAGGGAGGTGTCGACGGGCTCCCGGGTGCCCAGCCCCTCCCCCGGGACGGTCACGACGTCCGCGCTGCGCACGACGACGGAGACACCGGTGTTGGCATTCGTGAACAGGCTGTTGAAACTCGCCTTCAGGGTGTCGCCCATGACCATGGTGCCCGCCAGGAAGGCGACGCCGAGGAACACCGCCGCGAAGGTGCCCGCGAAGCGCCGTTTGTGGGCCCGCAGGGACGACAGGCTCAGGCGCAGCGAAGCGCGTGCGGAACCGCTCACGACCCCGCCCCCTGGGCCATGGGCAGGCGGGAGTCCGGGCTCCTGGTGCCGTCGAAGGCCTTCATCCGGTCCAGCACCTTCTGCGCGGTGGGGTCGGGCATCCGGTCCACCAGGCGCCCGTCCGCGAGGAAGACCACCTCGTCGGCGTGGCCCGCGGCGACCGGGTCGTGGGTGACCATGACGACCGTGCGGCCCATCTCGTGGACGGCGCGGCCCAACAGCCGCAGCACCTCCTCCCCGGAGCGCGAGTCGAGGTTCCCGGTCGGCTCGTCGGCGAAGACCACGTCGGGGCGGCCGGCCAGCGCCCTGGCGACGGCGACCCGCTGCTGCTGGCCGCCGGAGAGCTCGGCCGGGCGGTGGCGCAGGCGGTCGCCCAGGCCCACGACGTCGATGAGCGCGTCCACCCAGGCGCGGTCGGGCCGGGCACCGGCCAGGTCCAGTGGGAGCGTGATGTTCTCCGCGACGTCGAGCGTCGGCACCAGGTTGAACGCCTGGAAGACGAAGCCGATCCGTGCCCGGCGCAGCAACGTCAACTGCCGGTCGCCCAAGGTGCCGAGTTCCGTGTCACCGATGAAGGCGCTGCCGGAGCTGAGGGTGTCGAGCCCCGCCGCGCAGTGCATCAGCGTGGACTTGCCGGATCCGGACGGCCCCATGATTGCCGTAAAGCGCCCCGCGGGGAAGTCGACGGTGACGCCGTCGAGCGCCCGGACCTGCGCGTCGCCCGTTCCGTACGTCTTGACCGCGTCGACGACGCGGGCGGCGCTCATCGGTCGCCGCCCTTGGCTCCGCGGCCGAACTGCTCGTCCAGGACGGACAGACGGCGCCAGTACTCGTCCTCGTCGATCTCCCCGGAGGCGAACCGGCGGCCCAGGATCGCGATGGGCGAGTGCTCGGTGAGTGCGGCGCGGGTGTGCCACGGGCCGCTCCCGCGCCCGGCCGTGCGCCAGAGGGTACGGCGCAGCAGGATGACCCCCGCGATGACGGCGGCCCAGATCAGCGGGAAGAACAGGATCCAGGGGCCGGGGCCGCCGCCGTCCCAGTGGTCGGCGAGCGTGATCAGTGCGGTGGTGTCCATGCGGACTCATCTCCTTGGTGACGGCGGATCGTGTGCCGTCACCGAGCCTGGTCGCCGGGGGCCGCCGGGTCGTCGTACGGCCAGCGGCACCGGGGCTACCCCCTGGGGAGTACGCGGGCTGTCAGTGGCTGCGCCTAGCATGCGGATCATGTGGCGGTGCACTGGTCTGCGATGGCGGTCCGACGGCCCGGCCTGGGCATGGTGGCACCCCGGGCACGGCGACCGGAGCAGTCCCGTGCGCCTGGGCGAGCCGCTGGCCCTCGCCGTGGAACCGGACGCGGAACGGCTGTGCCTGGGGGTGTGGCGGTCCGGCCGGTGGACGCCGTGCCCGCGGGCACGGACGCTGCCGCCGCAGGCCCGGCGCGACCAGTGCGAGGAGTGCGCGGCCCTGGACCGCTCGCGGTCGGTGGCGGCCGACACCCGGCTGGACGACCCGCGGCCCTATGCGCTGTATCTGGCCTGGTTCGGGTCCGGGTTGTGCAAGGTCGGCATCACCGCCGCCGAGCGCGGCTCCGCCCGCCTGCTCGAACAGGCCGCCGTGTGCTTCTCGTTCCTCGGCCGGGGACCGCTGATCGCTGCCCGGCGCGCGGAGTCCGTACTCGGCACGGCCCTCGGCGTGCCCGACCGGGTGAGCACCGCCGCGAAGCGCGCTGCCCGTGACACGCCGTCACCGCCGGACGTACGGCACGCGGAGCTGCGCGCGGTGCGCGACGCCGCCTTCGCCGTGCCCGACTGGCGCGACACACTGGCCCCGTGCCCGTTCGAAGTAGTTGACCACGCCGCCGTGTTCGGGCTGGAACCACGTCCACCGCGCGCCTCAGCCGCGGTGTCCGGCCTCCGCCCCGGCACCGCCCTCGGCGGCACCGTGGAGGCGGTGGCGGGGGCCGACCTCTACGTACGGCTGCCGGAAGCCGCCGGTGACGTGGTGCTCCTGGACGCCCACTTGGCCGCGGGCTGGCCCCTCACGGCCGCGGCCCAGGGTCGTCCCACGCCGCCTATGCGGCCCTTGAGCCGGACGGACACGCCCCCTGAGCCGCTCTTCTGACGGCTGCTCCGGCGGGACTAGACGCCCAGAGCCGTCAGCGGGTCGTCGAGAACCGGCTGCCAGGCCAGTTCCGCCGCGCCGACAAGGCTGTTGTGGTCCAGGGCGCACGCGAGCACCGGCACGCTGCCGCTGCGTCCCCACAGGCTGCGGTCGGCGATGACGGCCCGCAGCCGTTCCGGGTCGGCGTCGAGCAGCGAGCGGTGGAGGCCGCCCAGCAGGATCCGGTCGGGGTTGAGGACGTTGACCAGTCCGGCCAGGCCCAGGCCCAGACGGTCGATCAGAATGTGCGCGGCCCGGCGGACGGCCGGGTGCTCGTACTCCTCGCGGAGCAGCGTGACCGACTGCTCGAGGAGCGAGACCTCCGGCCCGGGAGCACGGCCGGCCTCCTCCAGGAAGGCCAGCGGGTCGACCTCGACGTCGAGGCAGCCCCGGCTGCCGCAATGGCAGGCGCGCCCTTCGGGGTTGACCGTGAGGTGACCGACCTCCAAGGCGAGCCCCGAACTGCCGGTGTGCAGTTTGCCGTGCAGCACCAGGGCGCCGCCGACGCCGCGGTGCCCGGTGGCGACCACCAGAAGGTGCTCGGCGCCGCTCCCCGCTCCATGGCGGTGCTCGGCAAGGGCGGCGACGTTGACGTCGTTGCCGACGAAGCAGAGTGGCGGCGTGCCCGTCGGCGCCGTGATGCCGCCGCGGGCGACCTGCTCCCGGAAGATTTCCAGCACCGGGGCGCCGGCCGGCCACTCCAGGTGCAGCGGGTTGAGCGCGGTGCCTTCGGGCTCGGCGACCGCCGAGGGCACGGCGAGGCCGGCCCCGACGCAGACCCGCCCGTGTTCGCTCAACAGCCGTGCGCCGGCCGCGACCACGTCGGCGAGCACATGGGCGGGATCGGCGGGCACGGCCATGGTGACCGGCGCCGTCGCGACGATGTGACCACCCAGCCCGACGAGCGCGGCCCGGAAGCCATCGGTGTGGATCTGCGCGGCGAGCACGACCGGGCCCTCGGGATTGACCGCCAATCGGTGCGAGGGACGCCCCTGGGCACCCACCGGGCCGCCCGGCCGGGTATCGACCTGGATCAGCCGCAGTGCCTCGAGTTCGGAGGCGACGGCACCCGCGGTCGCCCGGGTCACGCCGAGTTCGGCGGTGAGCACGGCGCGGGTGGGCGCGCGTCCCGTGTGCACGAGCGCCAGCGCGGGGCCGAGCGCGCCCCGGCCTCTCTCCAACCTTGTCCGAGTCTGGGTCACAGTCCTATTCTCACTTTGTGCCGAGCGTAAACAAAATACGGAGCGTACTCGCCGGGCAAGATCACATATCCACCCCGGCCCCTCTTCGGCGGCTGCGCATCGCGCTGACGGCCTTCTTCGCCCTCGACGGCTTCGTCTTCGCCGGCTGGGTGGTGCGCATCCCGGCGGTCAAGGAGCAGGTGGGCGCGTCCGCGGGCGCGCTCGGACTGGCGCTGCTCGGCGTGTCGGCGGGCGCCCTGGGCACGATGATCCCTAGTGGGCGGCTGTGCCGGCGCTTCGGCGCGGGCCCGGTCACGATCGCCACGGCCGTCGTTCTGTCACTGAGCGTGGCGCTGCCCCCGATGACCCACTCCCCTCTGGCCCTGGGCCTGGTGCTGCTGCTCCTCGGCGTGGGCTTCGGCGGCATGAATGTGGCGATGAACAGCCTCGCGGTCGACGTGGTGGCCGCGTTGCGGCGCCCCATCATGCCCGGTTTCCACGCGGCGTACAGCCTGGGCGGGTTGATCGGCGCCTCCGTGGGCGGCCCGCTGGCCACTCATCTGACGCCGACGCAGCACCTGTACGCGGTCGCGGCGTTCGGCTTGGTGGCGACGGTGATCCTCGGTCGGGCGCTGCTCGCGTACACCCCGGTGGGACCTGCGGACACCCCCGCGGGCGGAACGGGGACGGGCACACGCGACACTCCTGGCGAGAAGGGGTCCCGCGCACGCACGGCGTGGCCGGTCGCGGTGTTCGGGCTGATCGCCCTCTGCACGGCCTACGGCGAGGGCGCGCTCGCCGAGTGGGGCCCGCTGCACCTTCAGGACGATCTGCACACCGGACCCGCCCTGGCCGCGGCGGGCTACGCGGCGGTGACGCTCGCCATGACGGTCGGCCGCCTGTCGGGAACGGCCCTGCTGATGCGTCTCGGACCGACGCGCGCGGTCGTCATGGGCGGGCTGACGGCCTGCGCCGGCATGCTGGTTGCGGCGCTGGCACCGGCGGTGTGGCTGGTGCTGACGGGGTTCGCGCTGACCGGTCTCGGCCTGGCCAACATCTTCCCCGTGGCGATCGCCCGGGCAGGCGCCCTGGGCGGCCCGAGCGGCGTGGCGACGGCCTCGACCCTGGGGTACGGCGGTTTTCTGCTGGGGCCGCCGGCGATCGGCTTCCTCACCGACGCCTTCGGTCTGCCCGTCGCGCTGACCACGGTCGCCGCGCTCGCCGCGGCGGCCGCCGCCATCGCGGGCGCGGCACGGCACCTCGCGGGATCCGACGGGAACTGACGCATCGTCTCCACCCACGGGCCCGGTGACAGGGCCATGGTGGTGGGCGGCTCTGTGGATCGCGCGCAGCCGCTGGAGGAGACATGTCGATTCCTCACCGGCTCCGGGCAGCGGCCCGGTCGGTGTACCGAGAGCGCCTCTCGCGTGTGTACCTGGGCCTGGTGACCGCGGCCCTGGTGTTCCTGCTGGTCGACACGGCCTTCGTCTCGCACGAGGACGCGACGCTGTCCGGCGTCTGGCTCGTGCTGCTGACCCTGCCCTGGATGCCCATGTTCTGGCGGTTGCTCGCCGCCGCCGGCGGGCAGGACGCGGCCGACGCGGCGTACGGCTGGGGCGGTTGGTGGACCGCCGTCCTCGCCGCGCTGCTCGCGGCCGTGCTGAACGCCGCGGTGCTGGGGATGGTCGCGCGGGCCAGGAGGCGACGTCCGCAGCCGCGCTGACCGCCCTGCGGCGCCCGGTTGTCCGACCCCGGTGCCACAATCGCGTCATGGAGACTGCCGAGTTCATCGAGACGCTCCGGCGGAACGGCACGCTGCTGGCGGACGCGGCCGAGCGGGCCGGTCTGGACGCCGCCGTGCCGCCGTGCCCGGACTGGCGGGTGCGCGACCTGGTCCGCCATCAGGGGACCGTGCACCGCTGGGCGACCCGGTTCGTCGCCGAGGGACGGATGCGGCCGGAGCCGATCACGGCCGAGACCCCGGCGGACGACCGGGAGTTGCTCGGCTGGTTCCGGGACGGGCACGAGCGGCTCGTGAACGCGCTGGAGACCGCCCCGGAGGACCTGGAGTGCTGGTACTTCCTGCGGGCCGATTCCCCGCTCGGCTTCTGGGCGCGGCGGCAGGCGCACGAGACGGCCGTGCACCGCGTCGACGCGGAGATCGCGGCGGGCCGCGGCCCCTCCCCCGTCGACCCCGCCTTCGCGGCGGACGGCATCGACGAGTTGCTGTCGGGCTTCCACACGCGGCCGAAGAGCCGGGTACGCACCGAGGCCCCGGGGACGCTCCGGGTCCGCGCCGTCGACCTGCCGGCCGGGCGAGCGGACTGGCTGGCCCGCCTCTCCGCGGATCCCCTGGTGGTCGAGCACGCGGGCGAGGGGGCCGCGGACTGCACGGTGAGCGGCACCGCCGGCGACCTGTATCTCGCCCTGTGGAACCGGGCTCCGTACGAGAAGCTCCAGGTCAGCGGCGACATTTCGCTGGTGGAGCTGTGGCGGCGCACGGGGGCCGTCACCTGACCGACGTCGGCGGGCGTCGCATTACCGGTGAGTAACTTCGCGTACTACCGTCACCCTCATGGCACGACGCCCCCTCGCACCCGGGACCCTTCGCCGCGCGATCAACTGGTGGCCGCCCTATCTCTTCGCGGGCATCCGGGTGCTCGACATCGCCGACGACTGGAGTTCGGCCCGGGTGCGCCTGCGCCTGCACCGGTTCAACCGCAACTACGTGGGCACCCATTTCGGCGGCTCGCTCTTCTCGATGGCCGACCCGTTCTGGATGCTGCTGACGATGAACCGCCTCGGCCGGGACTACCTGGTGTGGGACCGCGCCGCCGAGATCGACTTCCTCTCACCCGGGCGCGGTGACGTGTTCGCCGACTTCAAGCTCACCGAGGGCCGGCTGGAGGAGATGCGCGCCCTCACCGCGGGAGGCGACAAGGCGCTGGTGTGGTTCGAGAACGACGTCGTCGCCGCCGACGGCACGACCGTCGCCAAGGTGCGCAAGCAGCTTTACGTACGCCGCAAGCCCGCCGCCCGCTGAGCGCCGGGCAACAGCCCCGGCAGACCCCGCCGAAGGTCAGGACGCGCCGAGGATCCGCTCCAGGACGGCACGCTGGAGAGGCCTGGCCTCTTCGTGGCGCACGCGCCCGGCGTCCGTCAGCCCGACCCGGACGCCCCGCCGGTCCTCACTGCAGATCCCCCGGCTGACCAGCCCTTCCTTCTCCAGCCGGCCGACCAGGCGGGACAGTGCGCTCTGGCTCAGGTGAACGCGGTCGGCGAGCTCCTGGACGCGGAAAGTGCAGTCCTCCTCCGGGCCGCCCTCCGCGAGGATGTCGAGCACCTCGAAATCGCTCGCGCCGAGGCCGAGCTGGTGCAGTTCGCGGTCGAGCTCGCACGCGGTCCGCGCGTGCAGGGCAAGGACCTCCCGCCACCGCTCCACGAGCACATGCTCACTTTTCACGCCGGTCATGCGCGCAGGATAGCAGAATTCCATCATTTGATGTACACACATTAAATGCATTTGCATTTGATGCACGTGCATGTAGTCTCCTCGGCATGACCTCTCCCGACACCACCGTCCCCGGTACGGAAGGCCGCTGGAGCGCTCGTCAGTGGGGCACCCTGCTCGTGCTCTGCGCCGCGCTCTTCCTCGACGCCCTGGACGTCTCGATGGTCGGCGTGGCGCTGCCGTCGATCGCCAAGGACCTCGACCTGACCACCTCGTCCCTGCAGTGGGTCGTCAGCGGCTACATCCTCGGCTACGGGGGCCTGCTGCTCCTCGGCGGCCGTGCCGCCGACCTGCTCGGCCGGCGCCGGGTCTTCCTGATCGCGCTGGGCGTCTTCGCCGCCGCCTCACTGCTGGGCGGCCTCGTCGACTCCGGCGAACTGCTCATCGCCACCCGGTTCATCAAGGGCCTGAGCGCCGCGTTCACCGCCCCCGCCGGACTGTCGATCATCACCACGACGTTCCCGGAGGGCCCCGTCCGCAACCGGGCCCTCAGCATCTACACCACCTGCGGCGCGACCGGCTTCTCGATGGGCCTGGTGCTCTCCGGGCTGCTCACCGAGGTGGGCTGGCGCTGGACCATGCTGCTGCCCGCCCCCGTCGCGATCCTGGCGCTGGTCGCGGGACTGCGCCTGATCCCGTCGAGTCCGCGCGAGAAGGGCGCGGGCCGGGGATACGACCTGCCCGGCGCTCTCACCGGCACCACCTCGATGCTGCTCCTCGTCTACACGGTCGTGTCCGCCCCCGAGGCGGGCTGGGGTTCGGCGCGCACCCTGTTGTCCTTCGCCGCCGTCGCCGTCCTGCTCACCGCGTTCGCCGTCATCGAGCACCGCAGCAGCCACCCGCTGATCCGGCTGGGCGTCCTGCGCTCGCCCCAGCAGATCCGCGCCAACCTCGGAGGCGCCGCGTTCTTCGGCTCCTACGTGGGCTTCCAGTTCCTCGTCACGCAGTACATGCAGTCGCTGCTCGGATGGTCCGCGCTGCAGACGGCGCTCGCCTTCCTTCCCGCGGGCGGCCTCGTCGCTCTCGCCTCGACGCGCATCGGGCCGCTGGTGGACCGCTTCGGCACGCCCCGCGTGATCGCCACGGGGTTCACCCTGCTGTTCGTCGGCTACGTGCTCTTCCTGCGGATCGACCTGTCGCCGGACTACGCCGCCGTCATCCTGCCCTCGATGCTGCTGCTCGGCGCGGCCTGCGCCCTGGTCTTCCCGTCGCTCAACATCCAGGCCACCAACGGCGTGCGCGACGAGGAGCAGGGCATGGTCTCCGGACTGCTCAACACCTCGTTCCAGGTGGGTGGCGCGATCTTCCTGGCCGTCGTGACGGCGGCGATCACCGCGGGCGGCGGGCACGACCCCGCCACTCCGCAGGCGGTGCTCGACAGCTTCCGGCCCGGACTGGTCGTCGTCAGCGTCATCGCGCTGGCCGGTCTGCTGATCACGCTGACCGGGCTGCGCCGCCGGGCCTCGTACGGGTTCGTCGTCGCCTCCTCCGACGGCTCGCGGAAGGCCGCCGAGGCCGAGCGGGTCTCCGTGGGCGACTGAGGCCCGGACCGCCGTCCGGACCCGCGCGGCGAACGGGGGGCGCGGGTCCGGACGGCCTAACCGAGCCAGCCGGGCCGCACCAGGCCGGACTCGTAGGCCAGGACCACCAGTTGGGCCCGGTCGCGGGCGCCGAGCTTGACCATGGTCCGGCTGACGTGCGTCTTGGCGGTCAGCGGGCTGACCACCAGGCGGCGGGCGATCTCCTCGTTCGACAGCCCGATCCCCACCAGGGCCATCACCTCGCGTTCGCGCTCGGTGAGCCGTTCCAGCTCCGTCGCGGCCGCGGGTGCCTTGGAGCGGGCCGCGAACTCCGCGATCAGGCGTCGGGTCACGCCCGGCGAGAGCAGGGCGTCGCCGTCCACCACTGCCCGGACCGCGCGCACCAGTTCCTCGGGCTCGGTGTCCTTGACCAGGAAGCCCGAGGCACCGGCGCGGATGGCCTCGAAGACGTACTCGTCCAGCTCGAAGGTGGTGAGGATGACCACCTTGACCCCCGCGAGCGCCCGGTCCTCGGTGATCCGGCGGGTGGCCTCCAGACCGTCCATGACCGGCATGCGGATGTCCATCAGCACCGCATCCGGGGCCAGTTCGCGCACCAGGCGTACGGCCTCCGATCCGTCGGGGGCCTCCCCGACGACCTCGATGTCGGGCTGGGCGTCCAGCAGCGCGGCGAATCCGGCGCGCACCAGCACCTGGTCGTCGGCGAGCACCACCCGGATCATCGGATCTCCTTGTCGGGGACGGCCGTCGCCGCGACGGTGTCGAAGGGCAGCCGGGCCAGCACCCGGAAGCCACCGCCCGGACGCGGGCCCGCCACCACGTGGCCGCCCAGCGCGGCGGCGCGTTCCCGCATCCCGAGCAGCCCGTTGCCACCGTCGGCATCCGGGGACTGCGCGGCGGTCGCCGTGGCGGGGCCCTCGTCGTCGACGCACAGTTCGATCTCCCGCGCGCGATGGACGATCCTCAGGCTCGCCCTGCGCGACCCCGAGTGCCGGATGATGTTGGTCAGCGCCTCCTGCACGATACGGAAGGCCGCGAGGTCGACGCCGGGAGGCAGGGGGACGGCGGTTCCCTCGCGGGTCACCTCGACGCCGAGTCCGGCGCCGGCGGCCTGTTCGAGCAGTTCCGGCAGGCGGTCCAGGCCCGGCGCCGGCGACCGGGGCGCCTCGCCCGGTGCCCGGAGCGTGCCGAGGACCTGGCGGACCTCGCCGAGCGCCTCCTTGCTGGCGGCCTTGATGGTCGTGAGAGCCTGCCGGGCCTGTTCGGGACGTTCGTCCATGAGCGCGAGGGCGACACCCGCCTGCACATTGATCACCGAGATGCTGTGCGCGAGGACGTCGTGCAGTTCGCGCGCGATCCGCAACCGCTCCTCGTCGGCCCGCCGGCGCGCCTCCTCGGCCCGCTCCCGCCGCTCGCGCACATAGCTCTCGCGACGCAGCCGCCACAGTTCGGCCACGGCGAGGATGGCCAGCAGCCATGCCGCCGCGCCGGACACCTGCGCCCATGAGGCCCGGTGGTCCCCAGTGGGCGGGAGATAGCGGTAGAGCCACAACGTGACCAGCACGTAGGCCGTGTACAGGCAGGCCGCCACGACGAAGACGGACCGGCGCCGCCCTGCGGCCACAGCGGAGAAGTAGGCGGCGACGACGCTGAGAAAGACCGGACCGTAGGCGTAGCCCGCGGCGAGATAGACCAGTGTCACCGCGGACACCACGGCGGCGACCACGACGGGCGCGCGCCGGCGCCACAGCAGGGCGACAGGGCCCGCGAGGAGCAGCAGGTAGCCGAAGTGGTCGAGCGGGACATGACCGGTGCCGTTGTGCGAAGCAGCGGTCGTGCCCACCACCTGGACGAACGCGAGGACGACCGAAGCGATCCAGGGGCGGCGCGGCAGGCCGTCCCCGCCGCCGCGCCCCGGCTCGTCGTGGCGGGCCCACGGCGGACGCCGGCGGAGGCTGCCGCCGGACGGCGCGAGTCCGGCTTCGTCGTCGCTCATGACGCCACGCTAGAACGGCGGGCCGGGAGCCTGCGTCCGATCACGGCGGTGACCTCGCCTACTCCCCCGGGAGTACGGGGTCGCTGCACAGACCGGCCTGGTGGGCCAGAGCCGCCATCGCGTGGTCGAAGAACTCGTCCCGGGCCTCCACCACATTGTTGAACTGGCCGAAGAGCTCGAAGCCGATGAGGCCGAAGAGCTGGGCCCATGCGGCGATCAGCGCCGGGAGCGCCTGCGGTGGCAGGTCCTGGTCCAGGTCCTTGACGAGCCGCCAGGCGTCGGCGCGCACCCCTTCGCTGATCGGCGCGTCCGGCGCGGGCAGGGCGAGCCGGCCGGTGGCGTGCGCCCTTTCCGCCACCGTGAGGAGCACGAGCGCGACCCGGGAGGCCGGGCCGATGGTGTCGAGCGGGGCGCTGTAGCCGGGCACCGGCGAGCCGTAGATCAGGGCGTACTCATGGGGATGTTCCAGTGCCCAGCCGCGCACGGCACGGCCGACGACGGCCCAGCTCGTGACGGGGTCGGCGTCCCCCACGCCCTCGAACGCGGTCTCGGCGGCAGCGCCGACGGCGTCGTAGGCGTCGACGATCAGCGCGGTGAGCAGCACGTCCCGATTGGGGAAGTAGCGGTAGAGGGCCGAGGAGACCATGCCCAGCTCCCGGGCCACCGAGCGGAGCGACAGACGCGCGGCCCCTTCGTCGGCGAGTTGCCGGCGCGCTTCTTCCTTGATGGCGGCGGTCACTTCGCCGCGAGCCCGTTCCCTGGCCGTTTTGATCACACCCATGCGGATCAGTGTAAACGGATCGGAGAGATCGACCAAGATTCAGAGCAGTGCTCTTGCTTTTGCCTCACCGACTGCTGCACACTGTTCTCAGACGAGAGCACCGCTCACACTTTTCGGAGGAGTCACCGTGTCCGAGCACGTCATGAAGCCGGGTTGGTTCACCGTCCACGTCTTCAACCGCTTCGTCGCCTGGCTCACCCGGCGCGGTCTGAGCGTGTGGGGCTCGCGCGTGCTGGCGGTCAAGGGGCGCAAGAGCGGGGAATGGCGCCGTACGCCGGTGAACCTGCTCACTGTGGACGGGGAGCGCTTCCTCGTCGCTCCCCGCGGCCACGTCCAGTGGACCCACAACATGCGGGCCGCCGGTGGCGGTCAACTCCTGCTGGGCAAGCGCGTGGAGGAGTTCACCGCCACCGAGGTGGCCGACGATGTCAAGCCCGAGGTGCTGCGTGCCTACCTCAAGCGCTGGAAGGCGGAGGTCGGCGTGTTCTTCGGAGGCGTCGGACCCGATTCCACCGACGAGGAGCTGCGCGCGATAGCCCCGAAACACCCCGTCTTCCGGATCACGGCCGTCAGCTGAACCGGACCTCCACCTTCTCGAAGCCGAGCGAGATCAGCAGACGCTCCAGCATGGCGCGGGTGTTGGTCTCTGCCCGCTTCGCCAGCTCCGTCTGCTTGGCCGCGTCCTGGATCTTCTTCGCTGCCAGCTGCTGGATCTGCTGCTCGTCGTTGGGGTGCGAGGAGAAGAAGTCGCCGAGCCGGTCGAAGAAGCCCCGCTCCTCGGCGACGATGTAGGAGCGGTCGGGGTCGAGCGAGGTGCGCTCCAGCTGGGCGTGCGGCAGGGTCAGCACTGCCGACTTGCGGTCGTCGGTGATCTCGACGCCCTTCGGGCCCACATCCCCGAGGTCCACATAGGCGTCGACGCTGCCGGCGCCGACGTAGAGCGTGCGCCGGCCGCGCACCGCGTCGGGGAGGAACTTGGCGTCCTTCTCCAGGTCGACGACGACCTGGAAGTCGCCGCTGGCTCCCTCGAAGCGGTTCATGTCCTGGATCGCCTTGAGCACCACGGGGCCGGTCCGGTCGTGGGTCTCCTCGGCGAAGGGGTTGGGCAGGCCGGGTATCAGGTCGGCTTTGGCGACCAGCAGCAGCAGGCCCGCCACCACTATGAGCCCGGTCAACCACCGGGCCCACCAGGGCAGTCGGCCATCTTCACTTTTCAACGGCATGTCAGGGCTACCTCCAAGAAGGTGTCTGCCCCTCAACACCCTCTTTAAGGCAGGCAGTAGATGGACAGATGAAGATCAGGAGCGGTCGAAAGACTCTAGCGCACGACGGGCCAGCGGATGGGTGCGAACGATCTCGGCGAGCGAGGTCGAACCTCGGGTGATCCGGGCGAAGGTGTTCCACGCCGGCGGAAGGGTGGTGAGGGCGGCATGCAGCAGACCGGGGCGCTTCTCGAAGATGCCGAGCATGCGGCGGCCCACCCCCATCTCCACCCCGAGTCCGGCCTTGACCGCGAACGCGTAGTTGAGCGCCTGGCGCCGGGCGTCGACCGCGTCGTGCGACTCGGAGATGCGCACCGCCCACTCGCCCGCGAGGCGACCCGACCGCAGGGCGAAGGAAATGCCCTCACGGGTCCACGGCTCCAGCAGGCCCGCGGCGTCGCCGCAGACCACCACCCGGCCGCGGGAGAGCGGGGAGTCGTCGGCACGGCAGCGCGTCAGATGCCCGGAGGAGATGCTCGGTTCGAACCCGGCCAGACCGAGCCGGCCGATGAAGTCCTCGAGATAGCGCTTGGTGGCACCGCCGTCACCGCGCGCGGAGATCACACCGACCGTCAGGGTCTCGCCCTTCGGGAAGACCCAGCCGTAACTGCCGGGCAGCGGGCCCCAGTCGATCAGCACCCGGCCCGCCCAGTCCTCGGCAACCTCCGGAGGGACCGGGATCTCGGCCTCGAGGCCCAGGTCGACCTGGTCCATCTTGACGCCGACATGGGCGCCTATGCGGCTGGCGGAGCCGTCGGCGCCGACGACCGCCCGCGCGAGCACCGTCTCGCCGCCTGCGAGCACCACCGCGACCGTGCGCCGGTCGGGGACGGAGGTGCCGTGCTGCTCGACCCGCGAGACGGCGGCACCGGTGCGCAGCTCGGCGCCCGCGGCGACCGCCGCCTCGACGAGCTGGGCGTCGAACTCGGGCCGGTTGATCAGCCCGAAGAGCATGTGCCGGGACCGGCGGGTCCGGGTCAGGCGGCCGTTGAGGCTGAAGGTGACCGCGTGCACACGATCCTGCAGCGGAAGTTCGAAGCCCGGCGGAAGAGCGTCGCGCGAGGGCCCGATGATGCCGCCACCGCAGGTCTTGTAGCGGGGCAGTTCGGCCTTCTCCAACAGCAGGACGCGGCGTCCGGCCGTGGCCGCGGCATAGGCCGCGGACGCCCCGGCGGGCCCCGCCCCGACCACGACGACGTCCCACACCGATGCGTCCTCGGCGCCGTCCGCCGAACCGCCGTCCTGCGCCTGGTACTCGCTGCTCACGTGCTCCCGCTCCCGTCCGACCCGCAGGCTGCTGTCACCCCTGCTCAGCGCATCCTAATCCGCGGGTGCCCGGGCACGACTGTGGCACCATCGATCCCGAGCACCTGTACACGATCCACGCGTTCGACCGAACACGCACCCACAAGGAGCGCCCATGTCCGCCGCACCACTCGCCGCAACCGTCGCCGCCCTCATGCCGCGGGCCCGGACCGAGCTGGCCGAGCTGGTGGCGTTCCGCTCGGTGGCCGACCCGAGGCAGTTCCCGAAGAGCGAGTGCGAGCGGGCCGCGCAGTGGATCGCGGACGCCCTGACCGAGGACGGTTTCCAGGACGTCGCGCTGCTGGACACCCCCGACGGCACGCAGTCGGTCTACGGCTACCTGCCCGGCCCCGAGGGCGCGCCCACCGTGCTGCTCTACGCGCACTACGACGTGCAGCCGCCGCTGGACGAGGCCGGCTGGCTGTCCCCGCCGTTCGAGCTGACCGAGCGCGACGGCAGGTGGTACGGGCGCGGCGCGGCCGACTGCAAGGGCGGCCTGATCATGCACCTCATGGCCCTGCGCGCGCTGCGCGACAACGGCGGGGTGCCGGTCGGCGTGAAGATCATCGCCGAGGGGTCCGAGGAGCAGGGCACGGGCGGCCTCGAGCGCTACGCGGAGGAGCACCCCGAGCTGCTCGCCGCCGACGCGATCGTCATCGGCGACACCGGCAACTTCCGCTGCGGACTGCCCACCGTCACGGCCACGCTGCGCGGTATGGCGCTCGTCGAGGTCAAGGTCAGCACGCTCAAGGGCAACCTGCACTCCGGTCAGTTCGGCGGCGCCGCGCCCGACGCACTCAGCGCCCTGATCCGCATCCTGCACACCCTGCACGACGAGACCGGTGCCGCGACGGTCCAGGGGCTCGCCATGGACGCCTCGTGGGACGGGCTGCAGTACCCGGAGGAGGACTTCCGCGGCGACGCCAAGGTCCTCGACGGTGTCTCCCTCGTGGGCGGCGGCACGGTCGCCGACCGCGTCTGGGCCCGCCCCTCGGTCACCGTGCTCGGCATCGACGCCCCGCCCGTCGTGGGTGCCACCCCGTCCGTCCAGGCCACGGCGGCGGCCAAGGTCAGCCTGCGGGTTCCGCCGGGCGTGGACGCCCAGGAGGCCGCCGACCTCCTCATCGCCCACCTCAAGGCGGCCGCCCCCTGGGGCGCCCACGTCGAGGTCACGCAGACCGGCAGCGGTCAGGCGTTCAGCGCGGACACCTCCAGCCCGGCGTACTCGGCCATGGCCGAGGCCATGCGCACCGCCTACGGCAAGGACCTCGAGATCGCCGGCATGGGCGGCTCCATCCCGCTGTGCAACACCCTCGCCACGCTCTACCCCGAGGCGGAGATGCTGCTCATCGGTCTCAGCGAGCCCGAGGCGCAGATCCACGCGGTCAACGAGAGCGTCTCCCCGGAGGAGCTGGAGAAGCTCTCGCTCGCCGAGGCGCTGTTCCTGCGCGGCTACGCCGAGAGCAAGGCCGTCTGACAACCGTCCCGGTCAGGTCCGGCCGGGCACCGGCGCGCTCTCGCGTCGGGTGCCCGGCCGGACCTCGGGCGGCAGGTCGGCAGGTCGGCCCCCCGCCGTCCCGGGTCAGGCACCCACGGGCACTCCCGCCTCCAGGTTGAGCACGGTGGCCCGCTCACGGGCCCGCAGTGCCCAGCGAAGACGCGTCAGGCGGACGGGCGGGAGCATGGCGGCGGCCTCGTCCTCGGTGGCGAAGCGCCAGCCGCGCAGTTCCGCCCCCGGCAGAAGCAGCCGTTCGGCCTCGGCCGCGCCGAGGCGACCGCCGTCGAAGAGCAGCCGCAGGCCCCCGTAGCCGGGCGGCAGGGGCGGTTCCCAGTCGACCACGAGCAGGCGGGGAACCGTGGGCAGGTGCAGGCCGAGCTCCTCCGCGACCTCGCGCATCCCGGCCCGGGCGGGGGCCTCGCCGGGCTCGACGACACCACCGGGGAACTCCCAGCCGGGCTTGTAGGTGGGGTCGACCAGCAGCACGCGGTCCTGCTCGTCGAAGAGGAGCACGCCCGCGGCGAGCGTCTCCGACGTGGGCTCCGGGGTCTGCACGATGTCGCAGACGCCCTCGCCCTCGCGTATCGCCTCGGCGACGCGCTCCGCGGTGCTCCGCGGGTTCAGGCCGTCGGTGTCGACGACATGGGCGTCCGCGGTGAGCCAGGGCAGCGCCTCTCGATAGGCGGCGAGCTGGTCCAGGCACCAGACGCGCACCTCGGCGCTCGCCCCGGGGTCGCCGGGGATCTCCGCGCGTTGCTCGATGCGCTCGCGCAGAACCGTTTCCTCAGCATCGAGCACAAAGTGCCGCACCTCGATTCTGCGGGCGGCCAGGCCCCCGAAGATCTCGTCCCGGTACTCCTGCCGCAGCAGCGTCATCGGGACGACCAGCGGCCCGCCGCCGATCTCGCTCAGCAGCGCGGCGGCCGTGTCGACCACCAGCCGCCGCCAGCAGGGCAGGTCCTGGTAGTCGGAGACCTCGCCCAACCGCTTCTCGGGGAGCATGAGCCGCAGCCCTGTGCCGATGAGTTCCGGGTCGTAGAGCACGCTTCCCGGCAGCAGATCGAGCAGTTCGCGTGCCGCAGTGGTCTTGCCCGCGCCGAACGTGCCGTTGAGCCAGACGATCACGGTGCCCCCTCTTCCGTAGCCCGGTAGCCCCCTACGAATTGCCCGGATCATCGGCGTCGGCAAACGCGCAGACCCGGCCATCGGCGCATACCGGCGGCCTCAGAACCCGCGTACCCCGAGCTCAGCCCTTGTCGGCCTCCAGGTCGAATCGGGCCATGAACCGCCGACGCGGTGCCAGAAGACCGCGGGGCGGCGAACGGCAGTGCAGGGAACGCCCCTGCGGGTGGCGGATGCGCGCGCCTCGCCCTCAGCCTGCCTCGGAACTCGCACGGGCCTCCCCCGCGAAGGGACGGCGCCCCTGGCACCCCGGACGAACCGCCGCCGGGAGGGGGTCGGCGTCCGCCCGTTCATCGGCCCGGTGGCGGGCACGAGCCGACAACTGGGGCTGCGCGTGCGCGCGGCGGGATGCCCCCAGCGGGGGCACCTCCTGGCCACAACTGGCGGACGGTACTAGCGCACCGCGCCGAACGCCTCCAGTCCCAGCGCCTCGCCGGCCGCCGCGGCGGCGCCCACCAGGCCCGCGTCCGTGCCGAGCACCGCGGGGACGACCTTCACGCCGGCCGCGAACGAGAGCGTGGCGTACCGGCGCAGATGGGTGCGCAGGGGGTCGAACAGCAGCGCCCCCGAGCCGGCGACGCCTCCGCCGATCACGGCGATGTCGATCTCCACCAGGGTCGCGGTCGCGGCGATGCCGGCCGCCAGCGCCTGTGCGGCGCGGTCGAAGGACGCCAGCGCCACCGCGTCCCCGGCGCGGGCGGCACGGGCCACGGCGGCGGCGTCGGCCGCCTCTCCCGCCGCCGGGAGCCAGCCGGCCTCCTGGGCGCGGCGCACGATGTTGGGCCCGCTCGCCAGCCGCTCGACACAGCCACGGCCGCCGCAGGGGCACAGGTCGCCGTCGAGATCGACGCTGATGTGACCGATGTGGCCCGCGTTGCCGGTCGGGCCGGGGTGCAGCGCCCCACCGAGGACCAGGCCGCCGCCGACCCCGGTGGAGACCACCATGCACAGGGCGTTGTCGTGGCCGCGCGCCGCACCCTGCCAGTGCTCGGCGGCGGTGATCGCCATGCCGTCGCCGGTCAGCACGACCGGCAGCCCGTCCACGCGCGCGGCGACCTCCGCCACCAGCGGGTAGTCGCGCCAGGAGCCGATGTTGACCGGGCTGACCGTCCCGCGTGAGGCGTCGATCGGGCCGGCGCTGCCGATGCCGACGGCGACGACGCGCGGCCACTCGGCGGCCGCGCGCAGCTCGTCCAGCACCTCGGCGACCGATCCCATCACGGTCTCCGCGTCCCGGTCGGCTCTCGTCGGACGCAGGGCGCGCAGCAGCAGCCGCCCATGGGGATCCACCAGGGCGCCCGCGATCTTCGTGCCCCCGACGTCGACGGCGGCGACCAGCGGACCCCGGTCGGCGGCGTGCAACGGCGGTGCGGTGGGTTCAGCTGTGCTCTCGAACGGCATGGGCGTAGTGTCGCCCTTTGTTGACAACGTTGTCCAGCCCATAGGATCCGGGCGTGACCGATATTCCGCGAACCGCCCGGCCCACCATGAAGGACGTCGCCGCTCGGGCCGGTGTCGGCCTGAAGACCGTCTCCCGCGTCGTCAACGAGGAGCCGGGGGTCACCGACGACACGATCGCCCGCGTGCAGGCCGCCATCGACGCCCTCGGCTTCCGCCGCAACGACAGCGCGCGCCTGCTGCGCAAGGGCCGGACCGCCAGTATCGGTCTCGTCCTGGAAGACCTCGCGGACCCCTTCTACTCGCCGCTCAGCCGCGCCGTCGAGGACCTCGCCCGCGCGCACGGGACGCTGCTGTTCACGGGGTCCAGCGCGGAGGACGCCGAACGCGAGCAGGAACTGGTGCTGGCGTTCTGCGCCCGGCGCGTCGACGGGCTGGTCATCGTCCCGGCGAGCGAGGACCACCGCTACCTGGAGCCGGAGATAGCGGCAGGCGTCGCCACGGTCTTCGTCGACCGGCCCGCCGGCGGCATCAACGCGGACGTGGTCGTCAGCGACAACGCCGGGGGCACCCGCGAAGGCGTCGCGCACCTCATCGCCCACGGGCACCGGCGCATCGGCTTCATCGGCGACCTCCCCCGTATCCACACGGCCGCGGAGCGCCTGCGCGGCTACCGCGAGGCCATGGCGGACGCCGGGCTCCCCGTCCACGACGGCTGGGTCTCCTGCGGCACGACGGCGCCGGAGCGCGTGCGCTCGGAACTCGACCGGATGCTGGCCGGGCCGGAGCCCGTCACGGCGATCTTCGCGGGCAACAACCGGATCACCGTGACCGCGGTACGCGTGCTGGCCGACCGCCCGCAGCTCGTCGCGCTCGTCGGCTTCGACGACTTCGAGCTCGCGGACCTCCTCCGGCCCGCGATCACCGTCATCGCCCAGGACCCTGCACAACTCGGCCGCACGGCCGCACGGTTGCTCTTCCAGCGGCTCGACGGCGCCGCGGGGGCGCCCGACCGCCTGGAACTCCCCTGCCGGCTCATCGCCCGCGGCTCGGGCGAACTCCCGCCCATGGTCTGACGGGGTCCGCCCCGCCCCGGCGGCTGTCCGGGGCGGCACGGCCACCGTGCCGCTCACCGGCCTGCGCGGCTCAGGATCCTGCGCCGCCGTCAGCGCGCGCGTCCCGCCAGTACGTCGAGGTCGCGCCGCGAGAGTCGCGCGGCGGCGGTGACCTCGTCCGGGTCGACGGCGCCGCAGTCGAGGCCGCGGAGGAGGTAGCCGCTCAGGGCCCTGGCGGTGGCGGGCTCGTCCATGATGTCGCCGCCGGCCCGGGCCACGTACGCCGCGAGGCGGGCGGCCGCCGCGGGGAGGCCCTCGCGGTAGAAGGCGTAGACGGCGGCGTAACGGGTGGGAAGGTGCCCAGGGTGCATGTCCCAGCCCTGGTAGTAGGCGCGGGCGAGGGAGCGGCGGACGAGTCCGTAGTGCAGGCGCCAGGCGTCGTGGACCTGCGCGGTGGGCCCGACCGGGAGGACGTTCGTCGCGCCGTCGGAGAGCCGGACGCCTGTCCCCGCGGCGGCCACCTGCATGACGGCCTTGGCGTGGTCCGCGACCGGGTGGTCCAGCGACTGGTGGGCGGCGCTGACCCCGCAGGCGGCGCTGTAGTCGAAGGTGCCGTAGTGCAGTCCGGTGAGCCGGCCCTCGGCCGCGTCGATGAACCGGGCGACGGTGGCGGTGCCGTCGGGGCCCAGGACGGACTGCGTCGTCTCGATCTGGATCTCGAAGCGGATCCGCCCCGCTTCGAGCCCGCGGGCCTTCTCGAACTCCTCCACCAGCCGCACCATCGCCGTGACCTGCTGAGGGAACGTCACCTTCGGCAGGGTGAGCACGAGCCCCCGCGGCAGTTCCCCGGCGTCCATGAGGCCGGTGAGGAAGACGTCCAGGGTGCGGATCCCCCGGTCCCGTACGGCCGCCTCCAGGCACTTCATACGGATGCCGACGTACGGGGGCGCGCTGCCGTCCGCCACGGCGGCGTTGACGAGGCGTGCCGCGGCGGCCGCGTCGGCGTCCTCCTCCGCGTCGGGCCGGGGGCCGTAGCCGTCCTCGAAGTCGATGCGCAGATCCTCGACGGGTTCGCGCCGCAGCTTGGCGCGGACGCGGTCGTGCACGTCGGCAGCGGACTCGGGCGGCAGGGCGAGGACCGCGGCGAAGGAGTCCGCGTCCGGCGCGTGCTCGTCGAGGGCGGCGACGGCGCGGTCCCCCCAGGTCCGCACGGTGTCCGCGGCGAAGACGTCGGCGGGGACGTAGACGGTGTGCACGGGCTGCCGGGTGCCCGGGTCCCCGGGGTAGCGGCGGGCGAGTTCGGCGTCGACACCGGCCAGGGACGCGCCGATGTCCTGGCGTACCGCGTCGCCGAGCGAGGTGCGGACCGTCCCGTCCTGCGTCATCTGCCGCCCTCCAACGCTTCAACAATTCGTTGAAACAACGCTAGGTGTGCCTCGCCGGGCCGTCAATGACATGCGGAGCCCCGTGGTGCCGGGTGGCGCCACGGGGCCCGGTCGCGGGGGCCGTGAGGGAGCCACCCGCGGGGAAACGAAGATCAGCCCTTACGGGCAGTGACCTCCTCGGTCAACTGCGGCACCACCTGGAACAGGTCACCCACCACCCCGAAATCCACCAACTCGAAGATCGGCGCCTCCGGATCCTTGTTCACCGCCACGATCGTCTTCGACGTCTGCATCCCCGCACGATGCTGAATCGCACCCGA